>JACYMC010000194.1 GCA_015272195.1 Candidatus Sericytochromatia bacterium
GTACGCGCTCAATTCATTCACAAGCTTGCTTACATCTGCTGGCTGTAATTCCAGGATCGGAGCGGTTTCGATCAAGGCTTTATTCATCTGTTCCTCCACAAAACTGGTTTGGAAGAAAGTCTAACAAACTTTAAAGCCTCGCTGTAGTATTAGATTAAGCCGAGATTTGCGTTTTGGGAAGGGGGCTGAAGGGATACTTTATTTTTAACCTCAAAAAAACCGCAGATCAAAAGCTGGTCGGGCAAGTTGCAGCGGACGGCTCAGCGCGTCCGCCGCCGCCTGCAGCCGGCGCGCAGTGACCGCCCGCTGATCTCACAGCGCCGCCTGAAAGGGGGGGGCTGCGGTGCTGGGTGGTCTGTTTGGCTTGCTGGCGACGCTGGTGGCCGCCAACTGCCTGCACGATGCCTGGCAGGCCTGAACGTCGTCTTTGCCCAAACCCCAGGGCCTGAACCTCGAACATTTTACCGGCCCCTGGTATGAGGTGGCTTTTCTGGACCCCAAAGCCCGGCCCCGCTATGGCGTCCGGCTCGAAATCCAGCGCCAGGATGATCGCACCCTGCGCCTGCGCCTGGCAGACAGCGGACGCTGGTACCGCCAGCGTGCCCTGGGGCTGATAGCACAGCCTGAGTGGCTGCTGGAGCTGGGCGAGCAGCACAGCTACGCCGTGCTGGGCGCACCTGGACGCCAGCAGCTGCGCATTCTGAGCCGCCTGCCGGTAATGGATGCCGAAACCTTTGCGGGCGTTCTGGCGCCCATGCAGGATCAGGGCTTTCATACCGAACAGATTCAGACGGTTGCGCAGCCTGAGCAGGCCCCGGCCCCGCTTTATGCCCATCTGCAGGCGCTGCAGCAGCAAAAGCGCGCCCATTATCGCAATGGCAAGCAGATGTAGCAGCAGGGCCCCGATGCCGCCCAGCGCCAGGGCTGGCGCACAGACAACGGGACGGTCTGAAGCTTGTTGCTGAACGCCCTGACTGTTGATCTCCGGGTTTGATGCCGGAGATCAACGGCAGCAGCACAGCAGACGTCAGGCGCTATACTGGGGCCGAAGATCTGGCATCACCGGAAGCTTTTGATCCCCCAGATCTCGTCAGCGTACTGCTGAATGGTGCGATCGCTGGAGAACTTGCCGATGCGGGCCACGTTTAAAATCGCTTTTTCGGCCCAGGCGCTGCGGTCTAAAAAGAGCTGACCCACGGCTTCCTGGGTTTCGATATACGATTCAAAATCTGCCAGGTGAAAATAGGTGTCCTGGGTGTGCAGCGATTCAAACAGCCACTCAAACAGGCCCGGTTCGTCGGGGCAGAAAAGGGTGGAGTTGAAGGTGTCCAGCACCCGCTGAATCAGGGGGCGCTCTTCGTAGTACTTCCAGGGCTCGTAGCTGCCTTCCTGGCGCATCTGCTGGATTTCGGGCGCGGTCAGGCCAAAGATAAAGATATTGTCTTCGCCGACTTCCTCGCGGATCTCCACGTTGGCTCCGTCGAGGGTGCCGATGGTCAAAGCTCCGTTCATGGCAAACTTCATGTTGCCCGTGCCCGAGGCCTCTTTGCCGGCGGTTGAGATCTGCTCGCTGAGGTCAGCGGCCGGAATAATCTTTTCGGCCAGTGAGACGCGGTAATCGGGAATAAAGATCAGCTTGAGCACGTCCTGGCTGCGGCGGTCACGGTTGATCACCCTGGCCACGTTGTTGATCAGTTTGATGACCTGCTTGGCGATCCAGTAACCTGGCGCGGCCTTGCCGGCAAAGATATAGGTGCGGGGAACGGTGGGCATGCGGCCGTCTTCGACAATGCTGAGGTATTCGTGAATCACATGCATCAGGCAGAGCAGCTGGCGCTTGTATTCGTGAATGCGTTTGATCTGCACGTCAAACAGCGAGGCCGTGTCGACGTTATAGCGGGTGGTTTCTTTGATGACTTTGGCCAGCTGGGCCTTGTTGGCCGCTTTGATAGCCATAAAGCGCTGCTGAAAGTCGCCATCGGTGGCATAAGGCTCCAGCCCGCGCAGGGCTTCGAGATGGCGGATCCAGTCATCGCCGATTTTTTCGCTGATCAGATCGGCCAGTTTGCGGTTGGCCTTGAGCAGCCAGCGCCGGGGGGTCACGCCGTTGGTTTTGTTGTTGAACTTTTGCGGCCAGAGCTGATAAAATTCAGGCACGAGGGTTTCTTTGACCAGTTCCGTATGCAGGGCCGAGACCCCGTTGACCGAATGGCTGCCAATAATGGCCAGGTGGGCCATGCGCACCATACGCTCTTCGTCTTCGCCTTCAAAAATCGAAACCTTTTGCAGCGTGAGCGGGTCTTCGGGCCAGACCGACTGGGCCAGCTTTAAAAAGCGGCGGTTGATCTCATTAATGATCTGGGTGTGGCGCGGCAGCACCTTTTGCATCAGCTTCAGAGACCATTTTTCGAGGGCCTCCGGCAGCAGGGTGTGGTTGGTGAAGGCCAGTGTGGCGGTGGTCAGCTCCCAGGCTTCTTCCCAGCGCAGGCGGTGCTCATCGACCAGCAGGCGCATCAGCTCGGCCACGGCCAGGGCCGGATGGGTGTCGTTGAGCTGAATCGCGGTTTTATCGGCCAGCTGCTGAATCTCAAAGCCCTGGCGCTCAAAGCCGTTCAGAATATCGCGCAGGGCGCAGGCCACCAGAAAGTACTCCTGCAGCAGGCGCAGCTCTTTGCCGGAGGCCACCGAGTCTGAGGGGTAGAGCACCTTGGAGATGGTTTCGGTTGAGATCTTCTGCTCCACGGCCCGAATGTAGTCGCCCTGGTTAAAGATTTTCATATCAAATTCGCGTGAGGATTTGGCGCTGAACAGGCGCAGGTAGTTAACCGTATCGCCGCCGTAGCCCACAATCGGCACGTCATAAGGCACGCCGATCAGCACGCGCCAGTTGACCCACATGGGGTTGTAATGGCCGCTGGCATCCTGGGTGGGTTCGACCCGGCCATAAACCGGAATCACGCAGGCTTCGTTGCTGCGTTCAATCTGCCAGGGGTTGCCGGCTTCCATCCAGGCGTCGGGACGCTCTTCCTGGCGCCCGTTCTGAATCTCCTGTTTGAACAGGCCGTACTGGTAGTTGATGCCATAGCCGTAACCCGGCATATTGAGGGTGGCAATTGAGTCTAAAAAGCAGGCTGCCAGGCGGCCCAGGCCGCCGTTGCCCAGGGCCGCATCGCGCTCGTACTCGCAGATTTCGTCGAGGTCCACGCCCAGCTCATCCAGGGCGCTGCGCATATTGTCGAGCAGCTCCAGATTATAGAGGTTATTGGCCAGGGACTGGCCCATCAGAAACTCCATTGAGAGGTAAAAAATCCGCTTGGCTTCCTGTTCGCGGTAGCGGGCCTCGGTGTCCAGCAGCGAATCGACCAGGCGATCGCGCACGGCCAGTGAAACGGCCATAAACAGGTCGTGCAGGGAGAGATCTTCCCAGATTTTGCCCAGGCTGTAGCGCATGTGCTTCAGCACAGACGCTTTCAGGGCCTCGGGATCGTTGGCGCGTTTTTCGGCCAGCAGGGGTTCAGTCATGACATCCTCCAAGAAATCTTTCACTCTACCCATTTTAACGGGTATTCAGGCTTTGACTAGCCTGAACCGCTGATAAAAGACCTTTATGCGGCAGGCGGGGTGTTTTGCGGGGCCTAAATCAGGCGCCTTGATGCGTGATGAATTGCCCGTGGCAGGTTTGATTTACAGGCGATAAAATCGCTCTGATTTTGATATAATGCTTATTAGGCGCTTAAGCTTTAGCAATAAAAACTTTTAGCAAAGCCTCCTCAGGTCCAGATCACGCCATTTAAGGGGTAAAATAAACAACATGGCTCTCAAAAAATATGCCTTCGCTGCCGTTTTCTTTTTGTTGTCCTGCCAAACCGTTCCGCCGTCTTCGCTTCCTCTGGCAAATACCAGAGCATTTCAAGGTTTTAGTGCGCCGCAGCAGGCAGCGCCCCTCAGGGCCTATCTTGGCAATCTGCACTCACACACGGGTTTTTCAGACGGTGTTGAGACACCCGCCAAAGCGTATGAAATGGCAAAAAGAACGGGCATGGAGTTTTTTGCCATCACCGAACACAATCATTCTGCAGCCGGTGGCAACGATGGCATTCATTTGACGCCGCAGCTTTACGAAGAACTGAAGCGCACTGCCCAGCGCTACAGTCAGCGCGGTGAATTTGCCGCTCTGTACGGCCAGGAGTTTTCGACCATTTCACGCGGCAATCACGTCAATGTGTTTAATGCAGACACCATCATTGACGTTGAAAATGGCGATTTTAAAACCCTCTATGAGCGCTGGCTTCCCCAGCATCCTGAAGTGCCGTTCATTCAGATGAACCATCCCAATTACCGCGCTGACATGGGGCTGGAAGACAAGCCTCAGCCGGCTATTTTTGTTCAGGATGAACACGGTCATGAAGCGGCAGAAGAAGCGGGCGCTGTTGTGGCTCAGAGTTCCAAGCAATTCAACGATTACGGCTATGACGACTACCAGAGAAGCTTTCAGGCCCTGGTACAGGTTTCAGCACCTTATATCAAAACCCTTGAAATTCTTAATGGTCCCGGAACCAGTCAGCGCCCTGTCGGTAAGGCAGAGGCCTTTCATGAAGAGGACTTTCTGTTTTACCTGAACGAGGGTTTTCGCGTCGCTCCGACGGCGGATCAGGACAATCACTTTGTCACCTGGGGCACGCTGCATACGGGAAGAACGGGCGTGCTGGCGAATGACTTAACGCCGGCCTCTCTTTATGACGCCATACGCAGAAGACGGGTGTTTGCCACCGAAGATGCCAATACACGCGTTTTCTTTTTTGCAAATAACCAGCCGATGGGAGCCGAAATGCCTTGGAATGCCCAGGTTCAGCTCACGCTGAATGTACAGGACGGGGATGAGCCACAGGCGGCCTATCTGATTCAGATTTTTATGGATCAGCCCGGTGGTCGTCTGGCCGTGCCCGTGCGTGAAGTCAGCCTGCAGCCAGGCCAGACCGAAGCTGCTTTGCCGCTGGCAATTCCTGCTCCCGGTACCTTTGTGTTCGCCAAAATTATTCAGCAAAACCCTGGGGGGGTACCCGATGAGACCTGGACAGCCCCCATCTGGTTTGATTAAGGCGTGATACCCCGGCCGCGTCTGTTTGTGTTTTTTATCTCAGGCTCTGAGGCCCTCACATTGAAGCACACCGGGGTATAGACATCGACACAGGGGCATATTAAAATGATGCAGCACTTTCCGCCCGCAGACTCATGGCCTGGCTGTCTGTCAGCAGCGAGAAATTGTTAAAAGTTGCTTAAGGTTTAAGGAATTGCAATCGGTATGAATATTTATGTTGGAAACCTCTCTTATCAGACCCGGGATGCAGATCTTGAAGATCTGTTTGCCTCGTTTGGTGAGGTCACCAGCGCCCGTGTGGTGATGGATCGGGAAACAGGACGCTCCAGAGGCTTTGGCTTTGTTGAAATGGCCTCAGCTGAAGCCGGCGATAACGCTATCCGTGAGCTGGATGGCAATGACTTTATGGGGCGCAACCTCAAAGTTAATGAAGCCCGCCCCCGGCCTGATGGAGGTGGCCGTCGCCCACCCCGGGGAGACTATCAGCGCTATTAAGTCTGTCAGCTTATAAACTGAATCACCCCAGCCCCGGTTATCCGCCGGGGCTTTAATTTCGTGCTGAACCATTGTGCCCCTACTTGGATCTCGCTTAAATGACGACAGACTCTAGTTCTGTCTGAGCCCCACCATGGCGGTGTGGGCGCCGATGGCCCCGCTGATGGGGGTGCCGCTGAGACTGGGCTGGGGCCGACTCAGGCCGGCCTGCATTTTCTGGCTGGCGGCCACGGCCTTGCTGTGCACCAGATCCTGGGCGCCCCGGCCCACTTTGCCCCAGTTGATATCCAGCCCCAGCTTGGCCACATCGGCCACCACGGCCACAATGGCTGCATTGACACCAAAAATCGGGAGCTTGGCCAGGTTCAGCACCGAAGCGCCTGCCGCCACCAGGCCGAGGGTCATTTTGGCGCCGTTTTTGACGCTGCTGTCTTCCCAGAAGGTTTTGATATCGCTGCCAGCAATGGCCACATCCATTACCGCAATGCCCGTATTGACCACCGGACTGATTTTGTTGAGGGTCTGGCTGCCGCGCACCAGAATACTACCGGCTTCGCCGGCGTGCTCAGCCAGCATCAGGCTGATCTGGCTGGCGCTGCTGGTTACCCCACGGGTGGAGCCCAGCAAGGACTTCATGTTGTGGGGCGTGGGGTTGTCGAGCGTGCGCTCCAGCGAGTTGCTGAAACCCTCGGCTGAGGCCAGGGCCGCCAGGGGCGTGCCAATGCGTCCGAGTAAGTCCTGCATGTCGCCGTCGCTGACCACCCGCTGCCCCAGATCCACGGCGGCCTTGAGATTGACCGCGTTGATATCGCCTTCGCTCAGGCGGCTGATGCGCTCAATATTGATCAGGGTGCTGCTGGCCTCTTTGGCTTGTTCACCGGCAATGCCTGTACCCAGCAAGCGCTGGGTGCTGCCTTTGACCTGATTGAGGGCCTGGAGGCCTTCAGGATCCACGGTCCCCTGACCGCCAGAACGGTACAGCTGACCCTGCTGCTTGAGCTGGGTCAGGTGGCCCTGGGCGGGGGTGATGGCGTTGACGGGCATGGTGTTGATTAATGCTTTCATGGCAGAAGTGATAAAAAGGTTATCGGTGGTTTTTGACAAATCCCGGTTAATCATAGTTTAAGTCAGAGTTATTTTAAGGCTAATTTTAAGGCTGGTTTTAACAGGCGGCAATCTTCTCAAACGCTGGACGCATGGGGATTTTGGTGGCATACTGAGCCTTATGTCAGAGCTTAACCCCAAACATTTGCGCCGTCATCCAGAAGATAAGCGCTTACAGGCCGATGAACTGGATTATCGGCCGCCGGGCCAGAAGGATCGCGACCGCCTGCTCTTTTGCTCGGCCTTTCGCCGTCTGGCAGGCGTGACCCAGGTGGTCTCAGCCCAGGAGGGCCATATCTTTCACAACCGCCTGACCCATAGTCTTAAGGTGGCCCAGATTGCCCGCGCCCTGGCCCTGAAGCTGCAGCAGAGTGAGCCCCGCCTGCTGCAGGCCCTCGGCGGCATTGACCCGGATATTGCCGAAACCGCCGCCCTGGCGCACGATCTTGGCCACCCGCCCTTTGGACACATTGCCGAAAACAAGCTCAACGCCCTGGCTCAGAGCGTGGGGCTGGCCGACGGCTTTGAGGGCAACGCCCAGTCTTTTCGGATTGTGACCCGCCTGGCGGTGCGCAAGGCCCATTTTGGCGGGCTTAACCTGACCCGTGGCAGCCTCAACGCCTTGCTCAAATACCCCTGGCTGCATGGTCAGCACGGGCCGCGTTCACACAAAAAATGGAATGCCTACCACAGCGACGCCGCTGACTTTGCCTTTGCCCGTGAGGGCATGCCCGCAGGCAGCACGGCCAAATGCCTCGAGGCCGAGCTGATGGACTGGGCCGACGACATTGCCTACTCGATTCACGATGTCGAAGATTTTTACCGGGCTGGCCTGATCCCGCTGGACCGGCTGGTGGGCTCCCTGCGGCGCACGGCCAGCGGTGAATGGGAGGTGCTGCCCGACTCCGAAACCGATCGCTTTTTAAAGGCCGTCTTTACCCGCTGGGCCCAGGAGCAGATCCAGGCTGAGTTCCGCAACCCTGAGAGTGAGGCCCGCCTGAGTGCCAGTTTTGTGCGTATTATCAGCCAGCTGGCGTTGATTCAGACCCCTTTTGACGGCTCCCACCGTCTTAAGGCCTATCTGCGCGATTTTACCTCTTTGCGCGTCAGCCGCTATATCAACGCGTTTGCGCTGTGTGATCCTGAGGCGCATGCCGGCCAGTGCATTCAGATTCAGCCAGAAGCTTTGCTGGAGGTCAAAATGCTCAAGGAGCTGACCTGGCAGTACGTTATGCGCAGCCCGGCCCTGACGGCCCAGAAATACGGTCAGAACCAATTGATCGAAACCCTCTTTGCCATTTTTCATTCGGCGGCCCTCTCGCCCAATCCCCAGGACTGGGACCTCTTTCCCTTCAGCTTTCGCGAGCAGCTTGAGGCCACGTCTGAACGCGACGAGCGGGCCCGGATTGTGGTTGACCTGATTGCCGGCATGACCGAGGCCCAGGCCGTCCAGATTTACCAGCGCCTGACCGGGGCCGGTCAAAACTCCGTCTTTTTGCCGATTTTGTCTTAAGCTCGCTGAAACCTGAGCACCAGACGCGACAAAAATCACCGCCAGCTGAGGCCGGAATATGTCACACTGTAGGCACAATCAACGCGCCTGTATGGATAAGCGCGCACAGGAATTAAAATCGATGACGATGACAACAACTTCCACCCAGCTGACGGCTGCGGTGATGGCGGCCGGCAAAGGCACGCGCATGTATTCTGAAACCACCCCCAAAGTGCTGCACACCCTGGCCGGGCGCAGCATGATTCTGCACGTGCTGCAGGCGGCCAACGAACTGGTCTCCGGCCCGCTGCACGTGATTGTAGGCCACGGCCGCGAACAGGTGCGCGAACACGTGCAGGCTCTGGCCCCGGCAGATATTCAGAACCGCCTGGTCTGGGTCGAGCAGCTGCAGCAGCTGGGCACGGGCCATGCCGTGCAGCAATTGCTGCCGGTGCTGCCCGATTACCACGGCCACTTGCTGATTCTCAACGGCGATGTGCCTTTGCTCTCGCCCGAGACCCTCAAAGAGCTCTGGCAGCAGCACCTTGACGGCCAGCATGTGGCCACCCTGCTGACCACCCGTCTGGATGATCCTGACGGTTATGGCCGCATTATCAAAAACAATGCCGGTAAATTTATCAGCATCCGCGAAGACAAAGACTGCAATGACGCCGAGCGCAAAATCCGTGAGGCCAATACGGGCATTTATCTCTTTGACTGGCCGGCCCTGGCCGCCTGTCTGCCTGAGTTGAGCAACGACAACGCCAAGCAGGAGTATTACCTGACCGACGTACTGGGCATGATGGTGCGCCAGCAGGCCTCCGTCGGCGTGCACTGTATCGGTGCTTCTGAAGAAGTACTGGGTATCAACAGCCGGCTGGAGCTGGCCGAAGTGGAGGCCATGCTGCAGGATCAGTTGCGTCAGCACTGGATGGAGCGGGGCGTGACCCTGCGCAACCCCGCCAGCATTTATATCGACTGCAGCGTGGAGCTGGCCCAGGATGTGGAGATTCTGCCCGGCACGACCCTGCTGGGGCAGACCCGCGTGGGCAAGGGCTCCCGCATTGGCCCCAACACCCTGCTGCAGGATGCTCAGGTGGGTTCAGACTGTGAAATTGTGATGTCAGCCGTCTATGGCGCAGAACTGGGGGATCAGATTCATGTCGGCCCCTTTGCCCATCTGCGGCCGGGCACGCGCATCGCCAACGGCGCCCGCGTGGGCAACTTTGTGGAGCTCAAAAATACCCATCTCGGCCCCCGCAGCAAGGCTTCGCACCTGAGCTATCTGGGTGACGCTGAGATTGGCCCCGGCTGCAATATAGGTGCCGGGACCATTACCTGCAACTACGACGGGGCCGCCAAGCACAAAACCACCCTGGGCGAAAACGTCTTTGTGGGCAGCAACAGCACCCTGGTGGCGCCGCTCACGATTGGGGATGATGGTTTTGTGGCCGCCGGCTCCACCCTGACCGAGGATCTGCCCGCTGGCGCCCTGGGCCTGGGCCGGGCCCGCCAGGTCAACAAGCCCGGCTGGTCTGCCGCGCATCGGCCCCGAAAATGAGCGATTACCTGATTGTGGGCCTGGGCAATCCGGGTCAGCAATACGATATGACCCGCCACAATATTGGCTGGCTGCTGATCGATGTCCTGGCACAGCGCTGGTCGGCCAGCCTCAGCCTGCGCCCCAAAGAAAAGGCCTGGCTGGGTGCGGCCCGCCTGGATGGCCACAAGATCTGGCTCTGCAAGCCCACCACCTACATGAACCTCAGCGGCGAGGCCGTACAGCCCCTGCTGGCCTATTACCAGATTCCCCGCGAACACTTGCTGGTGCTCTCTGACGACGTGACCCTCGACTTTGGCCGGGCCCGCCTGCGGGCCAAGGGCTCTTCTGGTGGGCAAAAAGGCATTCAGAACATTATTCAGCGCCTCGGTGGCGAAGACTTTGCCCGCCTGCGCCTGGGCGTTGGCCCCAAACCCGCCGGCCGTGATCTGGCGGGCTTTGTGCTGCAGCGCTTTAACAAAGAGGAGCAGGCCGCCCTGCCCGAGATTCTGGATCAGATGGCGCGGGGGGCCGAGCGCTGGGTGCGTGAGGGTGTGGAGGCCACCGTGCCCTTTGTCAACGGCTGGCGCTTAACGCCGCCTTAAATACGCTTGTTGCGCAGATTGCCACGCAGCTGCTTTTTTTGTTTGTGCTGCTGTTTGGCCTCTTTGCGCTTTTCGAGCCTGGCTTTGGAAACCTGCGTCGGCTTGCGGAATTTAGGGCGCTGAAGCGCTCCCAGCAACAGCTGGCGCAGCTGCTCCATGGCCATTTGTTTGTTGGCGATCTGGCTGCGCTCGCTCTGGCAGGTCACCGAGAGCACGCCGGCCTTGCTGATGCGGGTGTGCAGCTTGGATTTGATGCGGTGCATCTGGTACTGGTCAAAGCATTCGGTCTGTGAGAGATCAAAGGACAGACGCACGGCGGTTTCAACTTTGTTGACGTTCTGGCCACCGGGCCCGGAGCTGCGCATGGTTTCAAAGACCAGTTCGTCGGCCGGGATTTCAATTTTATCGGTAATTCTGAGCATGGTGGGATTCCTCAGATCTCACGCTAACACAGCCGACAGTGGCTGCGCCAGTCTTTTGCAAGGCAAAAGCCCGCCGTCTTTGCGGCGGGCTTTGCGTTTTATCAGAAGATCAGTTGGCAGCCGGGGGCATCAGAACGGTGTCGATCACGTGAATAATGCCGTTGCTGGCCATCACGTCAGCGGTGGTCACGGTGGCGTCGTTGATCTTGACCATGCCATCGACCACTTCAATGGCCACATTGGGGCCGGCCACGGTGGCCGCTTCGCTCAGGCCGGTCACGGTGGCAGCATCCACGCTGCCAGAAACCACATGGTAGGTCAGCACGCGGGTCAGCTCTTCGGGGTTGGCCAGCAGGGCATCGAGAGCGCCTTCGGGCAGGGCGGCAAAGGCTTCATCGGTTGGGGCAAAAACGGTAAAGGGGCCTTCGCCTTTGAGGGTTTCAACCAGGTTGGCAGCAGTCAAAGCCTGGGCCAGGGTGTTAAAGCTGCCGGCGGCCACGGCGGTCTCAACAATGTCGACCAGGGCAGATGCGGGTTCAGCTGTAGGTTCAGGCATGGCGGTCGGCATGGCAGTGGGTTCAGGCATGGGTTCAGCACTGGGCATCACCGGCGGCATGGGTTCGATACCCGGGTTGATCACGTTGGGCACGGGGTTGCAGGCGGCCAGCAGGCCCAGGCTTACAGAAAATAAAGCGGCTTTTTTCAGCATGATGTAAATACCTTTCTGGTGTCGTGTGTGAAGATTAAAATGCAAAGGTATCCTAAACACAGATTCAGATTATGTGCAAGATTTAAGATATTTATTTTGAAATATCTATTGTTTCTGGCGGCAGAAACTGCAGCGCCGGTACGGGCCGGATCTCTTTTAACACGCCCTTATCCACGATCAGCTGGTAATGGTGGCTGTCCAGCGGTACCTCATGGCCCGTGCGCAGGATCCAGGCGGCACTGAGGGATGTACTCAGGCCCTGTGGCGGCGGGCTGCCGTGGTAGCTGCAGTGCACCTGGCCTTCCACCGGCAGCTCCCACAAAGGCAGATACCAGTTGCCGATCCCGTACTTTTCGGTCAGACGGCCCCAGTTGTCGCGCCGCTCTTCTTCTTTGGTCTCTGATACGGCGTGGTAAAGATGGTACGCTTCTGTACCTGCTTTGATCAGGCGCATGGGAATGCCGTGGCGGGCAATGCGGTAGCCCAGCTCTGTGTCTTCGTGGCCCCAGCCCACAAAATCGGCGTCAAAGCCGCCCAGCTGCGTTATCAATTCACGGGTCACCGAGAGGGCGTTGCTGTCTAAAAAATACGATTCTTCAATTAAACCCTCGCGTTCAAACAACTGGTAGCGGTCGCGCCCGTCAATTTTAAGGATCTTGCGGTGTTTGGGGATATATTCTTCTGGCGGCAGGCCCAGATCGTCGTCAATGGGCTCCAGCATGCGGTAAACATAGGAGTTGATCAGCGCCTGGGGTGTTTCCTGGATCGCCTGCCAGTGCGCACTCAAAAAGGTTTTCGGCACAATCAGATCTGAGTCCAGAAAGACAATCACCTTGCCGCGCGCCATGCGCAACCCCATATTGCGGGCTTCAGCCGCCCGGAAGCCTTGATCCGGCTGCCAGCGGTAGCGCAGGTTGAGCCGCCCGCGAAAGCTGTCGACCACCTCGCGGGTGTTGTCGCTGGAACCGTCGTCGCAGATCAGCACCTCAAAGTCTTTAAAATCCTGCCATGTCAGGGATTCCAGGCAGTAGGCCAGGTTGCGTGCCCGGTTATAGGTTGGAATAATCACCGAGAGGCGTGGCGCTCCAAAGGGGCTGGTAAGGGGGGCCTGCTGACTGCGCGTGACCGGCAGCTCCTCAAGCTGGGCCAGCAGCTGTTGCGCCACAGCGGCCCAGCTGAAGGTGTTCAGCGCCCGCTGGCGGGCGGCTTTGCCCAGCTGCGCGCGCTGTACCTCGTCCTGCAGCAGCGCCAGACAGTACGCCACAAAGGCCTCGGCATAAGCTTCAGACAAAGGGTCGCCAGCGATCAGATGGCCGCTGACGCCGTCGGCCACCGCCGCCGTCAGCCCGCCCCGCGCTGAACTGATCACCGGCAGGCCGGCGGCCTGGGCCTCCAGGGCGGCAATGCAAAAGCTTTCGTGTTCTTCCCAGATTTGCGGAGCCAGCGGGTGCGGGGGTAAAGCGTGCTGCGGGTAAACCCAGAGGTTGCCCTGGCTCAGCACCTCCCCCAGCTGCGCCGGCGGTACAGGCTCGTGCACCATAACGCCCGGCATGGCGCTGGCCCGCGCATACAGTTCGCCGGCCAGTGCTTCATTTTTACTGGCGCTACTGCCCCAGGTGCGCAGGCTGCTGTAGAGGTGCAGCTCCACGTCAGGCTTTTGGGCCTGAAGTCGCTCAAATAAATCCAGCATGCGGCCCAGACCGCGCATGGGATTGGAGGTGTAGAGCAGGCGCGGGGGGCTGGCTGGCGTCGGTTCGGCCTTAAAATAAGGCGGATAAATACCGTTGGGCAAGACCAGCAGGTGTTCAGCCGGCAATTGAAAGATTTCTTTCAGGTGCTGTTTGTGCCAGGGGCTGACGCAGAGCACTTTGTCGCAGCGGGTGGCCAGCAGCTGGGCGTATTCGACCCTGACATCAGGCAGCTCTTCACGCAGATAGGTGTAGTCGTTGTGCAGCCAGGGCAGGGTCAGGCGGGCGGGAATGCCCAGCTTCAGCGCCAGCTCGTCGGCCACCGGGATCAGCAGATCTAAGGCATGCTGGCGGGCAAAGCGGGCCAACATGGGCACAGGATGCCAGTGTACGCCCTCGCAGACCTGCTCCTGGCTTTCGTGGGCAAAAATATGTACCTCATGGCCCAGGGCGGCCAGCTCCCGGCTCAGGTGCAGCAGGGCGGCCTGGGTGCCACCGAGGGCTTCTGTCTGCAGGGTATGATGGTCAAAGCGGCGTTGCACCCGCGATAAAAAGGCAATTCGCATAAGGGCATTTTAACATGTCGCCGGATGGGTTACACTGAAGCCTGCAACCCACCCCAACGCGACGGAGACATTACCCCTGCATGGAAGAACGCAACGAATGGCAATGGGCCCTCTGGCTCCTGCTGCCCAGCCTGCTGGGGGTTGGCATTTTTGTGGCCATCCCCGTACTGGCTTCTTTTGGCCTCAGCTTTGCCCACTGGAACATGCTTTCGCCGCCCAAATGGGTGGGCCTGCGCAATTATACCGAGCTTTTTGCTGACCCGCTCTTCTGGCAGGTCATGTTCAATACCTTTTATTACGCCCTGGTGGTGGTGCTCTTAGAGATTCCGCTGGCCCTGGGCCTGGCCGTGGCCATGAACCAGCCCGGCTGGCTGGTCAAGGTTTTTCGCACGATTTACTTTTTGCCCGTGGTGACCTCAATGGTGGCCATCGCCCTGGTCTGGAACTGGATTTATGATCCCCAGTACGGCCTGCTCAACGCCGCTTTGCAGGGGCTGGGTCTGCCCAAAGTGGAGTGGCTCTACAGCACCGTCTGGGCCATGCCGGCCCTGATCGCCATGGGGGTCTGGAAAAACCTCGGCTACAGCATGGTGATCTTTCTGGCGGGGTTGCAGACCGTGCCCCAGGAGCTGTATGAGGCCGCCGATCTGGACGGAGCCAACCGCTGGCAGCAGTTTCTGAACGTGACCCTGCCGCAACTCGGCCCCACCCTCTTTTTTGTCTCGGTGATGTCCACCATTACGGCCTTTCAGGTCTTTGACCCGGTGTATATCATGACCGAGGGGGCCCCGGGCAATACCACCAACGTGGCGGTCTACTGGCTCTACCAGAACGCCTTTGAAAACTTTCATGTGGGCCGGGCTTCAGCCATCGCCTACGTGCTCTTTGGGGTGCTGCTGACCCTGACTTTAATCCAATGGAGTGTGCGCAAAAAATGGGTCGATCAAGAGTCCTAGCCTATACCGTTCTCTCGCTGGGGGCTTTTTCTATGCTGGTGCCCTTTTTGTGGATGCTGGCCACCTCTCTGATGAGTACAGCCCAGATTTACGCCTTCCCGCCAAAGCTGATGCCCGATCCGCTGCAGTGGCAGAACTACCCGGCGGCCATGGACGCCGTGCCCCTGGGCCGTTTTTTCTGGAATTCTCTGCTGGTGGCGGTGCTGACCACCGCCGGCCAGATGGTGACCGCTTCAATGGCTGGTTACGCCTTTGCCCGCCTGCACTTTCCGTTTCGCAACGGCCTGTTTCTGCTCTTTCTGGCCACCATGATGATTCCGCCCCAGGTCAATATTGTGCCCCTCTTTATGCTGATGAGTCGCCTGGGCTGGATCGACACTTATGCCGCTTTGATTGTGCCCGGCCTGTTTGGCGCCTTTGGCATCTTTCTGCTGCGCCAGTGGTTTCTGGGCTTTCCGGTGGAGCTGGAGCAGGCCGCTCGCCTCGACGGCTGCAACCCTTTTCAGATTTACTGGCACGTGGCCTTGCCGACCGCTTTGCCGGCCCTGGCCACACTGGGTATTTTTACCTTTATCAGCACCTGGAACAGCTTTTTGTGGCCTTTGATTGTCACCAACAGTGAAATGATGCGCACCCTGCCGGTTGGTCTGGCGGCCTTTAAGGGCGCTTTTCGTGAGACCACCGAATGGGGCCAGCTGATGGCGGCCGGGGTGATCTCCGTTTTGCCCGCTCTGGGCGTCTTTTTGATCGGTCAAAAGTATTTTATTCAGGGGCTGATGTCGGGCAGTCTCAAAGGCTGACCGCCCGACACCGTTAAATTTAGAGTTTGCGCTTCAGCACCAGGGCTGCGCTGGCAAAAGGAGCGAGCTCCTGAATGCTGGCCGTATCGGTCAGCTGCAGCTTGAGCTGGTTGTTTTCCTGCACGCGGGCTTCAAAGCCAATGGTTTCGCCGGCAGGTCCCCGGGCGCTCAGCTGGAGCTGATCGGTCTGGGCTTCATTGGGGTCATAACTGGCTGTGCCACTGAAAGACTGATCGTTGAACTGGGTGCTGGCGCGCATCTGGCCCACACCGCTTTCCTGAATATTGACCATCAGTTCCTGGCCCAGTAGCGAGAGGGTCCACTCGCCGACAAACAGACCCACCGGGCTGATGGGTGGCAGATCAAGACTTTGCAGTTCCATTTCGCTGGCGTTTTCGCCCTGTTCAGGCGAAAAGTTCTCAGGTGGGGCCTGCGGGTCAATCAGCTGTTTTTTGCCTGCTTTAAACACTTCCAGACGATTATTGAGAATTTTAAAGCGCAGGGCATTGCGATCCAGCAGACCATTGCGATCGGGGCTGCCGCCTATAATCGTGCCATCTTTGCGCTGCAGCAGGCGCAACCGACGCAGCTCATCAAGCAGCTGGCGGCCTGACAGCAATTGGATCATCTGGCGGCCTTTGTCTGGATGGCGGTAAAGAAAGTTGACCGCGTCGGCATTAGACGGTCTGGAGGTACCGCGTTGCCGCATGATGCGGTAGGCATAGGCTTTTTTATTGCCCATCTGCACCACCTTATAGTTCAGACGAAAAGAGCGCTGCTTGCTCTGCAGCACGGCGAAGCTGCCTTCTTCAAGCTCCAGATCGCTGGCGCTGTAGCTTTCACCGTCAATTTCGATCGCTTCGATTTGATCCGGGGTGATGGGGTTTTCGATGCCCGCATCGTTTTCAGCGCTTAAGATCAGCTCGGCCTCAAGGACCAGATTGCTGGCTGCGTCCACCGCATCAGGCGTGCTGGCGCCACCTGGATTACCCGCCGGCTGAGGGGTACAGGCACTGGCAGACAGCACGGCCAGTGAACATAACAGGGTCAGAGAACGTTTAAGCATAAAAGATAAAGCTCCGCGTGGATTGATAGTGTTTGCGCTTTTTAAAAAGTGCAAGTCTCACAATTATAACCGTTTTTAAACCTGCTCAGTGTTAGCCCGCATTTCTCACAAAGGTGCGTTCACATAAGGTGTAGGGTATATTTCGGGAGTTTTTACTGAACTCGGTAGCCTCTGAACAGGCCGTTTCACGCTTGATTCATTGTCTTTGTTCGTTCGCTGGGTGAAAGACGACAGGCCAAAGATAACC
>JACYMC010000130.1 GCA_015272195.1 Candidatus Sericytochromatia bacterium
CTTTGTGGTTATTGAATCCATCGCCTCAAGGAGACCCTTTCATGTGTAAAAAAACTTCAGCCGATCCCCTCAAGTCTACTCAGGGAGTGCGAAGAACGGTTCATTCTGAATCACTGGATTTGCGGGCTTTGCGATAACCCGGCTGCTGCCATTTGCCACGCCCACCGGGCAGCTGATCGCGCAGCTGCAGCAGCTGGGCGCTGATGCTGATGGCAATCTCTGCCGGATCATTGCCGCCAAAAGGCAGGCCAATGGGGCAGTGCAGCTGATCAATCTGCTGGTCTGGTATGCCGCGCTGGCGCAGATCACGCCGAATCACCCCGGCTTTGGCCGGACTGCCAATCACCCCCACAAAGGGAAAGGCGTCGGGCTCGCTCTGCTGGCGTGCAAAGAGAGCAGCCAGAATGGGCACATCATGGGCATGGCCCATGGTCATGCTCAGCACAAAGCTCTGGGCCGGCAGGGTGGCCACTTCAGCCGCCAGATCATGGCTATGTATACAGCGCAGCCTTGGATGGACCGGCAGACGCTCCAGCCACTCGCTGCGGGTGTCGAGGCAAATCACCTGGCAGGGCAGGGTGCAGAGCACCGGAATCAGGGCCTGTGCCACATGACCGGCACCAAAGACAGCAATCGGCCAGCGCAGGGGCCGGTGACGCTCAAAGACCATGCGCACCACCCCGCCGCAGGTCATGCCAATCTCTGTTTGCAGGTTCCACTCATAAAACCAGCAGTCGCGCTCACTGTCGCGCTGCAAGAGTTCCTGAGCGGTCTGAATGCAGTGCTGCTCAATCTTACCGCCGCCGACCGTGCCCCAGCAGCGACCGCGTTCGCTGACCAGCATCCGCGCCCCAATCTCCTGCGGGGCCGATCCGAGGGTATCAACCAGATGCACACTCACAAAGGGCGTCTGGGCCTGGCTGAGCTGCAGGGCCTGACTGTAAAAATCCTGGGGTTCTGTCATAGAAGTATTATACGCGGCTTTGTTGCATGAATCACTCTGAGCAGCTCCCAAAAACAGATTTTGCCCTGGACCGGTCATCATTTCAACTCCCCATAGCAGCAGGTATTGAACAAGGTTTTCCAAGCTCAAAAAAGCGATTAAGAATTTTAAGGCGCACAAACAGGTCTACAGCCTGGTTTTCATCCTTTCGGCTGGGTATACGTTCACCAAAAGCGTCTTTCAACCGAGACATTGCCGTTTCTGCTTTGCTGCGCTGATGATACTGATGCCTTACTTTCCAGCCTTTTTTCCCGTAAACGCGCATTTCATGAACATGCAGATTTCGCGTCATTGGATAGCCAGGAGCCTGATGCAGCACAGCATTTTCGCGTGGGGGAATAGTGGCCAAAGCCTTACGTTTTGCCAACAGCCTGAAGTTTTCAGCGCTGTCATAAGCACCGTCGCCAAAACCCTGATCAATTTTCTCGGGAATCTGGTCAAGCAAGTCCATCAAAACCTCGCCATCAGCAGTGTCAGAGCCAGTGACAACGGCAGACATAATTTCCTGGGTATGAATATCTACAGACAAATGCAGCTTTTTCCACTGCCGGCGCTGCCCTTTACCATGCGTTCGCACTTTCCATTCTCCTTCACCCATGACCTTCAAACCCGTACTGTCAAATGCAATCTCAACGGCTTCTCCGGATCTGATTTTCTCGCGGATACATATCTCCAGGCCTCCAGCCCGACGACTCAATGTGCTGTAGCAAGGGACAGGCAGTTCCAGGCCCATCAAATTGAGTATGGAGCAGACAAAACCACGGGTTTGGCGCAGCGGAAGGCTATACACGTGTCTGGCCATCATGCACAATTCGATGGCACCTTCAGAGTAAGTCATGGAGGCTCCTTTCCCTCCGTGTTTTTCGGTATTCAGCCAATCCTGCTCAAATCCATCGTAAAACCAGACCGTAAGGCTTCCTCTCTTCTCCAGAGATTTGTTATACTCAGACCAGTTTTGTACTTTGTACAAAATTTTTTTCATACCCCCAGGATACAACTCGTTGTAACCCCTGGGGTTTATTTATGCAACAAAGCCATTATACGCCGATTTGCCGCTGCGCTGCAGCACGCGGTATGCTGCTCAAAAAAAAAGGAAGTAAACACAATGTCTGTTGTACGCAATGTATTGGGTGAAAACCTCAGGCCCTGCAGCATGGATCCTCTGACGGGCTTTCACCGCGACGGCTACTGCAACTGCGGCCCCGAGGATCCGGGCCAGCATCTGGTCTGTGTCGAAGTAAATGCTGAATTTCTGGCCTTCAGCCAGTCACGGGGCAATGATCTGAGTACGCCCTACCCCCAGTTTGGCTTTCCGGGCCTCAAACCCGGTGATAAATGGTGCCTTTGCCTGCTGCGCTGGATCGAGGCCTATAAAGCGGGCAAAGCCCCACCGGTGGATCTGGCCTCGACCCATGAGCGGGTGCTGGAGCGGGTCAGCTTAGAAATTCTGCAGGCCCACGCACTGGAGCCGGTTGAAGGCTAGCTGCCTTTACCCCAGCTGTACAGGGCATAGGCCAGCATGCCAATCGGGGCAGCAAAGCCCAGCGTGGCGCCGACAGTGGCGCCAACAGTGGTGCTGAAACCAAAAGCGCGTCCCGCCAGATAGCCTGCGGTGCCCCCAACGGCAGCACCGCCAACCAGAATGCCGCCGAGACGCAGCATGGTGCCGAGTTCACCCTTGCCGGGCGGGGGTGGGTCCTGTTCTGGCGGCAGGGGCCCTTTGGGAATGGGGCCTTCGCTCTGGGCGTAGCTCAGGCTGTAGGCATCAGCCGACCACACGCCCGATGCGACCGGAGCAACCGGTGTGGCATAAGAGAGCGGGGCAGCGGCGGTGTAAGTGGGAGCAGAGAGATGCAGGGCAGCTGAAACTTGCATAAGCGGTCCTCGGTATAAAGCGTTATGTAGCTATTGTCGAAAAAAGCCGCCCAAAACTTGCCTGCACGCCGCAGGGCGCTCCAGGCTTTAATTGCGGCTGGGGTAACTTGCTGGCGGCTGACCGGCTTCCAGAATCAGATAACCAGGCTGATGCGAAACCTGGCGCAGATGGCCGAGGTGGGTGTCACCCAGCGAAGGCAGCGCCACGCCCTTGCCGTAAGGAATACCACCTTCGACCATGCCCACCACCTGCTTGCGGATCAGGCCGTCGGGCAGGGGCACAAAACCAAAGGCTTTGGCGTTGCCGGGGGTAAACATCAGCTGGCCGCCGGCCGTGGCACCAAAGGCCAGGTCCAGCTTAAGGGGTACAGCGCCCCACATCAGGCCGCCCAGCTCAGCGGCATTGGCTTTGAGAGTGGTAGTTGGGTACTTTAGGGAGCTGTCGCTGCCCAGTTTGCCCCGGATCATTTCGGCAAATTTATACTCGGTCACGCCGACCATGCCCTGGCTCAGGTTCATGATGGTTTCGCCGTCTTTTTCCATTTCCAGCGGGGTGCCGGAGGTTTTGTCTTCCATACGCACCACGCCGTCTTTGACAAAGTAGCCGTCGTAATAGAAGTGGCCGCCGCGGATTTCAAGGGCGTTCAGGTTATGGCGTGAAAGGTTCTCGCGGGTGGCATCCCAGTCAGCGGGGCTGTCGGCAAAGGTCAGGCTCAGGTTACCGAGATGTGTGTCCACCTGGCGCAGGTTCACGTTGATGCCAGGCTGGGCCAGAATCTGGTTGGGGTTGATGTAGACCGTGTTGCCAACGGCATAAAAGCCTTTGGCAGGATCGTTCAGCTTGAGGGTTTTTTCGAGGCTGATGCCAAAGGTTTTCATCAGACCGTTCAGGGGGATGCCCATCACGCTGACCTTGCCCAGGGCGGCCTGCACACCGCCACTGGGGGTGGCACCGATGGTAGCGGTGGCTTTGACGGGAATCGAAAGGCCGAACTTGCTGACTTTGGCTTCCACCCGGACCTGGTTATCGGGGTCAAAGGCCACGCGCAGGTCTTTGACCGGCAGTTTGTACTGGTCCAGCAGTTTGCCCACGGTGATTGAGACATCCACATCACTGACCTTGACCTGGCCGCCGCGCAGGTGCAGGTTAAAGTCGAGGCCCTCAAGGTGCATGGCGTCTTCGGGGGTGCGATCATAAAGATCGAGCTGGGCATAGGGCACTTTGATGTTTAAATCACCCAACACCCGGTAAGAAACATTATTGGCCGTAATGCTGGTGACATCGCTGCGGGTGGCCGGGGCCTGATAGGCGTCCACACCAAAAGCCTGAAAGCTGTTGCCGATTTCACGGCCTGCGGGGGTACGGCTGACCTGGCGATCGGGCTCAAAGGCAGGAACCTGACCGTTATTGAGGGTGGCGCGTGCGTAGGGGTTATAGCCCTTGGTCTGCAGGGCCGGGTTTGTGGCGACGCTGGGCATGGGCACGCTCCTTTGAATTACTTTATTTTTATATAGGTAAATTAAAGTTTAAGCTTTCGTTAATTTTGCGGATTTTTCAATTTTTTTCTGCAACACAGCGCATCAGGCACAACTTGACAGACGCTGAAATTTGTTATAACATACAATTAGCAATCAAAATATAAGACTGCTAAAAACCGGAACCAAACCGGCAGACATAAGAGGAAGCACATGACACAGTTTGCAGAGATTATCAAAGAAGCCAGCAAAGGCCGTCTGGCCAAAGAAATGCATTACCGCAAAGTGCGCGAAGAGCGCTGGCAGGAACTCAAAGTCCTGGCCGAAGAAAGCGATTTGATGCTGGACGGCCGGCGCCGGCGCCACAAGTTGGCACGACAGCAGGCCAATGCTTAAACGCGGGCCGCAGCACAACGATGCTGCGGCCCTTTTTTACTGGCAAGAAATTTTCGTTTTAGCCTCTGCGTCAGAGGCTGATTTCATGTTATGGTGAGCGCATAATCTTTTAACATAAGAAGGTAATCACTCCATGTCCACCGCAACCCAAATCCAGGACTACAAAGTCAAAGATATTTCTCTGGCCGCCTGGGGCCGCAAAGAAATTCAGCTGGCTGAAGCTGAAATGCCCGGCCTGATGGCCCTGCGCAAAGAATATGGCGAACTCAAGCCCCTCAAAGGCGCCCGCATTGCCGGCTGCCTGCACATGACCATTCAGACCGCCGTGCTGATCGAAACCCTGGTGGCCCTGGGTGCCGACGTGCGCTGGTCCTCCTGCAATATTTTCTCCACCCAGGATCATGCCGCAGCGGCTGTGGCCGCTGCGGGCGTTCCCGTATTTGCCTGGAAGGGCATGAACGAAGAAGAATTTGACTGGTGTATTGAGCAAACCCTCTTCTTTGACAACCAGAACAAAACCCAGCCCCTCAACCTGATTCTGGATGACGGCGGCGACCTGACCAATATGGTCTTTGACCGTTACCCCGAGCTGGCTGCAGGCATCAAAGGCCTGAGCGAAGAAACCACCACCGGCGTGCACCGTCTCTATGAGCGCATGCAAAAAGGCACCCTGCCCATGCCGGCCATCAATGTCAACGATTCGGTCACCAAGTCCAAATTCGACAACAAATACGGCTGCAAAGAGTCCTGCGTAGACGCCATTCGCCGGGCCACCGATATTATGATGGCCGGAAAAGTGGCCGTGGTGGCCGGTTATGGCGATGTCGGCAAGGGTTCTGCCGCCTCGCTGCAGGGCGCCGGCGCCCGCGTGATCGTGACCGAAATTGACCCCATCTGCGCCCTGCAGGCCGCCATGGACGGCTTTCAGGTGCTGACAATGGACGAAGCCGTCAAACAGGCCGATATTATCGTAACCGCCACCGGCAACCGCGATATCATCACCGAGCGGCATTTCAGAGCCATGAAAGACAAAGCCATTGTCTGCAATATCGGCCATTTTGATATCGAAATTGATATGCACTGGCTCAACAACAGCTATGGCGATACCAAAGACGAAATCAAGCCCCAGGTCGACAAATACACCATCGACGGCAAAGACATCATCGTGCTGGCCGAAGGGCGCCTGGTCAACCTCGGCTGTGCCACGGGCCATCCTTCCTTTGTGATGTCCAGCTCCTTCACCAACCAGGTGCTGGCCCAGATTGAACTCTGGCAGCACCCTGAGCGCTACGAAAACAAAGTCTACGTTCTGCCCAAGCACCTCGACGAAAAAGTGGCCCGTCTGCACCTCGAAAAACTGGGTGTAAAACTCGACGTGCTCAGCCCTGAGCAGGCCAGCTACCTGGGTCTGGAAGTGGCAGGTCCTTACAAGCCTGAAGCCTACCGCTACTAAACCTGAGCATTATCCCGGACCGCTGCAGACTGATCTGCAGTGTCCGGAATGTTGGTTTAAGAATTGTTCAGCTGATACTCCAACAGGATCACTCCGTTATCATAGGCTTGGTATTTTTTCAGGCTGCCGGTGCCGGCTGTCTGCATGCACTCCCCTAGCAGTGAAACACCCCGCCCAAGAACAACAGGATTCAATTTTAATATCAGACGGTCAATCAGGCCCGCCTGATACAAACTGCCTGCCAGTGCACCACCTCCACAGAGCCAGATCGGACCACCTGGTTGATGCTTCAGCATCCTGACATGCCTGACCGCATCGCCATCAAAAACCTGAACCAGGCTGTCTGCAGGCAGCCTGATCTGTGATGAAAAAACCAGATGCTCCCGACCAGGATAAGCGATTTGCCCTGGCTGTAAACCAAAAGCATACCCTGCTTCATAGGTACGCCGCCCCATCAGGACCGTTTGGTAATTTTTGATCTGTTTCAAAAAATCATCCACATGAGGGCCTTCACACAGCCGGGGGCTGAAAAAGAGATCCAGATTATCCTGCACACCAGCAATCATCCCATTCAGACTGCAGGCCACATGGTAAATCAATTCACGATAATAAGACATAGACTCACCTCCTGCACTGATGTTAGCAAGCTGCAGAGCGGGTGTATTGTAAAAAATTAAACGGGTGTCTGACAGGGCAGATTCAAAAGATGGATCGGATCCTGGGGCGCATAAGCACTGGGCGTTAATCCCGTCAGATACAGAAACTCATGGTTCAGATGTGCCTGATCACTGTAACCAAAAGTATACGCCAGTTCAGCCCAGTTGCGTACGCCAGCACTCTGACTTACACCCGCCAGCAGCTGCTGCAGCCGGATAACCCGCTGGTAGGCTTTGGGGCGAAGGCCCAGATGGGTCTGAAAATAACGAATCAGCTGTGGTGTGCTCATTTCCAGCCGCTCACAGACTTGCCGCACACGGGGCCGGGCCTCGGTGTTGTTCAGACTTTGAAGTGCCAGTTGGAGGCGTTCCTGCTTTGGCCGCAGGCCGACTGAAACCTGCCCCAGGCGTTTCAGCAGCAGTTTTTCAAGCACGCGAAAACAGGCCTGTGCACCTGAACGGGCATAGGTTTCACGCAATTGCTCAGCCCAAAGAGCAGCCGGCTTGCCCCAGAGCACTTCCAAAGGCAGATGTTGCATAAAGAGTTCATGGGCCGGATAACCCAATAAAGCACTGGCCTGACCGGGTTTAAAATAAACACACAGCAGATCAATAGCTGTTGCTGTTGAAACAAAATAGGGCTGTGTATGCAGGCCACTGACCAGAAAGCCTTCAATGACCTGCTGGTTCAGCGTTGTGTGCTGAACCAGCAGAAAAGGTGTTGGCCCCAGATTCAGGCCCAGCTCCAGGCTGCCCTGGGGCAAAATACGCTCCCAGGGGTGTCCGGGCAGATAAGCTGGTAATAACCAAAAATAAGCAATAAAGCGATTCAGAGGCGCTGCCGGAACATAGATCTGCAAGCCTTTCATTTGGCGCCTTTCAGTCCGGCCTGCCCTTTCAGCGTGATGCCTGCTGCCAGGCGGAGCGGCTTTCAAGGCGTTCCAGCCAGTTTTGCAGATAGGGCAGGCCGCTCAGGCTCAGCCCCACCTGCTGGCGGGCAAAGAGCGTCGAAGCCAGGGCAATATCCGCCAGCGAAAGCTGATCGCCAACCAGCCAGTTCTGCTGGCTGAGCTGTTGGTCCAGAATCTTGCTGAGGCGGTTGAATTCACGGGTGTGGCCCTGCACGGCCTGCGCATCAGCAGCCTGATCAAACATGGGTTTGAGCATGTGCTCCAGCGCCAGACCGATCACCGGCTGGTAATAATGCGCGGCTTGCCAGTGCAGCCATTGATCCACCATGGCCAGCTGGCCGGGATCCGCCGGCAGCAGCTGGCCGGCTTTGCGGGCCAAATACAGAATAATGGCATTGGATTCCCAGAGGGTGGTGTCACCGTCTTTGAGCACGGGAACCTTGCCATTGGGATTTAAACTCAGAAACTCGCCCTGCTGGCCCTGACCGCTGAAGATGTCGACATCTACCGGGGTATAGCTCAGACTCAGTTCAGCCAGGACCCAGCGTACTTTAAAGCAGTTGGGTGAGAGATTCCAGTCATAAAGGGTCAGCATCAGGGCCTCCTCAAACAATTACATGTGCTTAAGGGTAGTATAATCAATTTATGTTTGCCTGGCTCAGACGCCCCAAAATCCATCAGCAGCCGCAGGCCCTGCCAGCCGCCTGTATACAGGCCATGGCCGGGCAGTTGCTGGCATCGCCCTATTTGACCCAGAATGTGCTTAACCAGCGCTTCAGCACTACCCAGGGTTTTTCGCTGATCTTTCAGCAAGTAGCGCAATTGCAGCAGCACTTGCCTGAAGTGATGCCTTTTTTTGAGCTGCTGCAGGATGCACCCGCGAACCTCTATTACCTGAACGTCCTGGCCATTGGCCAGCAGGGCCAGGTTGAACGCCATGTGGATCACAGCATCCGGGGCTACGATCCGGATCTTCCCTTGCCCCGAAGGGTCTCGGTGCTTTACCTGCAGGTACCGCCCGGACCGGGGGGTGAGCTACAGCTCTTTGATCACCAGGGACGGCCACAGCATACCCTGAAGCCACAAACGGGTTTGCTGGTCCATTTCCCCGGTGATCTGCCGCACGCGGTACAGGCCGTCCAGACCAGCCAGACACTGCGCCTGAGTCTGGTCTGTGAGCAGTACTGGCTTTCAGCCGCTCAACTGCTTGCATTACCTGAAGTCACCCTCAAAAGCACAGCGGGTTTTGACACCTTTCTGCAGCAGCATCTCGATTAAACACGTTCAATTTTAGCCCGTCATCGGGCTATAATACTCAGCAGAGCCTAAGTTGTAAGGAGGTTCGTGCTTCTATGCCCTACCTGGAACCGGACCATCAAATTCCCTGTATTATTGAAAACGGCATTGTTTATGGCGTCAAAGATATTTTTCGCATCATGCGTGACCTGGGTCATGTGCACTACTGTGAGCTGATCAACGGCGATCCCCTGGCCCACGGTGAAGGCTATATCATGAGTGTGGTCGCCAATCACCAGAGTGCGACAGTGATTGCCAATCAGCGGCTTTATCTGAATGTCTGTGGTTTTGACTATTTGCGCATCGGTACAGAGCAAGATGGTCAAGTGCACTTTGATTTGGTGCATCCCTATCGTACACTGAGGTTAACGCCCGTTCCCGACAACGGGAACGAAGAGGCTATTGACCCCAAGTCTCAGCGTTATGAAGAATATGACCCTTTTGAGCCAGAGGACTTTGCAGAAATCCAGCTCGATGACGATGACGATATGATGGATGGTGATTAAGGTGAACAAACGCAGTCTTTGCTTTTCGGCCCTCGTTTTTATGCTGACCACAGCCTCTGCTGCCCAGGCTATGGATCACTACCGCCTCAGCCTGCCTGAGCTGGAGAGTTCTATTCGCCTGCTGCAAAACTATGCCGCGCTGAACCGGGGCATGTCTATGACTGACCTCAATCGCTTTCAAACAGCCGAAGGCTTCTTGAAAGAACGCCAGGCCGATCAGGCCCTCACGTTATGCCTGTCTTTGCGCGAAAGCTATCCAGAGCATGTGGAGCTGGCTTTTTTAACGGCAGACGCCTGGCTGGCCACTGAAAAACCCGAGGAAGCCCTGCTGGTGCTCGAATCCCTTGAATCCCAGCTGGCCGATAAACCCGTTTCTGTTTCTGACCGCCTCACCCTGGTCTATAAACAGGCCCAGGCCTATCTGCAGCAAAATGAGCCGGTACATGCCTTAAAGGTGTTTCAGGCCGCTGAGCTGCAGCCCCAGAACATGTCAGTGCTCGATCAGGAGCGTTTTCACATGATCATGGCCGACCTGCTTTTTGCCAACCAGAACTATCTGGGTTCTTACCAGCAACTGCAAGCGGTCATGCGCCTGCCGCTGGTTTCTGACCGTGGCCATATCGCCATCAATAAAATCAAGCCCCGCCTGGCGGCCCTGATGCACAAACAGGCCAAAGAGGCCCAGTTTACCCGCGATTATTTTGCCGCTGAAACCGCTGCCCGCGAAGCGATTCGTCTGGACCCCAACCCGATTGAATACGTCCATACGCTCAATTCAGCCCGTCAGAACATGAACCGTGAGATGCAGGCCCGCTTTCAGCGTGCGCTGCCCGCTATCAAAAACGCCATGTTAAACATGCGCTACGCCCTCGAAATTGAGGATTACCCCATGCTCAACCGCGAGTACATGCGCTTTAAGAGCGACCGCGATACAGCCTTTGTGCTGGATGAAAACCACCGGCCCTATCTGCCCCGCCAGATGTATACAGTGGTCGAACAGGTCGAAAAAACCCTGCAGGCTGAAGGCTATCAGCTCTGAGCCGCTGAGCGCCACCTGGCTTGACAGCCTGCCAGACAGCACCCGCTGCGGGTTCTGTCTGGCTTTGCTGTCTGAAGGTCTGGCTGTGGCAGACCGCTTTTACCATCTGGACTGCTGGCCTTTTGTGCTGGCCAGTCAGGGGCAGCAGAGGGGCACGCTGCTGCGCGACGAGCACAGCGAACAGATTGCTGCAGTCCGCCAGCAGCAGAGCAGCCCCCCGATTTTAAAGCACCCCTGGCTGAACAGCTGAAGCAGGCCACCAAAACTTTTGAGCAAAAAGTCCCTGGCTTTGCATCCCCTCAAAGCCTTTGGATCTTTGTGAAATCTGGGGGATAATAAAAGCATACCCATCACAGAAAGAAGTCTTTTTATGAAACGATTGCTCTCTCTGGCCCTGGCGGCCACCCTGTTGACTGCAGCCCATCCGGCCCTGGCCCAGACCGCTGAGGCACCGTATCAGCTGGCCTTTTTTCAGGCCAAACCCAAAGCCAGCGTGCAGATGGACTACAGCCATTTCACCCTCAAAAATGGACTGCAGGTCTATCTGAGCCATAACCCGCTGGAGCCCCGCTTTTATGCCCAGGTGGTGGTCAACGCTGGCGGCAAGCAGGATCCAGCCGATGCCACCGGCATTGCCCACTATCTGGAGCACATGCTGTTTAAGGGCACCAGCAAGCTGGGCACGCTGGACTACGCCAAAGAAAAAGCGCTGCAGGACAAAATCGTGGCCCTGTATGATGAGCACTTCAACACCACAGACGAAGCCCGCCGCACAGAACTCAGCAAAGAAATCAACAAGCTGTCAATTGAGGCCAGTCAATACGCCGTGCCCGGTGAACTGGACGGCCTGTATTCGCGCCTGGGCGCTCAGGGCCTGAATGCCTATACCTCCAACGAAGAAACGGTTTATCTGCTCTCACTGCCCAAAAATCGCCTGGAGCAGTGGGCCATGATCGAAAGCGAGCGCTTCCGCGAGCCGGTGTTCAGACTGTTTCAGTCTGAACTGGAAACCGTCTACGAAGAAAAAAACCGCAGCATGGACAACAAAGAAAGCATTCTCTGGGAAGCCGTCGAAGCCCAGCTCTACAAAAAACACCCTTACGGCACCCAGACCATTCTGGGCTCAGTGGAGCACCTTAAAAACCCCTCATTGACCAAAATGTATGATTTTTATCGGCGATATTATGTGCCCAACAACATGGCCATCGTCATCTCCGGCGATATTGATATTGCTGAAACCCGCAAAATCATCGAAAAACATTTTTCTGACTGGCAGCCCGGGCCTGAGCCAGTGTTTGAAGCCCCCGCAGAGCCCCCGATTCAGGGTGTCGAGCGCGTGCAGGTGCAGTATCCCGGCGAAGAAAAAGTCACCCTGGCCTTTCGTACAGCGCCTTACAGCCATGCCGATCGCGATGCCCTGACCATGATCGATATGCTGCTCGACAGCGGCAAAGCCGGCATGCTCAAGCTCAATCTGTTGCAACCCCAGAAGTTGCGGGCCGCAGGTTCTTACCCCATGATTCAGAACGATTATGGCGCGCAGTATCTCTACGCCATTCCCAAAGAAGGCCAGACCCTGGCAGAAGCCGAAGCCCTGCTGCTGGAGCAGCTGGCACAGATCAAAGCCGGCAATTTTGACGAAAGCATGATGCAGGCCGTGGCCCTGGACTTTGAAATCTCGCGCAAACGCGCCCTTGAAAGCAACCAGGCCCGTGCCAGCGTGCTGGCCAACGCTTTTTTGCGTGGTGAAAGTGTCGAGGATCAGCTGGCCCAGTCTGCCCGCCTGCGCGCGCTCAAAAAAGCGGACGTGGTCAAAGTGGCCCAGAAATACTTTGGCAGCAATTATGTGGCCGGCCACCGGGTGGATGCAGCCTATGAGTTCCCTGAGATCAGCAAGCCCGCGCTGGAGAGCGTTCCCCTGAACCCCAATCAGCGCAGCCCCTTTGCCGAAAAGATCGAACAGCATCCGGCACCCGAGCTGCAGCCCCAGTGGCTGGAGCCCGCACAGCAGATGCAGGTCAGATCGTTTGCACCCGGCGTGCTGCTGCATCACGCCCAAAACCCGGTCAATGATCTGTTTAACTTCACTCTGAGCTAT
Source organism: Candidatus Sericytochromatia bacterium (assembly GCA_015272195.1). Classification (GTDB taxonomy): domain Bacteria; phylum Cyanobacteriota; class Sericytochromatia; order UBA7694; family UBA7694; genus JACYMC01. The sequence goes on from JACYMC010000130.1 coordinate 12,710, forward strand.
GATTATGGCGACAAACACCACAAACACTTCTGCACCGTCATGTCCGAGTTGAACAACGCTGGCACAGGGGATATGACAGCGGCGGATGTGGCCAACGCCTTTTTTAAGCTGGGGGTTTCAGCCCAGTTCAGCTGTGGTGATTATGGCTTCAGTCTGAGCCTGAGCGGCGCGGATCCGCAGTTTGAAGAAGCCCTGGCCCTGGGTGAGCGCGTGCTCTGGCAGGCCCGCCTGGACCCGGAGCGCTTTGCAGCCAAAATCCAGAATATACTGACCGGCCGCAAAGACGAAAAAAAGGATCTGCAGACCCTGCGCCAGGCCCTGCGCAACTGGGTGCGCTACGATGACGAGAGCGGCTTTATTGACCGCCCCTCAGCTGAGGAGCTGCAGCAGGTCTCGGTCGACGCCTACCCGGAAATGACCAAAGCCTTACAAAAGCAGAACTTTAAGTTCTATTATGTTGGCAAAATGCCCTTGAAACGGGTCGAAAACCTCTTGCGCAAATACCACCAGCCCCGGCAAATCAGCCTGCCTCTGCTCAATCCCCGCAAAGCCCCGCCCCTGGAGCTGGTCGAGCGCCACAAAGACAAGGTGCGGATTTACTTTTTGCACCACAACAGCGCCCAGAGCAATATTGATCTGGTGCTGCCCGGTGCACAGGTCAATCCCAAAGACCATCTGCTGACCAGCTATTATAACCAGTATATGGATGGCGGCATGGGCGCCATTATGTTTCAGGAGGTGCGTGAATCGCGTGCCCTGGCTTACTCTACCTGGGCCTATGCCTTTAACGGGAGCCGCCTGGGCGACCAGAACCAGCTGCTGGCGTATATCGGCACCCAGGCCGACAAAACCGCCGAGGCCCTCAAGCTGCTGATTGAACTGATTCGCACGCCACCTGAATCAGCCAATCACTTTGAGCGGGCCTACAAAGCGCTCGACAACCAGTACCGCACGGGGCGCATTCCTTTCAGAGAGGTCTTTGACACCGTCGAGGGCTGGGCCGAGCTGGGCTTTGACAGCGACCCGCGTCCGGCTGAGTTTGCCCGCCTGAGCGAAGTAGAACTCAAAGATCTGATGGCCTATATTCAGCAGACCATTGGCGACAAGCCCCTGACCCTGACGGTAGTGGGCGATCGCGATAAGGTCAACCTGCCTGCCCTGAAACAGCTGGGCACGGTGATTGAAGTGCAGCCTGAACAGATCTTTCATGACTGAAACCCTGCTGCCGAGCTACCCTGAGCCGCCCCCCATGCTCACCCGCGCCTGGTATATTGCCGCCGAATCGCGGGAGTTAAAGTGGCGCCCCCTGGCCCGCACGGTGGCCGGGGTGCCCCTGGTGCTGTTTCGCGACGACCAGGGGCGGGCCGCTGCACTCTTTGACCGCTGCCCGCACCGCAATGTGCAGCTTTCGCGGGGCAAAGTGCGTCAGGGTCAGCTGCAGTGTCCTTATCATGGCTGGCAATTTAACGGCCAGGGTCAGTGTGTACACATTCCGGCCCTGCCGCCGGGGCAAAAGCCCCCGGCAGGCGCCTGTGTACAGACCCTTCCCCTCAAAGAGCAGCAGGGCTATCTCTGGGTCTGGCCTGATGCGGCGCCCCCGCCACCTGACATACAGCCTTTTTATCTGCCTTATTTTGAAGCACGCGGCTGGCACTGGGACCGGCTGCAGTCGCGCATTGGCAATGCGGTCAGCAACGTGGTCGAAAATTTTATCGATAACCCGCACACGGGCTATGTGCACGGCGGTCTGTTTCGCACACCCGCCAGCCACTGGGTTGACAACATTCTGGAGACCACTGCCGACGGGGTGCGCATCGATATCCGCGAGGAGAGCCAGGCTGAAAGCCTGCTGGCCCGCCTGCTGGTGCGCGGCGAGGTCTCGCACCAGGACCGCTTTATTTACCCGGCAACGGTCGAGGTTCGCTACGCCTTTGGGCCAGGCCGCGAAATCATTGGCTACCAGCTCTGTACCCCCGTCAGCGCCTATGAAACCCGCATTTTTGTGCATGTGCTCTGGCAGATGGGCTGGCTTAGCCCGCTGGTGCGGGCCGGCTTCCCTTTTGTCGGCCGCCTGATTCTGCAGCAGGATGTGGGCATTCTTGAAAGCCAGGGCCAGGTGCTGCAGCGCTATGGCGAGCACTTTCACTCCATTGAAGCCGATAGCGCCAATCTCTGGATCCAGGCCGCCCGGCAACGCCTGCAGCGGGGCGCACAACTAAAATCCCGCCGCCGGCAGGTGCGTTTTCGTATTTAATCAGACTTCAGCGGTTAGCCCTTTGCCCTGCGCAGGCTAAACACATCACGGCACTTGTACACAAAGCAAAGTTGTTTTAAATTTGATAGGTCTGACATTCAGAAAGATAAAAAGGTGCGTAAAAATGCTCAAACGCTCTCGCCGGGTCACCCCCGCTATTCTGGGCTCCATGATGTCGCTCGCTGCCCTGACCGCCTGTGCCGATGCCACAGAAGAAGCCGCCGTGTTTGAAACCATGGATCAGTGTATCAATGCTGGCTACAGCGAGCCAGAGTGCAAAGAAGGCTTTGCCCAGGCTGAAGCGGATCACCAGGCCGTGGCCCCCCGCTTTGACAGTGAGGCTGACTGTGAAGCCGAATTTGGATCAGGTGCTTGCGAAAGCCCGGACGAATACACAACAGACACAAGCACAGGCAGTGATTCCCATGGCCAGGTGCGTCACAGCTATATGCCCATGATGGCCGGCGTGATGATTGGCAGCGCCCTCTCGCAGCCCCTTTACAGAACCTATCAGAATGGGGCTTACGGCGCTTATATGACCAATCGGGGCATGCCGGTGGCCACCAAACCGGGCCGTCAGCGCATTTCACGCGAAGTGGCCCGCACCCGCCCCACACGGACCACCACCACCTTAAAGCGGGGTGGCTTTGGCAGCATGTCGCGCAGCAGCGTTGCCAGTTAATGCAGCTGCAGGCCTTTGCGCCGAGGCCCTACGCCCTGGCCCTGGCTGAACAGACCGGCTTTACCTTTCACACCATTGACGGCGAACCCTACTGGCATGAGGGCAGGGCCTACTGCTTCAGCCTGCAGCAGATTGAACAGGATCTCGAAATCCCCAGCAACCAGCTGGTTGAGATGTGCTATGAACTGGTAGAAGAAGCCCTGCAGCGCGAAAGCTGGCTGGATCAGCTGGCCATTCCGGCAGCTTACCGCCCCTGGATTCGCCAGAGCTGGGAAGCCGATCAGGAAACCCTCTATGGGCGCTTTGATCTGAGCTATGCCGGAGAAGGACCGGCCAAACTGCTGGAATTTAATGCCGACACCCCCACATCGTTGTACGAATCGGCCGTGTTTCAGTGGCTCTGGCTCGAAGACCTGCTGGCGCAGGGCGCTCTGCCCGAGGGTGCCGATCAGTTCAACAGCATTGAAGACAAACTGCTGGCCGGCATCCCTGAACTGGCGCTGCCCCGACAGGTTCATTTTGCAGGTATCAGCGAATCGGACGAAGACAGCGGCACCCTGCGCTATCTGGCGGGGCTCTTTCAGCAGGCCGGCCATGAAACGGTGTTAATGGATATGAGCGAGATCGGCATTGATGCAGCCGGTGACTTTACCGACCTGCAGGAATGGGTGATAGCGGCCTGCTTCAAGCTCTACCCCTGGGAAATGATGCTGCGCGAAGATTTTGGCTCGACCCTGACGCTGGCTGAAACCCGTTGGATCGAGACGCCCTGGAAGATGCTGCTCTCCAATAAAGGCATCCTGCCCTTGCTCTGGGAGATGTTCCCTGGTCACCCCAATCTACTGCCGGCCTATTTTGCCGACGACCCACAGGCCCTGGATAAACTCGGGGACAGCTACGTTAAAAAGCCGTTGTTCAGCCGCGAGGGCGCCAATATCAGTTTGTTTCACCGGGGGGAGCAGGTGCAGCACGGCGGCGAGTACGGGGCTGAGGGCTATATTCTGCAAGCCTATCATCCCCTGCCTGTGTTTGAAGGCTGGCAGGGTCATCCAAAAGTCAGGGAACCAAATTTGATCAATCGTAGAGCTTGTGCGG
>JACYMC010000142.1 GCA_015272195.1 Candidatus Sericytochromatia bacterium
TGGGGTAAGCGTAGCTTGAGAATCCCCTTCCTTTAGGGAGGGGAGTATGTCAACACAAGATCAAATGCAGCAACAGACAAAACAGAGTCTGAAGCTGTATCTTGACTACGCGCAGGGAAAAATCGATACAGACACCTTGTATCAGCGCGTGGATGCCTTATTCGAAAAGCCATAGAGATTTTTGAACTGAAAAATCTTATTTTGCGCGTGCAGCCTGGCGTTGGCGCACGGCCTCGTACATCACAACCGCTGCAGCCACAGAGGCGTTCAGCGAGCGGGGGGTTTCAGCTGGAATATTGAGCAGCACGTCACAGTGTTTTTCAATATTAGGTCGCAAACCTTTGTGTTCATTACCAATTACCAGAGCCAGTCCGCCGGTCAGATTGGCCTGAAAATGGCTCTGACCCTGGTCAGCAGACAGGCCCATGACCCAGATGCCGGCAACTTTAAGCGCTTCCAAAGCCTGGGCCAGATTGGTGACCTGCACCAGCGGCACGGTCTCGATGGCACCGGCAGAGGCCTTGGCTACCACCTCTGAGATCCCGACACTGTGGTGACGGGTAATGACCACGCCATGCACCCCGGCAGCCTCCGCCGTGCGCACAATCGCGCCCAGGTTGTGCGGGTCCTGAATCTGATCGAGCACCACCACAAAAGGCTGGGACTTGCGGCTGACCTGTTTGAGCCAGAGGTCCCAGTTGGCGTAATCAATACTGCCGGTTTCAGCAATCAGCCCCTGGTGAGGCTTACCGGGGAGCATTTGATCCAGTTTTTTGTGGGGCACAATCTGCACAGGCACCTGGCGGGCTTTGGCCAGTTTTTCGAACTCCCGCACCATGCCAGGGTTTAAGCCCTGGGCCAGCCAGAGGCGGTAGACCGGGCGCTTAGAGCGCAGAGCCTCACGCACGGGGTGTTTGCCATAGAGACGTTGAATGGTCTCGGTTTCACTCATCTTCGTTAAATTCCAATTCAATTAAAAGCTGGCCATTGCTGACCTGTTCGCCGGCGGCACAGTGCACGCTCAGTACTTCGGCATCGGCCGGCGCGCTCAACACCGTTTCCATTTTCATGGACTCCAGAATCACCAGTGAATCCCCTTTGCTGACGCGCTGGCCCACACTAACGCTGACTGCAATCACTTTGCCGGTCAGCGGTGCGCTGATCTGATTTTCAGCTGCTTCTTCGGCCAGTCCGGCGTGCCGGGCCAGGGCTTTGAACTCAAAATACTCGCCCTGATACCAGACCTGAATCTGCTCGCCCCGGCGATACACGGCGATGGGGCTTTGCTTACCGTCAGACTGACGTATCAGGTACTGACCCGGGCCCAGCGGGCTGAGCTGCTGTTGCAGCAGAATTTCAGGCTCCTCACTGCCTTCTTCGCTGACGGCAATACTGCCAGTGCCAGCGCTGCTATCGCTATCCGTAAGACGCTGCGCGTTAACGGCTACCGTGCGCTCAGCGACGTTATAAACCGTTTTGTGGTGTTGAAAACGCGCCATCAGTATTTGCCGGCTCCGGCGTCTTCACCCTTCACAATCGCCACGCTGGCGCTGGCACCAATACGGGTGGCGCCGGCCTCAATCATTTTCAGGGCCTTGGCCTGGTCGCGGATGCCGCCGGAGGCTTTGACTTCCATGTCAGGGCGCACGGTGCGACGCATCAGGGCAATATCCTGCTCGGTGGCACCGCCGGGTCCAAAACCGGTAGAGGTTTTTACAAAATGGGCCCCGGCTTTTTCAGACAGGCGGCAGGCCATGACCTTTTCGGCATCATTCAGCAGACCGGTTTCAAGGATCACTTTGACGGTTTTGCCGGCGGCAGCCTGCACCACGGCCCGGATATCGGCCTCCACCTTGTCGTAGGACTGGCTCTTGAGCGCGCCGACGTTGATCACCATATCGATTTCATCGGCGCCGTTGGCCACGGCATGGCGGGTTTCATCAGCTTTGGTCTGGGTATCGGTGGCCCCGAGCGGGAAGCCCACCACGGTACAGACCATCACACCCGTGCCTTTGAGCAATTCTGCGCAGAGAGACACATAGCCCGGATTGACGCAGACCGAGGCAAAGTGGTTCTGGGCCGCTTCAGCACACAATGTGCGCACCTGATCTTCGGTCGCTTCGGGCTTGAGCAGGGTATGATCGATCATCGAAGCCAGATCTTTGGGCACCGGGTGCTGGCCTAAAGCGGCTGAAACGCGCTGGGCGCCAATTTCCATCAGACGGGCAATGCGATCGCGCGCAATGGCCGCGTCGTGATTGACGGGGGCAGCAGGCGCTGCAGAAGCAGCCTGAACCGGTGGCATCACGGGCTGGGGCGGCAGCGGAAAGACACGGGCCAGATCGCTGAAGCCGCCACGGGCCAGGCCCAGGGCTTCAACTTTGCGGGCTTCATAAGCATAGCTTTCCCAGCCATCGTCCAGAATCATGACCGGCTTGTTGCGCTGCAGGGCTTCAACCACCAGCGCACCGGGCAGGGTATCGCGGCTCAGACGGCTGAGCTTTTGCAGCAGGCTGCGCGTACAGCCAATCAAAGCGATGCGGTCGTAGCTGCCGGCCAGGGCCTGGGCCTCACCGGCGCGGTCAAAGGCTGCCAGGCTCAGGTCCAGGCCGTGCTCTTTAAAGGCCGCACTTTGCCAGAGGGCGTTGGTCCATTTGGGCGCCAGCAGTTTGATTTCAGCTTTTTTGGACCAGGCCGCCAGTTCCGGCAGCAGCTGATCGAGGGGCAGATCGGCGCGGTTAAAGACAATCAGCACCCGTTTGTAGGGGACCGCCGGCGCGCTGCTGGCCTGCGAGAGATACATCTCCTGCATCAGCTCGTTCATCACTTCGCGGGTAATGGTTTCAATATTCATGGCTCTTATGCCCTGCCAAATCCATAAATTTCCTGCTCCAGGCGCAGAATTTTATCAATGCGTTTCTGATGCCGGGTTTCAAAGGGGGTACTCAAAAAGACGCGCACAATTTCTTCGGCCAGCATATCCCCGATAATCCGGGCGCCCAGGGTGAGTACATTGGCCTGGTTGTGGGCGCGGCTGTTGCGGGCTGCAAACAGATCGTTGCAAACCGCTGCCCGTATGCCCGGCAGCTTATTGGCCACCATTGAAGAACCGAGCCCGGCCCCGTCAATCATAATGCCCAGCTGACACTGGCCTTCGGCCACGGCGGCGGCCACCAGAAAGGCAAAATCGGGGTAATCGACGGCTTCGGTGCTGTGGGTGCCAAAATCCACCACATCATAGCCAAATTCTTTGCGAATAAAGTCGCGCAGGTGTTCTTTGAGGGCAAAGCCACCATGATCGCTGCCCAGTGCTATTTTCATGCTTTGATGCCTGTATCCTTTTTTTGCGCTCTATTCAGACTAACAGAATCTGCCCCCAACAACAAGGCAGACAGGCCGCGCACAGGCGCTTTGGGAGCGGTTTTGAGACTTTCGGGCGGACTTAAAAAGAGGTATTGATGCCGAAGATGGGCTGCAGCATCCAGAGCGGCGGCGCATCCGGGCGGGTAAAAGCCGCATAGGCCCCGCCCTGCAAGCCCAGCAGCAGCCAGCTGTTGCGCGCCAGCTGCAGATTCAGGCCAATATTGGCAAACACCCCGTTATAGCCGGTGCTGGTATTGGCCGCCCAGTCAATCGCCACCAATGGCGCATAGCGCAGGCCATAATCCAGCATCAAGCCCTCAACAATAGGCGTGTAATGATACAGCCCGGCCGAAGCGCCCAGCGACAGCTGCTGAAAATGTACCGGCGCAAAAGCGCTGAAACCCAGACCAAAACCTATGCGCTCGGCGCCACCCGACCAGCCCAGAGCCTGGCCCAGCGCAAAACGGCGGTCGGCGTGTATGCCCAGGGTAGGCAAAGCGCCTTCGCCCGCAAAGAAAACCGGGGCGCCAAACTGAACGTGCCAGCCTTCGGCCGGTGAGAGGCTGACGTTGACCTGGGCAGCCTGGCCCAGGGGTAGGGCGCTGGCCGGGGAGCCGTACAATAATGAGAGCGGGAAAATCGTTGTCAGAGCCAGGCCATAAGCACAATAAGGCATAGCCTTAAAGCCACAGAAAGCTGCTGCCCAGCAACAGCATAAACGGCAGCTGAGCAGGAAAGGCTGTACTGATCAGTCCAATTGCCATCATGAGCGTAGGGTCTATCAAAGGACTTGTATCTATCATCCGTGCAACCCCTGTTTTTCTGACAGTATAGCCGAAGTCTGCCAGACGGCGCAGGCGGCCTCAAAGGTCTGGTAGTGGGCTGCCACAATCAGCTCCAGATCCGGCGAGTAACCGCCGCCCATCACCGTGACCATGGGCAGCCCCCACGCTTTGAGACGCTCAAATACCCTGCGATCACGCGCTTTGCAGCCTGCCAGACTCAAACCCAGATGGCCCAGCTTATCGCTGGCCAGCACGTCCACCCCCGCCTGGTAAAACACAAACTGGGGCGCAAAGTCTTCAAAAATACTGTTCAGGGCCTGATCCAGCGCACTCAGATAGTCGGCGTCGCCGCAACCATTAGGCAGGGCAATGTCGCAATCGGAGCGCTCTTTGCGCAAAGGAAAGTTGCGCGCCCCGTGCATGCTGAAGGTAAACACCCGCGGCTCAGCCGCAAAAATAGCCGCCGTGCCGTTGCCCTGGTGCACATCCAGATCAATCACCAGAATCCGCTCCAGACCGGCCTGCAGCAGACCATAAGCCGCCACCGCGATATCGTTGAGCAGGCAAAAGCCCTCCCCCCGGTCGCGAAAGGCGTGGTGCGTACCGCCTGCGCAGCTGAAGGCCCAGCGCCTGTGTTGCAGCGCCCACTGGGCACATTCCCAGGTGGCCTGGGCCAGACGGTACTCCCGCCGAATCAAAGCCTCACTGAGCGGAAAACCCACGCGGCGCTCCTGCTGACGGTCCAGGCTAAGGGTCTCCAGAGCGTGTAAATAGACTTCATCGTGGGCCTGCAAGAGCAAGCGCCTGTCGGGCCAGCCCGGTGTAAAAAAAGCCGTGCCGGGCAGCCAGTCCGCTGCCTGCAGCCGGGCATAGAGCTGCGGATATTTGGCCATGGGAAAGCGATACCCTGGCGGCAGCGCCAGGCCAAAGCAGGGGTCCCAGGCAATCTTAAAAAAAGCGTCTGCAGTCATAGGCTTTAGCATAAAACCAGAATCAGCTGGCTGCCAAGCGCCTGGCCTGGACCTCAAAGATTAAACACAGGTTATCTCCAGGCCTTAAAAGGTTAAAAAAATTAAGACCTTATCCCTGAAGGTTAAGATAAAGCCAAGAAGCTGTTTTGTTTTATTTAGAGCAGCCCAGTTTATACGGGTCAAAAGGGATAGAGACAGAGACAGCTCAAGTATGATTATAAAGTTTTTAAGAGGAGTTCTTTTCCGGAACGTCAGAGTGATCAAGCCCAGATCAACAGCGCCGAAACCCGCGCCAATACTTCTGTAAACTTTGTAGTTGAAACACCCGACCTGACCGCCATCCGCCAGGGCGCCATTCTCGAAGAAGGCCAGAACGGCGACAGCGTCAAAAAAATGCAGGAAATGCTCAGCAAAGCCGGTTTTGGTGTACAGGTCAACGGGACTTTTGGCCCGACCACCCGCAAACAGCTCGAAGCCTTTCAGCAAAGTGCGGGCATTGAGCGCAACGGCAAACTGGGTCCTGCCACCCTCAAAGCCCTGGAAGCCAGCCAGAATGGCGCCAGTGCTCTGGGTCGTAAACTGGCATCCATAGCGCGGTCTATCGCTCAGAGCCGCAATACAGTCGGACACTGTTACGAAGGCGTGGCCCAGGCCATCGATCGTATCGTGCCACCTTTTTTAAGCGGCGGTCATGCCTATATGGCTGCTCCCCAGCTTGCCGCTCATCCCCGCTTTAAAGAAATCCCCGCCCTGAAAAACATGAACAGCCTGCCCGAAGGTGCGGTGGTGGTCTGGGGCAAAGGCAGCTCCCGCAGCGGCCATATTTCGATTGCGATTGGCAAAGGCCAGGAAGCCAGTGACCATATTGCCCCCCAGATGCAGAGCCACTATGGCGGCGCCCGCGCCCGCGTCTTTTTGCCCCAGTAAAACCCAATCACAACAGTTTTAGCGTTTTGACGAATCCCGCCTGCAGGCGGGATTTTTTATGAAACATCTTTTGTGTGGCTCTGTTTTGCCAAGCGCTGTATATTAATGTATTCTACAAACGGGCTGAAACCCTTCAGTTGCAAATTCATCAGGAGACCGCCAGATGCCAAGCACCACACAAACCACAAGTCCGCAAATTGACAGCACTCTTAAAAATACCTTTGGCTACAGCGCCTTTCGGCCCCTGCAGCATGAGATCATTGAAGGCCTGATTCAGGGCCAGGACGCCTTTGTGCTGATGCCCACCGGCGGCGGAAAGTCTTTGTGTTATCAGATCCCGGCGCTGCACCGGCCCGGTGTCGGCATTGTGGTGTCGCCCCTGATTTCACTGATGCAGGATCAGGTCGACGCCCTGCAGGCCAACGGCGTGGCGGCGGCGGGTTATCACTCCGGGATCGACAGCCAGGCCTCCCGCCAGGTGCTGGCCCGGCTGCACAACGCCGAGCTGGACCTGCTCTACATTGCGCCCGAACGCCTGCTCAGCGAAAGCTTTTTAGAGCGCCTCGACGGCCTGCAGATTGCCTTGTTTGCCGTGGACGAAGCCCACTGTATGTCCCAGTGGGGCCACGACTTCCGGCCAGAATACAGTCAGCTCGGCGCTTTGCGTGAGCGTTTTGACGGAGTGCCCTGGGTGGCCCTCACCGCCACGGCGGAAGCCCACACCCGTCAGGATATTCTGAAGCTGCTGCAGATTGACCCCAGACGCAGCTTTGTTTCGGGCTTTGACCGGCCCAATATTCGCTGCAGCGTGCACGAAAAAAACAAACCCGCCGAACAGCTGCAGGCCTTTCTGAAGCAGCATGCCGATCAGGTGGGCATTGTCTACTGTCTCAGCCGCAAACGGGTTGAAAAAGTGGCCGAGCAGCTGCAGGCCAAAGGCTATGACGCCGCGGCCTACCACGCCGGGCTGCCTGCCGCTGAGCGCGCTCGCGTGCAGCAAGCCTTTTTGCAGGACAACCTCCAGATTGTGGTGGCCACGATTGCCTTTGGCATGGGCATCGACAAATCCAACGTGCGCTTTGTGGTGCACTACGATATCCCCAAAAATATCGAGAGCTATTACCAGGAAACCGGCCGTGCCGGCCGTGACGGTCTGGCCTCAGAGGCCCTGCTGCTGCTGGGCTACGGAGATATCGCCACCGCCCGCGACCTGATTGACAGCTCCGAAAACCAGGAGCGCCGCCGCATTGAAAATCACAAACTCAACGCCATGGTCGGCTTTGCTGAGGCCCTCAGCTGCCGCCGCCAGGTGCTGCTGGGCTACTTTGGCGACAGCCTGCCCACCGACTGCGGCAACTGCGATATCTGTCTGCACCCACCGGAGATGTTCAACGTCACCACCGACGCCCAGAAAGCCCTTTCGTGCATTTACCGCCTGCAGCAGCGCTTTGGCATCAGTTACGTGATTGACGTGCTGCGCGGCCAGAGTGGCGACAAAAATGGCGAGCGCATGCAGCGTCTGGGCCACGATCAGCTCAGCACCTTTGGTATTGGCGCAGACCAGAGTGCCGACTACTGGCGCGGCCTGCTGCGCCATCTGGTGCACCGAGGCTTTGTTTCACAGGACGTGGGCGATTATTCCGTACTCCGGCTGTTGCCGCCCGCCAAAGGCCTGCTGCGCGGGGATACCGAAGTGATCATGGCCCGGCCCCGCCAGCGCCTGCAGGCCGCGGCCAAAGCCCCGCGCCGCAAGGCCAGTGAGCTGAATGCAGACCCGGAGCTGTTTGAGGCCCTGCGCCGCCTGCGCAAAAGCCTGGCCGACGAAGCCCGCGTGCCGCCTTATGTGATCTTCAGCGATGCCAGCCTGAGCGAAATGGCCGCCGACAAACCCCGCACGGAAGCGGAACTGCTGCAGATCAACGGCGTGGGCGCCACCAAGCTTGAGCGCTACGGCAGCGCCTTTTTAGCCGAAATCCAGCGCTTTGCAGAGTGAGTCCTCCGCACCTGCGCCAGCAGACTCAGGGCAGATCCGCGATAAAACGCAGCATGCGTTCCACCACCGGTTCAGTTGATTCCGGCGCCCGGATATCTCCTGCCAGCACGTGCTGTGCACTGGCCGAGGAGCCGGTGTAGGCCCAGACATCTTTGTATGAAGCGCCCCAGCGGGCATAAGCAGCCTCCACTTTGAGCGGGTGAATGACCTGGTCACGGGGGGAGTAAATCATCTGTACAGGGGTTTGAAGCTGTGCAAAATCAAGGGCCTGCACCCGCTGCACCACGCCCATCATGGGCAAGAGGGCAGCCGTAGGATATTGCCAGGTCCAGTATCTGGCCTCAGCTTCACTTTCAGGCTGCCAAACCCTTTCGGGCCCAATCACCAGCTGCGCAAGTTGTTTGCCCCAGGGCCAGGTCATCATCACAGCCATGGGGTCCTTGAGACCATAATTGGGCGAAAGCAGCAACAAGGCGTGTATCTCAGACGCCCGATCTGCTGCTATCAGGGTGGCCAGACTTGCACCGGTGGAATTGCCCATGATCAGGATTTTATCCCCCAGCATCCGGCCAATATCGATGGCTTCCTGGGCGTCGTTCAGCCAGTGGCTGACGCTGCCCTCCAGCATGGCCTCCCCGCTGCGGCCATGCCCGCGAAAACGGGTGTAAAGCACGTTGGCCCCCAAAGCCTCAGCCACCTTTTGCGGCACGGGCTGCAGCTCCTGGCGGGTGGCCGAAAAACCCGGAAAGTACAGCAGACAGTATTCGGTTCTTTGACCCGGTGCGCCAGCCCAGACAATCTGGTTTTCGGTGCCGGGCACCAGATCAGGATAACGGGCTTCGCGTGCCGCCAGATAAGCCGGCAAAAGGGCCGCATCTGCAGGTAGCTCTCGCAGCTCGGGCGTAAAGCTGAGATCAATTCGTGGGCCGCTCAGAAACAGGCCTGCCAGGGCAGCCAGCAGGGAAAACCCGGCAATCAGACTGTTTTTTACTTGACGACGCATCACTGCCTGGCCCCCACAATGCCTTTATACCCATACCTGCTGCCACCGGAAGCTGTAACACCAGCCGGACCGGGGCCGGGTTTCAAGGTAACATCTTTGGCTCACAAAAGCCAGCTGCCGGACACAAGGGCAACCGCGCTCAGGTCCATCTGACTGACACCGCCCGCCGAAAACCCCTGTTTATAATCCAAAAGATAAACATTTGCCAAGGAGTTTTCTATGTCTAAAATCGCTTTCAACAGCTGGCTATTGCTAGCACTGGGCTTTTGTGGCGGCTGTGGTCCCCAGGTCACGCCCCCGACGACAGCACCCACAGCCCAGCCCTCACAACAGGCTCCAATGCCATCCTCTCCAGGTGAACCGGAACAGACGCCCTCACCAGCGGCCAGCGCCGTTCCAGACGACGGCACAAGGCCTGAAGCCGCTGATCGGGCTGCCCGCCTGGAGCTGAACGCCCGGCGCCGCATTTTTAATGCCACCGGACAAGAAGAGCAGCTGGAACTGCAGGCATATAACAGCCAGGGAGAGCTGCTGCCGCTGAGCGCGCTGCAGCTGCGCTGGTCCAGCAGCCGGCCTGAAGATATTGCCATCAGTCCCGCTGGCCTGGCCAGGATCCTGACAGACATCGGCTTCAGTACCATTCGCGTCGAAGACAGCCGTTCCGGTTTACACGCTGAAATCCTGCTCTCTGTGGCCAGCAGTTCAATTGGTGGCAGCAGCAGTTCTGGTAGCGGTAGCGGCGGCGGGGGCAGTACCAGACCTGCAACCGCGATTTTAAATCCCACACTCAATTTTGAAGGCCTGGAGGAAGATCCATCATGACATCACGTGCTCTTGTTTTACAACATACTCTCAAACTCAGTTTGTGTTTAACACTCCTGGCCTGCCAGGCCCCGCTAACCCACACATCAGGTTCTTCAAAGTCATTTGTTGCAATCCCTGAAACCCTTAAGCAGATACAACAGACAACAGCCTCACTGAACACAGGCAGCCGGCCCGCAGAAATCTTTGCCCACCCGCTGCAGCTGCAGCTAAGTCACGGCCAGGAGAAGCTTTACTGGCAGCCTGAGGCTGGCTTTCGCATTCAGGGTGTGCGTACAGCTGATATCAAAAGCCTGCGCCTGCGTCTGAGTGGCCCAGGCATCAGCCTTCCCCTTGAAACCACAACCAGCGTCACAACACCCGGCCAGTGGCCCGCACTCAGTCTGGGGCCTGTGCCCCAGGGCCGCTTCAGAGTGGTAAACATCGAGGGCCTGGACGCCAATGGCGCGGTATTGCCGGGTTTTCGGGCTTCAGCGGTGTACCACTCACCGGCCAATAGCGCGCACAGCCTGGCTTTAAAGCGTCTGTACAACCCGCTGGCCGATCTGGTGCTGCGCCTGCTGGATGAGGAGCCAGATTATTTGGAAAACGTGGATCTCGACACCCTGCGCGCGCGCATCAGCGGCTTAAGCGGCGAGCTGGCCGATAACCGCTACCCCCACGATCCGGACTTTATCGAAAGCGACGCTCTTTTTGCCCTGTTTGACTTTAACGGCCCGGCAGGGGCGATTCCTGAGCAGACGGCCCTGAATCAGACCCGCAAAACCCCGCTGAGCCTGGATCTGTATCTGCAAACCCCGGATGGATTGAATCTCAATGAAACCCTTCAGGTCAGCCTTAACCACCCCACGGCGCCCCCCCAGACCCTGAGCCCTGGTCAGAGCCTGTACCGGCTGCGCTTTGAGCGCCTGTTTTATACCGGCACCGCCGATCAGAACTATACCCTGAGCGTGCGCAATACCAGCCAGCAAGTCGCCACGTTGAACGTCCGCCTGGGCGCCGACGGCCAGATCACTCTGGACCCGGCCAATAGTCTGGCGGGTGCCAACGGTCGGGATGCCGGGCATGCACTCTTGCTGAATGGCGCTGCCCAGAGTGGCTTTACCACATATTTTGTTAACCCTGCTGGCAGCAACACCGCCAACGGCCGCACGGCCGACAGCGCCTGGCAGACGATTCAGCATGCGGTGGATACGGCCCCTGCCGGCTCGCGCATTGAGCTGGCCCCCGGCAGCTACAGTGAGGAGGTCAGCATCAATAAGGTGCTGCAGATCGTCGGGGCCGGCAGCGGCGCCGATCTGGCCAGCGCCAGCCATCTGATCGCGCCCACAGCAGATACGGGCACCGGTCTGGCGCTGGCGGGCAACGGGGCCAACACCACCGAACGTCTCAGCGTCAGCGACCTGCGCATCCAGGGCTTCAGCTTTGGGGTCAGCTTCAGCGGGCGACATATCAGCCTGGAAAATCTGCACATCCGCCAAAACACCAACGGCCTGCGGGTGGGCTCGCAGGCCGACGTGCTGGATTTAAGTATCCGCAACAGCCAGGTTGAGGCCAATAAAATCGGCTTTTACGCCGCCAAAGACAATCCCCACACCTCCAATCTGCGCCAGCTGGCCATCAGCCAGAGCAATTTTAGCGGCAACGCCCAGAAAGGCCTCTACTTTGAAAAGCTGAGTGAAGCCAGCTTTGACGGCCTGACCGTGACGAACAACGGCACGGCCACAGACTACGCCTGGAACGCCGGTCTGGAGCTGAATCTCAAATGGAAATGGGGGCCTGATCAGGATCAGGATTACAGCAATATCGTGATCAAAAATAGCCAGTTTGCAGGCAACGGCGTTCTGGGCACTGCCGCCAATCGCCTCAACCCGGCCAGTATTGCCATCAAGGCCCGCGACGACGCCCCCAGCTATAACGCCACCGGCAAGCCCCCGGCTGCCCTGAGCGATGTGCGGCTCGAAAACAACGTGATTGCTGCGCCCCTCAACGCCCTGCGCCTGGGTGAAACGGGCAAAAACAGCGCAGGGACCACTGGCGTCGTGTTGGTGGATAACCAACTCAACCTCAGCGGCACAGACCTTGATCCGCGTTACCTGATTATCAATCAGACCACAGTGGGTGTGGATGCCAGCTCAGGCAACCGCTTTAACGGCCTGGCCAGCACGGCGGCCAACGGTTTTGCCATTGAAAACTTACTCTTTGACCGCCTCGACCAGAGCAGCCTCGGCCGCATCAACAGCGGTCTGCCTGCCGGCCAGCTCTTTGTGCCCCACCACAGCGACGGCAGCCAGATTCAGACAGCCATCAACCTGGCCAGCCCGGGCGATACCCTGACCCTGCAGGACGGGGTGTATAACCTCAACGGCCGCAGCCTGAATCTCAATAAGGCCCTGACACTGCAGGGCCAGAGCCTCAATACGCGGCTGCAGCAGGCTTATAACGCCGCTGACAGCACGCGGGTGCTGAATATCTCTGCCGCGGGGGCCCGCCTGCGCCAGCTGCAGATCGAAAAAACCAACAAGACCGGGGTGCACAATCTGGTGCAAATCAGCGCCAGCAACGTGACCCTCGAAGATCTGCAGATCAGTGGCCTGTTTGAAAACGGCGATGGCGACGTCAGCCGGGCCCTTGAAATCGCCGGCGGTCTCAGCGGGCTGCTGATTCAGAACAACCGCATCTTCGGCCTGCGCCAGCCGGCGTACATTAATCCCGGCAGCACGGGCCAGATCAATGGCAACACGGTGTACGGCACCCGCGGCTGGGTGATTGACGGCGCCCGCATGGGCTTCAGCGCCAGCAACCGCTGGCGGGCCGACGGCGTCGCCGTTAACGGCGACAATCCCAGCCAGAACTTTGGCTGCGATATCGCGCTGCTCAACAATACAAACGCCGACTACCAGAACTTTTACGGCGCCCTCGGCAGCCTCGAAGGCAGTCTCGGCGATCTGCTGGCAGCCGGCCCCGGCATGACCGGCTGCGACCAGCGGGTCTTGCCTTAGCACTGATACCGCTTGCCGAAACACCCGATCTATACTCAGAGCATGCAAGCCCATGAATTTTTAGATCAGCACCGTCATCTGGACCCTGAGGCCCGGGTGGCGGCCCTTAAAAGCGCTCTGAACCAGTTGGTCAGCCAGCCTGAGGCCGACCACCTGGCCTGGGCCGATCTGGCCGAAACGCTGGATCAGCATGCCCTGGCCTTCAGGGCCGTGCAGCTGGCCGTGCGCGATCAGCCCCACAACCCGGCAGCCCTCAAGCGGCTGGGCATTTTGCTGCTGGAGCGTGGCAACAGCGAACGCGCTGCGCTGCACCTGGAGGCCGCACTCAAACACAGCCCCGAAGATACCGAACTGATTGAAACCCTGGCCAGTCTCTACGCTGAGCACGGCCAGGATCAGGCCCTGCAGGATCTGCGCGCCGAAACCGAAGCCCGGGGATTAACACTCAGCTGGCCCGGCCAGGCCGAAAGCTGGGATCTGCCCCCTGAGCAGGCAACAGACGATGAAGCTCCGTCGGAAGCCCTGCACGATACCGAACGGCTGGCATCTGCCGCCATTCGCTTCTGGCAGGCCTTTGGCGGCCGCGAAGACATGCATGCGCGCCAGTGGGCCAGCCGTGACGGTCGCAGCGGCTATACGCCGATTCCCCAGCCCCTGACCCCCCGCCGCATTCAGAGCCATCTGGCAGGCAGCGAAACCCTGGGGGTTTACTGTCTGCGTTCAGACGGCACGGTCAACTTTATGGCCCTGGATCTGGATATCACCAAAGCCAGCCTGGAAGAAGCCCAGGTGTCGGTGGTGCGGGCTCGCAATCTCAAGGCCAGCCTGCAGGCCACCACCCAGAAGCTCGCCGAAAGCCTCAACAGCCTGGGCTTTAAACCCCTGATCGAAAACTCAGGCTACAAAGGTCGGCATCTCTGGGTGCTTTTTGTTGAGCCCGTCCCGGCAGAGATCGCGCATCTTTTTGGCAGCCTGCTGCTGCGCCGGATTCACCACCAGCACCTGGTGCCCATCGACTTTCATCTGGAGTTCTTTCCGAAGCAGGGGGAGCTCAAGAGCAAAAAAGGGCTGGGCAATCTGATCAAGCTGCCGCTGGGCATTCATCAGAAATCGGGCCGGCGCAGTCTGTTTTTAGAGCCTGCCGGAGAGATTATCAAAGACTGGGATCGCCATCTGGCCCTGGCCCGGCGGCACGGCAGCGAAACACTGTATCAGGCGA
The DNA here is from genome assembly GCA_015272195.1 of Candidatus Sericytochromatia bacterium. Lineage (GTDB taxonomy): Bacteria > Cyanobacteriota > Sericytochromatia > UBA7694 > UBA7694 > JACYMC01. Next base: position 14,086 of record JACYMC010000142.1, read on the forward strand.
TTGAAGCCCTTAAACTGGAGGCTTTGCCCGAGTTGCCTGAGCACCCCGACGGGCAATTGCCCCAGCCGGCACCGGCGGCAAAACCCAAACAACCCGCTCCGGCCAGTGTGCAGCGTCAGTGGACCGAGGCCGATTTTAGTCTGGATCCTGAGCTTAAGCATGTCTTTGGGCACTGTGCCGTGCTGCGAGCCCTAAAGGCTCAGCTCGAAACCCACCGCCAGCTGAATCTGAATGAACAGCTGGTGCTGATTCACAGTCTGGGGCATCTGGAGCAGGGCGTGCTGGCCGTCAATTATCTGCTGGCACGGGCTGCCAATGTATCCCCCGAAAAATTCCTCAAATCCCGTCTCAAAGGCAATCCGGTCTCGTGTGTTAAAATCCGCAGCCGTATTCCACACATTACCAGCAAGGTCGGCTGCAAATGCAGCTTTGCCGAAGCCCCTGAGCAATACCCCACACCCACCCTGCATCTGCACAGCCTGGCCAGCACAGACCGCCCCGCTGCAGCGGCTGACAATGCCGAACAGCTGGCCCGGCGCTATGCCACCCTGGAGCGGCGGCTCAAAGAGCTTGAAAGCGAGTACCTCACGCTGGGCCGCGAACTGGCCGAGCACCTGCGCCAGCAGCCCGAGGCCGTGCTGGAGCTGCCCGAAGGCTGGTACCGGCTGCAGCAGGATGAAGAAGTCGCCACCCTGGTGTGGGAGCCCCGCGATGGCCAGTAAACATGGGGCATAATCTGGTGGTGGTGGAACCCGATCTGAGCCTGGGCCTCGAAAAAGAAATGCTGGTGCTGCGCCGCAATCAGGAGATCGTGCGCCGCAGCAAGCTGCAGGATCTCGATCAGGTGCTCTTAATGGGCCGGCAAGAGCTGAGCGCAGCGGCCCGTCACGCCCTGCTGCAGCGCGGCATTGATGTCTTGTTTTTAACGGTTCACGGCAAGTATCTGGGCCGTCTGAGCAATTACCTCTCGCGCAACGGCCCCCTGCGCCTGGCCCAGTACCGCGTCTGCAGCGATCCTGCGCAGAGCCTGACTTTGGCCAGAGCCTTTGTAAGCGGCAAACTCACTGCCCAGCGCCGGCTGATGCTGCGCCAGCAGCGCGAACTCAAAAACGAGCAGTTGACCCAGGCCCTGGCCGGTCTGCGTCAGATGCAGAGCCAGCTTGAGCGTGCACCAGCCATTGACAGCCTGATGGGTTGCGAAGGTCGGGCTGCTGCTCTGTATTTTGGCGTGTTTCCACGTTTTATTCAGGCCGAGGGCTTCCCGATGCAGGGCCGCAGCAAACGGCCGCCGCGCGATGCGGTCAATGCCGCTCTCTCTTTTGGCTACACCATGCTGACTTATGCGGTCGAAAGTGCCGTGCTTAAAGCGGGTCTGGATCCTTATCTGGGCTGCCTGCACCAGCCGCGTCAGGGCTTGCCAGCCCTGGTGCTGGATCTGATGGAGGCCTTTCGGCCCGTGCTGATCGACAGCCTGATTCTGCGCCTGATCAACCGCGAACAGTTGCGCCCCGGTGACTTTTACCACCCCCAGGAAAGCGCCCTGGCTGAGGCTATTCTGGCTGAAGAAGGCAACGATAACATCAGCACAGAACCTGATCCGCGCCCGGCAGTTTACCTCAACGAAACAGGCCGCCGGATCTTTTTTCAGGCCTGGTATGCCCGCCTGCGCGAGAGCGTCTTTTACCCGGCGCAGAACCGCCAGCTGAGCTACAGCGACGTGATTCAGCAGCAGGTTTACCATCTGGCCCGGGTGCTGCAAAACGAAGAGCCGGCCTACCTGCCCTTTGTGCCCCGCTGATGCATCTGCTGGTGTCTTACGATCTGAGCGACGATCGCCGCCGCAGCCGGCTGGCCAAAGGCCTGAGCGGCTTTTTAACCCGTGTGCAGATGTCGGTCTTTGAAGGTGAGCTGCCCGATCAACGCCTCGAAGATCTGCTGGGCCTGATCGACAGCGAAATTGACCCCAGCGAAGACAGTGTACGCATTTACCGCCTGTGCCGCCGCTGTGTTACGGCCCTCGAAATCAAGGGCCTGGGCATGGCCATTGGCCCTGAGGGCGACGAAATCGTCTGAGCAAAGACACATCCAGGCCGTACTGGCAGCGCTTGATTCAGGCCTTGCGCTGAGCTACACTAAAATACAGGCTGTGATGCAACAGCGTCGTGAACCTTGACAACTGAGTTCATTATGAATGGTCTCAAGAGGTCTTTTCTTAACCTTTAGAGGTTAAGAAAACCCTATTAACACCCCGACCTCTTAACCTATATACCCTGATGGGGTATGCAAATATACCCTATGGGGGTATCAAAACATACCCTAATGGGGTATATAAATCCGGTTTTTAACCGCAAAATATACCCCTATGGATAACCACAAAAGGAGGTCCGCGATCTTGCAAACCCGCACCTATCCAGCATCTCAGATTTTTCTTAACCTTTGGGGGGTACCCCCCTGGCCAAAGCTAAGGGGGGTCCGCGATTTTTGGCTTTTTGGCCCGCTTGCCATGCGGGTTTCGGT
>JACYMC010000161.1 GCA_015272195.1 Candidatus Sericytochromatia bacterium
CACGACCTCGCTGCGGGACGAACGTCAGCGCATCTGTTTCGGGCCAACCAGCTTCGGCTCTGGTTTTCAGGGCTGGCGTATGTTCTGATGCAAGCGATTCGCCGGCTCGGATTGACGGGCACAAAGCTCGCCAAAGCACAGGCCGGAACAATTCGGCTCAAGCTGTTGAAGGTAGCGGCGCGCGTCCTGCATGTCGGTGGGCACCTGATCTGTCAATTGGCGAGCGCGTGCCCCTTTCGTTCTCTGTGGGGACAGGTTCTGAAGCGATTGCGAATACCGTGAGCCTGAGCCCCTTCACCAAGATCTCAATCGCCTGAAACCAGGTTATCTTTGGCCTGTCGTCTGTCACCCAGCGAACGAACAAAGACAATGACTCAAGCGTGAAACGGCCTGTTCAGAGGCTACCGAGTTCAGTAAAAACTCCCGAAATATACCCTACACCTTATGTGAACGCACCTTTGTGAGAAATGCGGGTTATCTGCCCGGCAACAGCTAAACTTGTCGCAGGCTAAGCAGATTTAACGCGTTATTAGACAGACTTTGACTCAAAGCCTTTAAAAACAACCTGTAAGCCAGTAAGCACAAAGAATATCCAGCATCAGGCAAAGATTGAACATTCATTGCTCTCTTCTTTATGTTAAATTAAGAATACCCATCTTTTGCCCTGCCCTGGAGCTGCCCATGGCCCCCGAACTGACCACCCTTTTGCCCCAATTACCCGACCAGCTGGCCCACACAACCCGCCTGGTGCTGGAAGCCCCGCCCGGCAGCGGCAAAACCACCCGCGTGCCCCTGGCCCTGCTGGACGCCGACTGGTTGCAGGGCCAAAAGATTTTGCTACTGGAACCCCGCCGTCTGGCCGCCCGCGCGGCAGCCCGCTACATGGCGCGCCAGCTTGGGGAAAAGTTGGGGAAAACCGTGGGTTACCGGGTCAGAAACGATCAGCAGGTCAGTGCGCAAACCCGGCTGGAAGTGGTCACCGAGGGCATTCTGACCCGCATGCTGCAGAGCGATCCCGCCCTTGAAGGGGTGGGGCTGATTATCTTTGACGAGTTCCATGAGCGCAGCCTGCAAGGCGATCTGGGCCTCAGCCTCTGCTTGGAGGTACAGCAGGCCCTGCGCGAGGATCTGCGGCTGCTGGTCATGTCGGCAACCCTCGATACGCCCCGGCTGACCACTTTTTTGCAGGCCCCACTGGTACAGGCCAGCGGCCAGGCCTTTGAGATCCAGATGCATTACGCCCCACAGCCGGCCAATACCCCCTGGCTGAAACATCTCAAGCAACAGATTCTGGCCGCGCTGCAACAGTACAGCGGCAGTCTGCTGGTTTTCTTGCCGGGTGCTGGCGAGATCCGTCAGCTGGAACGGCAGCTGACCGAAAGCCTGCCGGCGGAGGTACTGCTGGCCCCGCTCTACGGCCAATTGCCCGGCCCGGCCCAGGATCAGGCCATTGCGCCTGCCCCGGCGGGCCAGCGCAAGGTGGTGCTGGCCACCAACGTGGCCGAAACCAGCCTGACCATTGAAGGCATCAGCGTGGTGATCGACAGCGGTCTGGCGCGCAGCCCCCGCTTTGATCCGGTTTCGGGCATGAGCCAGCTGATCACGGGCCAGATCTCAAAGGCCTCTGCCACCCAGCGGGCGGGCCGCGCGGGCCGTCTGGGGCCGGGGGTCTGCATCCGGCTCTGGCATGAAGCCGATCAGGCCCGCCTGCAGAGCGAAACCCCGGCTGAAATACTGGGGGCCGATCTGGCCCCGCTGGCGCTGGAGCTGGCCCTGTGGGGCAGCAGCGACCCGGCACAGCTGCAGTGGCTGGACGCCCCGCCGGCGGCCCCTTATGCCCAGGCCCTCAGCCTGTTACAGGATCTCGGCGCGCTGGATGCCGAGGGGCGTATCACGCCCCTCGGCAAGGCCCTCAGCCGCCTGCCCCTGCACCCACGTTTAGGGCACATGCTGCTGCAGGCCATGCAGCAGGGGCTCGGCGGACTGGCCTGCAGTCTGGCCGCTTTGCTGGAGGCCCGCGATCTGCTCAATAACAGCCCGGAAGTGGATCTGCAGCTGCGGCTGGATCTGCTCTCAGGTCGGCGCAAAGGGGCCCTGCCCGCCCGGCGCGAAGAGGTGCTGCAGGCCGCGCAACAGCTGGGTGAACTGCTGAAGGTCAAACCGGCCTATGGCCCGCCCGAAGCCGTGGCCGAAGTGCTTGCCCTGGCCTACCCTGAGCGCCTGGCTCAGCGCAGACCCGGTCAGCAGAATGGCCCGGTGCGCTTTTTGCTGGCCAATGGCCGGGGGGCCGTGCTGCCCGAAGGCGATCCGCTGGGTCAAAGCCCCTGGCTGGCGGTGGCCCAGCTCGACGGCAACCCGCGCGAGGCGCGTGTTTTTCTGGCGGCGGCCCTCGACAGCAGCGCGCTGGAGCGCATCAGTAAAGGGCATTGTCAGTGGCGCAAGCAGATCAGCTATAACACCCAGACCGGCTCGGTACAGGCCCTGCAGCAGTTGCACTATGGGGCCCTGATCCTCAAAAGCCAGCCCTTAAAAGATCTCAGCCCCGAAGACTGGGCCGCCGCCCTCTGTGACGGCCTGCGCCAGCAGGGCCTGCCGGGCCTGAAGCAGCTGCCCTGGACCCCGGCCCTGGAGCAGCTGCGCGCCCGTGCCCAGTTTGTCGCCCTGAACCAGGCGACACAAGACGATAACGCCTGGCCCGCCCTGGACGATGACAGCCTGCTTGCGGAACTGGAAGACTGGCTCCAGCCCTTTATTGGGGGCCTGAAAAAACTGACCCAGATTCAAAGCGAACAGCTGCAGCAGGGGCTGGAATACCGCATCGGCTACAGCCGGCTGCAAAGCCTGCAGAGTCTGGCTCCCAGCCATTGGCCCGTGCCCAGCGGCTCACGCATCCGGCTGGCCTACCAGGGCACAGAAGTGGTGCTGGCCGCCCGGCTGCAGGAGCTTTTTGGTCTTGAAGACACGCCCCGCATCCTGGCGGGTGAGGTACCGGTGACCATTCACCTGCTCTCACCGGCCCGCCGGCCGGTGCAGGTCACCCGCGATCTGCGCAGCTTCTGGCGTGAAACCTACCCCGAGGTCAAAAAAGAACTCAAAGGCCGCTACCCCAAACACTACTGGCCCGAAGACCCGCTGCAGGCCGAGGCCATCAGCGGTACCAAAAAGCAGAATCGCATCCGGGATTAAGACCAGCACAGGGCCAAAAATCAGGTACACTGAGCGCATGCCAGCTTATCTGATTGCCACCTTCAGCGCCCTGTCTGCGGCCAAGTGCCGGGCCTATGGCCGCAGCGACACAGCCGAAGTCGCCGCCATTGAAGCCCGCATTGCCGCCCTGTGTGCCAAGCATCAACTGCCGGAAGCGCCCAAAGTCTGTGCCTGCGTCTGGCGCGGCCAGCCTGAAGCTCCCGAGCTGCTGGTCTTTGAACACCCCCACGCGGGCTATCAGATTGTCAAAGGCAGCCTCGAAGGCGACGAAGATCCAGGGCTGGCCGCCCTGCGCGAGCTGGAAGAAGAAGCGGGGCTGCAGCTGCAGAGCCCGGGTGAAGCGATTGGCAGCCTGCACCGCTTGCATCCGGGCCGGCCCTTTGAAACCGGCCCGCTGGAGCACCAGCACTGGCAGCTGTTCTTGATCCCCGCCCCGCCAGATCTGCCTGAAGCGTGGCAGCATGCCGCCACGGGATCGATTGAAGAAGAAGGGCTGATCTTTCGCTGCTGCTGGCAGCCTTTAAACGGCGATTATGCCCATTTTGCGCCTGTGTTTCAGCAGGTGCTGCAACGCTGCAGCGATCATTTGTGGCCGGCTGACAGCCCTTTCAGAACAGGCGCTGATTAAGGGTCTGCACAATAATCTGCTCGCCCCAGGTCAGGTGGTGCAACACGGTGTCGCCTGAGGCAAAGATCACGTGCTGTGGGGTTTGCAGCAGGTAGCGCAGGGCCTCGTTGATCACGCCCCCGTGGGTCACCAGCAGAATGGTCTCACCCGCATGGCGTTCGCGCAGGGCCCAAAGACATTCATGCACGCGAAAGCCAAAGGCCAGGCGGCTTTCTCCCGTGCCGCCCCCCATTTTATGGTGGGGCAAAAAACCCTCAATCGGCTTGGGGTAACGCTGGTCGATATTTTCTTTGTGCATGCCAGCAATCTGGCCGATGTTTTTTTCGGCCAGGCGCTCGTCAGTCAGCATTTCCAGTCCCAATTCCTCGGCCAGAATAATCGCAGCCTGGCTGGCCCGCAGCAGAGGTGAGGTGTACAGCGCCTCAAAGATCTGCTCGCGGATCAGCAGCTGACGGGCCAGCTCACGCGCCTGCTCCTGGCCTTCGCGGGTCAGCAGAAAATCAGCGTTGTATTCCATCACGCCAAATTCTTCCGCTTCACTGCGGCCGTGGCGGAGCAAATAAAGATCCAGCGGTTTCAGCATGGCTCTATTGCCGATTTGGCTTAATTTAAGCCGTCCAGCTGCTCGGGTCACTCATGGGACAGTCGCAGTCGGCAGGAGGGCCTTCGTTGAGGACTTTGACCGTGTTCTGCAGCGCCGTGCGCAGGCCCTCTTCGATCACCGGATGGTAAAAAGGCATCTCCAGCATATGGTCAATGCTAAGCTGCTGCTGGTAAGCCCAGGCCAGTAAGTGGGCCAGATGCTCAGCACGGGGGCCGACCATCTCAGCACCCAGAAAGCGGCGGGTGCGGTAATCGGCATAAATACGCAGCTGACCGTGGTTCTGCAGCATCACCCGGCTGCGGCCCTGGTTGCTGAAAGAGACCGAACCAATGGCCGTACAGTCTTTATCGAGGCTGGCAAAGGTCTGGCCGACCATGGCCAGCTGGGGATGGCTGAAGACAATCGAAATCGGGGCCCGGCGCTCCAGGGCGTTCAGATGGGGGTAGCGGGACGCATTGCGCCCGGCAGCCCGGCCCTCATCCGAGGCCTCGTGCAGCAGCGGCAGGTGATTGTTGACGTCACCGGCCAAAAAGATCGGCAAATCGGCGACCTGCAGGGTGTTTTTATCAAAAGGGGGCAGGCCAAAGCGATCCAGCTCCAGCCCGAGTGCCTGCAGGCCCAGGCGATCGAGATTGGGCCAGCGGCCGGTGGCGGCCAGCACATAGTCAAAGTGCTCGGTCACCGCCTGGTCATTGGCATCCAGGTAGGTGATGTCAGCCCCGCTGCCGGTGGCTGTAACGCTTTGCACCCGTGCGTCGGTCTGAAAAGGGAACTCGGCGCGGAAAATCGCTGCCGCCTCGGCCTTGACCACCGGGTCACTCAGGGCACCCACCGCACCGCGCACGCCAAAGAGATGGGTGCGCACGCCCAGCTGGTGCAGGGCCTGCCCCAGCTCCAGGCCAATCACCCCGGCGCCGAAGACCGCCACCGATTCGGGCAGATCCTGCCAGTTAAACAGATCGTCATTCAGAATCAGGCGCTCACCCAGGCCGGCATCGGCCAGCAGGGGCGGCACAAAGGGCCGGGAACCGGTGGCAATTACCACGCTGCGGGCGTGCAACTGCAGATCCTCGCCAATCTGCAGCTGCGTAGGGTTAACAAAGCGCGCCCAGCCGCGAATGCAATCCGTCTCCGGAATGCTGTCAACGCCCTCCAGCACAAAACCGACAAAGCGGTCGCGTTCGCTGCGCACGCGGGCCATGACCGCTTTGCCATCAATCTGCAGGGATTCAGCATGCACCCCAAAACCCGGGGCCCGGCGGATGCCTTCGGCCGCTTCGGCCGCTGCGATCAGCAGCTTGCTGGGCATACAGCCCACCCGCGCACAGGTTGTGCCGTAGGGGCCGCCTTCAATCAATACCGCACGGGCGTTGTTTTGCCGGGCTTCACGGTAAGCCGAGAGGCCGGCAGTACCGGCGCCAATCACGGCGACATCCACATCTTGAATCTTCATCTTGATCTTCCTTTCTGAATAGGGGCTTATTTTCTGAATAGGGGCTTATTGGGAGAGATAGGCCGCCAGGTCGTCAGCGCCACCAATATGTTTGCCGCCAATAAACACCTGGGGCGTGGTGGAGCGGCCGGTCAGGGCCTCAATCGAGTGCACGGTGACCCGATCATTCAGCTCGATTTCTTCAAAAGCCAGGCCATGTTTGTTGAGCAGGGCTTTGGCACGGGTACAGTGGGGGCAGCCGGCCCGGCTGATCACCGTAACCGACTCAGGTGTTTTGGCCTCGACGTTGAGGTATTTTAGCATGGTGTCGGCATCAGAAACCTCAAAGGGGTCACCGGGCTTATCGGGCTCAATAAACATTTTTTCGATCACGCCGTCTCTGACCAGCATGGAATAACGCCAGGAGCGCTTGCCAAAGCCGATCTCACTTTTATCGACCAGCAGGCCCATGGCCTCGGTAAAGTCACCGTTGCCATCGGGCAGAAAGGTCACATCGGGCGCGTTCTGATCTTTTTGCCAGGCCGCCATCACAAAGGCGTCGTTGACCGAGACACAGACAATATCGTCCACGCCATTGGCCCGGAACACCGGGGCCAGCGTATTATAACGGGGCACATGGCTGCTGGAGCAAGTGGGCGTAAAGGCACCGGGCAATGAAAACAGCACCACGGTTTTGCCGCCAAAAATATCCTTGGTGTTCAGCGCACGCCACTCGCCTTCAGGCGTGCGGGTTTTAAAGGTGGCTTCAGGGACTTTCTGACCTTCAAGATTGTTAAACATCATGCATCTCCTTCAAATCAATTGTGAACTTGAGTTAAGTATGCCGGATTTTTTTGATTACGTCCAATCGTTTATTTTTCAAAACTCAATCGCCAAATCCTATTAATCACGACGCACCGCCTCACGCACCTGTGGCAACAACTGCTGCGGCATCTGCGCCGGCAAGGCCAGGTGCCAGAGAGCAGCCTGCGCACCAGCCGGGTCACCTGCATCAGTAGAAATGGCCGAAAACACCACTTCGTCAGGGCCCCGCCAGCGGGGAAAGCCCAGCCAGACAAAGTCTCTGGCCAGAATCTGGACTTTGCCGCTGTCGAGGGTCAACTGCTCCAGCTGCCAGCGGTCAGGGGCAGCCATAACAGCGTAAAGCAGTGCTTTGCCGTCAGGCGAAACCGCTGGCTGGCGTTTGGGACGGCCATCGCGGGTCAGGGCCACCGGCTGGCGGGTCTTGAGATCCAGGCGGTACAGCTCACTCTGGCCATCTTTCCAGCCCACACAGACCAGCCGCTGACCGTCAGGAAACCAATCCGGGTCATAATGGGTGTGCTCAGCCTGGCTCAAACGCGTGACGTCTTTGCTGTCGAGGGCGACCAGGTACAGGTTTTCGGCCCGGTCATTGCGTTCTGACACAAACACAATCGTCCGCCCATCGGGTGACCAGCGGGGAGTGGTGTCGGGAAAGGGAGAGCGCGTCAGTTCACGCAGATTATCGCCGGCACGGTCCATCAGGTAGAGGTCAAAGCTGCCGTTGCGATCAGAAGCAAAGACAATCTGTCGCCCGTCGGGCGAGAGATCGGGGTAACGCTCACTGGCCGGGTAGCGGGTCAGGTTCTGCCACTCGCCAGCTTCGGCCGGGGTCTGGTAAATCTCCCAGTTGCCACTGCGCGGGCTGGCCAGCACCCAGCCCTCTGGCTGCTCGGCCGGGCAGGCGCTCAGCAGGACCAGACCCAGGTAAAGAAGTTTCATTTGTTGCTTCATAATGGTATTTTACGGCATTCAGGCGCCAAAAGCCCGCCGTGTTATACTAAAAGCCATGATGATGAGTCTTGTGCTTGCCCTGTGCTTTTTATTGGTGATTGCCAGCCTGATTCTGGCTTTGAATGCCATGACGCGTCTTGAAACCCTGCGACAGGAAAACAGCCGCATGCTTTCAGAGATCCAGCAACTGCGTCAGGATTATACCCAACTGCAGGAACAGCTGACACCGTCCAAAACCCCAGGCAGCTCAAAAGACGATGAACGTCCGTCTGAAGTCCGAGCTGCAGCCATCGCCGCGTCAGAGCCTGCACCTTCTGAAGCCCGGCAACCTGAGCAGATCCTGAAACAGGCGCTGACACAGGTCGCACATGTTTTAAACACATATCAGAAAGCCCACCAGGGTCTTTTCCCTGCTGCGCTCGACAGCCTGATCCACTTTGCCAACCGGCGCAATCTGCAGCAGGATTTTGAAAACCCTTATACCGGTGCCCGTAACCCCTTAATCAGCGAAGACGTGCTGCTCAACATCACCCACGAACCTGTCGATGAGGGCCTGAGTGAATTTGCCGGCCGCCTGCTCTACCAGGCCCAGCTGAACCCGGCCCGTGAAGCCACTGGCTATATGCTGGCAGCCTTTGATGGCCAGGGCCGGCTGCTGCAGCAGAACCAGCAAGTTTATACCCTGAGCGAGGCCAACGCATGAATCGCTTTCTAAAGCACGCCATTCCGCTGCTGTTTTTTGTGCTGGGCCTGGGGATGATCTGGTTTGGGATGCAAGGCATTCTGACAGCGCATGCCAGCAAAAAATGGCCCATTGCCATGGGCACCATTACCCAGTCTGAACTGCAGGAATCCACCAGCAGTGGCAGCAGTCGCAGCCGCACCTACCACGCACGCATCGGCTACAGATATCAGGTCAATCAAAACCCTTACACCGGCACCCGCATCGCCATCGGTGATTTTGGATCCAGCGATCCCGCTCACGCCGAGCGCCTGGTGCGCAAGTACCCCGAAGGCAAAGCTGTGGGTGTGCGCTACGATCCTGAGCAAGCCGCCGAAAGCCTGCTGGAACCCGGCGTCAAAACCCAGGCCTTTCTGCTTCCTTTTATGGGCAGCATGTTTGTACTGTTTGGCGGTATCTTCTGGCTGTTTGTCTTTTTTAAAGGGGTGCGCTAAAGCGTTTTGAGCAGGCGGGCCGCTTCAGGGTGATCCGGCTGCAGCTCCAGCACCCGTTGCCAGGCTGCACGGGCGGCGTCCAACTGGTTCTGAGCCTGATACACCAGGCCCAGATTAAACCAGGCTCTGACATAGTCGGGGCGCAAACGCACAGCTTCCTGCAGGTGCTGGCTGGCCGCTGGCCATTGCTGCTGCTGCAGATACAATGAGCCCAGATTATAGTGGATCACGGCTTCCTGAGGGTTCAGCTTCAGGGCCAAAAGCCAATATTCAGCAGCCTGATCCCATTCTTCTTTTAATTGCGCAATCTGTCCCAGATCATTGAGGACTGCGGCATTGTCAGGCTCTTTTTCCCGCTGATTCAGCAGATAGTATAAGCGGTATTGCTGATGTGTCCTGGGATCCGTTGCCCGGTCAGGGTAAATGCTTAAATAGGCCTGATAGGCCTCAAGCGCCGCGGCAGGATCTTGCTGCATATGATGAATACGGGCCAGCTGTTCATAAGCCTGGCCATAATAGGTAGGATCACTGCGGAGCAATTCAAAATGCTGACGAGCGGCATCCCAGTTTTGATTGACCATTTCAGCAATGGCCAGCAGGTAAACCACCAGCGAACGTGGCAGACCGGAGGGTTCTTTGTCCCAGTTGCGCAACGATGCTGCCAGCAGCTCCCGGGCTTTTACAGCATCAGTGGCCAGCAGACGGGAGCCCCGTGAAAAAGGAATCATGGCATTGTCAGGATAATCACGTTCCAGCACTGCATACAGTGCCTCAGCCTGCTGAGTCTGTCCGAGGCCATTCAACACATCAGCCCGGGCCAGACGCACCATCATACTTTCGGGCATAATTTTCTCGGCCTGATCAACCAGGGTCAGGGCCTCCTGGTAACGTTGTTCACTGACTCTGAGCAATGCCAGTGAGGTCAAGACATCCGGTGACTGACGCCCCTTTTCGTAAGCCTGAGCAAAAAAGCGCTGGGCTTTTTCGGTCTGCCCCTGAAACATGGCCACACTGTATTGCAAGAGCGGCACATAAGCCAAATCGGGCAGTTTCTGACCCACATTGTCGAGCATCTGCTCAATCCAGTCCAAACGGGCATTGGGTTTGGTCGCTTCCAGCCCAAACGCAAAGGCCGCCAGCGTAAACTGTGTCCAGGGGTCTTCCAGATCAGCGCCCATCTGCTGTAATTCCTGACGCATGCTGTCAAGAGATTTTGCTAGCCTGCCCGTCAAAAATCGCAAACTCAGATACAGGATGACCGAATCACTGTCACGCGGTGCACGCCGGATGGCTTCACGCACAGTATCCATCGCACGATCTGCATCGCCTGCGATATACTCAACCCAGGCCTGGGCACGCAGCACCTGCGGCAATTCCGGCGCCAGTTTCTGAGCCTGGCGCAGATTCTGGCGCGCCAGTTCGAGCGGATCCTGCTGAGCCATAAAGCCATCGACAGGCACCGTTACCAGCAGGTTTTGCTCACCCTGAACCTGACGGGCGTAGGCTTCAGCCAGGCCGGCATAGGCCAGGGCGTAGTTTTCATCTTCAATCAGGGCCTTGCGAAAAGACTTAATCGCTTCTTTAAGCTGAAGCATCTCGCCCAGGCGCACATGCTCCAGCCCTTTGAGATAGTGTCGCTGGGCTTCAGGCGAGCGGGTTGCGTTCAGCGTTTTGGCCAGCTCCGCCAGCTCAGCAGGCCGGGCCTGCACCTCCAGCTGGGCAATCAGGCCCGTGGCAAGGCGTTCCTGCAGCGCAAAAAGCTCCTGAAATGCCCCCTGTGGGCCCGGGCAAAGCGCCGGGTATCAATCTGACCGGTTTCAACGTCTACAAAGCGGACATTGGCCTGCAGCTGATCGCCGGCCCGCTGAAAGGAACCCAGCACCACCACGTTGGCGCCGAGCATGCGTCCCAGGCGCGGGGCAGCAGCTTCGTCGGCCCAGACACTCTGGGCAAACTGCTGCTCTTTGATAATCTGCTGAAGCTGAACCCGCTCCACCACCCGCAGCGCATCCACCCGCAGCAAGCCCATGGTCAGGCTTTCAGCAAAGCTGTCTGCCAGCCAGTCGTCACTGCTCTGGCGGCTGATGTTTTTAAAGGGCAGAATCACAATCCGCAGGGGCTCTGCCTGCTGTGGGCTGGCCTGCTGGGCCTGGGCCGGCAAGATGGGTGTACAAAGACTGCCTGTCACCAGACCCGCCAGCACCAGCGCGGCAGACAAGCGCTGTAATGCACTCATGGCGCAGCCTCTGCAAAAACCTGGCGAATCCGGGTCTGCATTTCCTCGGGCGTTTCGACCATAATATGGGTCTGACCAATAGATGTCATAAAGCCGGTTTCGTTGCGAAAGCGTGGCACAATATGCAGATGAAGATGCGCAATGCTACCGCCGCCGCACTCGCCGAGATTATAGCCAATATTAAAACCACAGGCCGGGTAGAGCTGCCGCAAAACACCCAGACAACGCTTTTGCAGCTGGTGCAGGCTGAGCGCTTCCTCATCACTGAGCTCGTCAGGCCACTCCACGTGGCGCAGGGGCACCAGCATCAGATGGCCGGGATTGTAAGGGTAAAGGTTGATCGAGACCAGAAAGTGATTGTCGCGATAGACTTCGAGACTGGCCACCTCGGGGTGGTCTTCGCGCACGGCGCAGAGGATACAAGGCACGTCGGGCCGCTGGCCACGGACGTAATTCAGTTTGTTGTGGGCGATCAGGTGTTGTCGTGATTCCATGCTGCGTTTCCAGAAAATGAACTCCAAGCACCGTGTCATTGCCGCGTTCTGGCTCCCTGAAGTTTTCGCCGGCCGGCAGGGGGCGTTCCCGTTTCAGGGGCCCTTGCGCCTGCAGTGTTTTAACACTCCTGACGCTTTTCACCACCAGCAGACTATCCAGATGGATCCTTCTGCGAGCTTTCGCGGTGCTATAGGGATTTGCTCCCCCGGTTGTCTTGCGAGACAAACCTTTCAGCTTCTCTCTGCCTGGGCCCTCCTGACGTTTTGCACGCCTTCAGGGCTTTGCACCCAACCGGGATCTGTACGGCAGCCAAGACTGCAGCACATGCCCCTTTTGCACTTGCGCCTTCAAGGTTTTGCCCCACAGACAAATCGCTGATGGTTACCCACCGGCTGCCTCTCTTGCCGTTTTGACGGCTTCAAAGGTTTATGCCTTGCCTGCAGTGTGTGTTGCTCAGCAACACCTTGACCTTCATGGTTTTTTCCCTCCAGGGATTTCACCCTGGACAGAGCGGCTCTTCTGCTTCCAGAAGACTCCCCTCTCTCCGTTTTGACGGCCTGAGGGATTTATCTCTCTGCCCAGATTGGCTGGCTAAATCGCTGCCGCCCCTCCTGGGATTTTGGCCAGGGTTCACACCTGGTCCCTGCGTAACGCTTCTGACACATTGCTCAGAGTTCGTTCTTTGATAGTATAATTTTGGCATGTCTGCTGTCAAGCCACGTTATCTTGTTAGCCTGATCGGTTATGCCCTGCTGAGCCATCTGGGGCTGCTGTTATGTCTGCAGGCAGCGTGGCTGCCGGGGCTGATTACCCTTATTTTTGCCCAGGCCTGGTTTTGGCTGGGGCAGCTGCGCCGGCCCACAGCCCACACGCTGACTTTATGGACACGTTTACGCTGGCTGGGAGAAGCCCTGTTGTTTCCTGGACTGAGTCTCAGCGCCCTTTTGGCTGCAGAGCCGCCATGGGTCTGGTTGCTGCCGCTGCCCGGCCTGCTGCTGAGCGGCATCGCACTGGCGGGTCAGGGCTGGCAACAGCGTCACCCGACCCCGGAGCCGCACGATGAAGCCTAAATCCAGCCTGTTACCGCTGGGGGCTTTTGCCCTGACCGGATTGCTGAGCGCCGTTTTTTTCGTGGCACAATACCAGCAAAAACAGGCCAGCGACAGCGGAGCAAAGATGCACAGTGTGTCTGAAGGGTCTTCCGTACCCTCGGCCAGCGCCACAAATCCGGATACACCAGAAGCTGAAAACACGCCAACACAGGAAGAAGATCTCTGGCCAGAACTGGATCAGCTGCTGGCTGAGCTGAAAGCCGAGCAGCAAGTATTAGACAGTCCCGATGCGCCCGGTACAGCAGAGCCTGCAGCCAGCCCTTCAAGCACTGAAAGCGCTGAAGAATCTGCAACGCCACCGAGCCTGGAGCCCCTGATTGACGCCAGCAGTGCCACCTGGTTAACCAGCAGTCTGGAGCAACGCCTGCTCAATAGCCTGGCCATGCTCAAACAGATTTTTAAAGATCAGCCGGAACGCATCCAGATTGAACAGGTGCAGACGCTGGAGAACTGTATCTCAGCATCCGCTGCCGAAAGTGATCTCGGTGAGCTGCAGGTCAAAGAACTGGCCGCCGCCTGCGCAATTGCCCTGAACTGGCGTTGAAGCCAGCGTTTTCTGGTAGCCTCAGGCCGAATCCGTTGCGGGATCCGTCCTATGCTCCGAGGATGAGGCGGAATCGCCGCAATCCTGACACAGGGGCGAAAGCGCAGAAATACGCTCAGGCCGCCCCAGCAGCACCAGCACATCCTCAGCCCGAAAGCGGGTCTGAATATCCGGATTGCTGATCAGCTCATCCCCCCGACGAATGGCCAGCAGGGTGGTACCAAAGCGCTGGCGCAGATTGCTGTCAATCAGGGATACACCGACCAGTTCAGATGCCGGCGCAATGCGCAGGGTGCTGATCTCCAGATCGGCAATCGGCAAATCACGTACCTGGGCGCGCTGCCCGCTGGGGCTACGGAACATATCGTAACCACCGGCCCGCACTTCAGCGATAAAGTCATTGATCTCAGCCTGGGGCACCAGATACTTTTGCAAGACCCGCGTAAAGATCTCAATCGAGGTTTCAAACTCTTCGGGAATCACAATATCTGCACCAAACTGATACAGCAGCGGCATTTCTTTGACAAAGCGCGTACGAACAATCAGATGAATTTTAGGGTTCAGCTTACGAATCACCTGGGTAATCAGCTCCGTGGCCCGTGCGTCTGAAATGGCGACCACCGCCACGCGGGCCCGCTGAATAGCCAGATGCTCCAGAATGACAGGCTGGGTGGCATCACCATAATGAATCGGCTCACCCTGGGCTTTTTTGGTCCTGACCGTTTCCGCATTGGTTTCGACGACCACATAGGGAATACGGGTATTGCGGGCTGCACGGGCAAGGTTTTCTCCGTTCAGACCAAAGCCAATAATAATCAGGTGATTGCTCAACTGACCTTCCGGACTATCCGGGGATTCCGTCTCAGGAACGAGGTTCCGCGTACCGCGCAAACGCTGAGCCACGGGTAGTTGGGTCACTATCTGACTCGTGCGCGGTGCAATGGCAATAAAGAGCGGTGTCAGGGCCATGGTTAGAATCGATACGGCCAGAAAAAGCTGGTAATGATCTTCCTGCAACAGATTATAAGCCATACCGGTTTTGGAAAGCACAAAGGCAAACTCACCAACCTGACAGAGTGCCAGACCCGTCAGCAGAACGGTACGCAGGGGATAGCCCATGACCGCTGCGGCGGCACAGGCCGTCAGAAGTTTAAGCAGCACCACGCCGGCAGTCACCGCCAGAATCAAAGGCCAGTGGGCCAGAAAGAAGCTGCCGTTGAGCAGCATGCCCACCGAGACAAAAAAGAAGCTGATAAAAATATCTCTGAAGGGCAAAATATTGCTCATGGCCTGGTGACTGTATTCAGACTCAGAAATAATCAGCCCGGCCAGAAATGCTCCCAGCGAGAGCGACAGGCCAATCACAGAGGTCAGCCAGGCCACCACCAGGCAGGTGGCAATAATTGAAAGCAAAAACAACTCGCTGTTGCGCGTGCGGGCCACCTGAAACAAAAGCTTTGGCATCAGCCACTTGCTGGCAAAAACCACCGCCAGACCCACACCCACCGATTTAAGTCCTAAAATCAAAAGCTCCATGGCCACGTTATCGGCCTGTCCAGCAATCAAAGGGGTCAGCAGCATCATGGGCACAATCACAATATCCTGAAAGATCAGAATGCCCAGCACATTTTTGCCGTGGGGTGAATCCATTTCCTGGCGCTGCTGCATCAGTTTCAGTACAATCGCCGTGCTGCTGAGGGCCAGCATGCAGCCAGCAAAGATGCTGACGGAAGCAGACTGACCCAGGGCATAAAGCCCGGAAGCCGCCAGTAAAATGGTCAGGCAGACCTGGGTGGCGCCGCCCAGCAACACCGAACGCTTGATCTGAAGCAGGTGCTCAAAAGAAAACTCGATCCCAATGGTAAATAACAGAAAGATAATGCCAATTTCAGCCATCATCTCCACTTCATGGACTGCCTGCACCAGACCAAAACCATGAGGACCCGCCAGAGCACCTGTAATCAAAAATCCAATGATGGATGGAATCCGCAACTTCTGACAGACCAGAACGACCCCGGTCGAAAGGGCTAAAATCAGAATCACTTCTTTAAGCAGGTGGATTTCCATCCAGAAGACTCCTTGATAATGAGCGGATTACAAAGGTACTGTAACACTTTTTCAATTGACTCAGGTCATGTCTGTCGCCGCGGCAAGGCCTTAGGATAAGGGATGATATCTGTCAAAGCAAGCGAGGTATTGGGCACGAAACGGAAAGACAAAGTAGCCGTGATTACAGGAGCCGGTGCGGGTATGGGCAAAGCCATTGCCCTCTACTATGGGCGTGAAGGTGCCAAAGTGGCGGTCTCGGATCTGCAAGCGGATACAGCGGCTGAGACGGCCGCTGCCATTACTTCTGAGGGAGGGCAGGCCCTGACCGTGGCGGCCAATGTGGCTGAGGAGCATGACGTACAACACCTGATTAACGAAACCCTGAAACACTTTGGTCGTGTAGATATTCTGGTCAATAACGCCGGTATTATGGACGACTTTGTACCCGCCGCCGAAGTCAGTGATGAACTCTGGCAGCGGGTGCTGGCAGTCAACACCACCGGCCCCATGCGCACCATGCGCAAAGTACTGCCCCTGTTTACTCAGCAGGGCCAGGGCGTGATTATCAATATTGCGTCGATTGGCGGCTTGCAAGGTTCCCGCGCCGGCCTGAGCTATACAGCCTCCAAACACGCTCTGATTGGCATGAGCAAAAACGTGGCCTTTCAGTATGCGCAGCTGGGCGTGCGCTGCAACGTGATTGCGCCGGGCGGGGTCAATACCAGCATCGGCGAAAAAATGCAGCCTCATCCTTTTGGCATAGAGCAGGCCATGTCAGGCATTCAGGGCAATAAACGCCAGGGGGGAACCTGAAGAAATTGCCACCATCGCCGTCTTCCTGGGCTCTGACGACGCTTCCCTGCTGAATGGCGCGGTGATCACGGCAGATGCTGGCTGGACGGCTTATTAAGCCAGAACCAGCACCGGACAGGGGGCGTGATTCAGCACTTGACATACTCCCCTCCCTAAAGGAAGGGGATTCTCAAGCTACGCTTACCCCAATGGGTTACGTTAGCGGTGCTGTCTTCAT
>JACYMC010000073.1 GCA_015272195.1 Candidatus Sericytochromatia bacterium
CATATTTTAAGTGATTTCTCTGTTCTGCAGAGTCCACTTTTTCGGGTAAAGGTCACCTCACCCTGCAGATCAAGGGCTTTTAACAGAATCATCAAAGCCAGGGTGGCATTGCTGACCAGAATGCAGTGGGGCACATTGAGACGCTGACACAGCTCTGCCTCAAACTGCTGCAGACAGGGCCCGCGATTGGTCAGCCAGAGCCGGTCAAAGGCCGCCGTGATCTCAGCCAGAATCTCTGCTTTGGGTAAAAGATTGGGTCGTCCCACATGCAAAGTTTCTGTAAACAGCGGCTGACCGCCCCAGAGAGCCATTTGTGTAAATTCACATTGCATAGGCTGCAGTATACGGGCTTTAAAAACAAAATGGGAGGGCAAAGTCCCGTGCTAAAATAGCAAAAAACAGACCCATATCTTGATTCAGAAACGAGTACCGCCATGTTAAAACGCTGGTTCTGCGCCGGCCTGATGACCCTGGTGCTGGCAAGCCCGGCACTGGCCCATAACGAGGACCTGCACCCACTCGACCAGGCCTTTCAGCAATGCATTGATCTGGACGGTTCGACCGCCGGCATGCACGCCTGCAACGATCGCTTCCGCCAATACTGGGATCAGGAGTTGAACCGCTATTACCAGCTGCTGGGCGGCGATCGCAACCGCAGCCTGCGCGAAGCCCAGAAGGCCTGGATTCGCTTTCGTGACGCTGAGTATCAGCGGCTGACGGCGTTTTATGGCCAGGTTCTGGAGCTGAGTGGCGGCGGCACGTTGTGGCCACTGCTGGCCAACAGCGCCCGAACCGATCTGATACGCCAGCGGGTGCTGACGCTCCAAAGCGATTACCAGATGATCTGTGAAATGCAGAGCCATTGTGAAGACACCCCGGCCTGGGGCTGGCACCGATGAAACACAAAGTGTTCCGGTGGCTGTGGCTGAGCCTGCCGATCCTGCTGAGCCTGCTGCTCTGGCCCCTGCACACGGCAATGGCCAGCCCGCTGAAAGAAGGCAGCAGCGCTGATGGCTATACGCGCTATATCAACCACTCCGAAGTGAAGCTGCTCAGCAGCCACGACAGCCTCTCAGCCAGCGAAGATACCCTGATCGGTCTGCATATTCGCCTGGACCCGGAGTGGCATACCTACTGGCGCAACCCCGGAGACTCAGGCGCTGCACCCATGCTGAACATTCAGAGCGCGCAGGCCGAACTGGTGGTCGGCGAAATCCAGTGGCCCCTGCCCGAACGCATTCCCACCCCACCCCTGGTAACCTTTGGCTACGAAAACGAAGTGCTGATTTTTGCGCCCGTGCGGCTCAAAGCGCCCGCTGCGGATCTAAAAGAGCTGAGCCTCAGCGTCGAAGCCGAATGGCTGGTGTGCAAGGTGGAGTGTATTCCAGCGTTTGACAGCTTCAGTTTGCCTCTGGCGGTGGCACAGAAGCCGGTTGCCAGTGCATCACAGGCCCTGTTTGCCAGCTGGCAGCAGCAGATCCCACCCCAGGCCAGCAGCATTGCCCGTTATCGCCCCGGCAAAGAAGCCCTGCAACTGGAGATCAGCGGTCTGCCTACCGGCGCCAAAATCACCGACTTTTTTCCGGTGCAGAGCCCCTTTTTAAGCAATGCTGCGCCTCAGCTCAGCGGCCAGCACAGCTTCAGCCAGGCCCTGAGTCAGCCCCTGCCCGACCCGGCCCCGACAATCACAGGCCTGGTCCTGTATGAAGTCGACGGCCTGCCCGGCAGCCTGCATATCAGCGCTGAAGTCAGCAGCGGAAGTGCCGCATTACTGAATACAGAGCGTGAAAGCCGCGCCCCACCGCTCTGGCAGCTGATGCTGATGGCCTTTGCCGGTGGCCTGATCTTAAACATTATGCCTTGCGTCTTTCCGATCATTGCCATCAAGCTGCTGAGCATTCTCAAGCAGGCCGAAGAGAGAACCAGCACGGTACGTCTCAGCAGCCTGGCGTATATCGCCGGGGTACTGGTGACCTTTGAGGCCTTTGCCCTGCTGCTGGTGCTGCTGCGCGCCAGCGGCCAGGCCCTGGGCTGGGGCTTTCAGCTGCAGTCACCGGGCTTTTTAACGGCCCTGATTCTGCTCTTCTTTTTGCTCAGCCTCAATTTTCTGGGGCTTTATGAGTTTCGTCTGCCCCTGCTGCAGACCGGCCCGCGGAAACAGGGCTATGGGGGCCAGTTTGCCACCGGGGCGCTTTCGGTCTTTGTGGCCTCTCCCTGTACCGCCCCTTTTATGGGTGCGGCCATGGGTTTTGCCCTGAGTCAGTCGATCTCCGCCATTTTACTGGTCTTTCTGGGACTGGGGCTGGGCTTTGCCTTGCCTTATCTGCTGTTGCTGATATCGCCGCGCATCGTCAGCTGGCTGCCCAAGCCGGGCCAGTGGATGCTGCTGTTTAAAGAGTTTATGTTCTTTCCGATGCTGCTGACCGCCCTCTGGCTGCTCTGGATTCTGGGGCGCATTGCGGGCCTGGAAGCCGCCATCGCCGTACTGGCAGGATTGACCCTGCTGGCGATTCCCTTCTGGCTCAGGCAGCGCCTCAGCGCGCCCGGTCGCCTGCTGTTTGGCGCCTGGCTAATCTGTCTGCCGCTGGGTCTGGGTCTGACGGTCTGGCCCCTGTTACAGCCGCAAAACACACAGACCGCCGCACAGACTCAGTCCAGCAGCTTCTGGCAGCCCTTTTCGCCGGCGGCCCTGGCCACAGCGCAAGCTGCCGGGCCGGTCTTTGTGAATTTTACCGCCGCCTGGTGCATCACCTGCCAGGTCAATGAACAGGTCACTTTTCGCGATGCCGACACCCAGGCCCTGATCCAGCAGGCCGGCATTCAGATGCTCAAAGCCGACTGGACCCGACGGGATCCAGAGATCACGGCCATCTTAAGCTATTATGACCGGGTCTCGGTGCCCTTTTATCTGTTTTATCCGTCTGCCAACAGTGAGCCCGTGATTTTACCCGAAGTTTTAACCCCTGCTATCTTCAAAAGATATCTCAGCAATACCGACCCGAAGGAGACTGCACTATGAAACTGCGACAGATACTGCTCGGTGGCCTGGTGGCTGCCCTGAGCCTCACCGGCACCAGCGCCCTGGCCGTCAACAACGGCACACAGGCCCCGGACTTTAGCCTGCCGGGCCATGACGGTAAAAGCTACTCGCTTTCACAGTTTAAAGGCAAACATGTGGTGCTCGAATGGTTCAATAACGACTGTCCTTATGTCGAAAAACACTATG
Organism: Candidatus Sericytochromatia bacterium; assembly: GCA_015272195.1. GTDB lineage: Bacteria > Cyanobacteriota > Sericytochromatia > UBA7694 > UBA7694 > JACYMC01. Next base: position 3,227 of record JACYMC010000073.1, read on the forward strand.
GTGCCGGCAATATGCAGCAACTACAAAAAAAATACACCGGCCAGGGCGTGGTCTGGCTGACGATTGCCTCCAGCGCCCCCGGCAAACAGGGGCACCTGACAGCTGAAGCCGCAAAAAAAGTCATGGCGGCCCGCAAGGCCAGCCCCAGCACCGTCCTGCTGGATCCCAGCGGCAAGGTCGGCAAGCTCTACGCGGCGCAAACCACGCCCCATATGTACATTATTGATCCCACAGGCAAGCTGGTGTATCAGGGCGCGATTGACGACAAGCCCTCCGCCCGTCCCACCAGCCTGAGCACGGCCACCCCGCTCTTTGCCAATGCGCTGGACGCCGCGCTGGCTGGCAAAGCGATTGTGATGGCCAAGAACAAGCCTTACGGCTGCGCGGTCAAGTATTAGTAGCTTCGCTTAACTGCTGCAGGCGGCTGAGCAGGTCGTTCATACGCCCGATATCAAAGACCTGCAGGGCCTGTTCCAGCGCCTGCCCTTCGTTCAACAGACTGGCTTCAGGACAGCTTTTGAGAAAATCAGCCAGCTTCTGAAAACGGCTGATGCTGCGGCTGTTTTGCAGCCCCTGCAGGTGAAGCTTTAAAGCCTGCAGGGTTTCAGGAGGATAGGCTTCTGCCACTTCAGGCAAGGCCGCCGCGCTGTCCAGCCACTCGGGCACCACCGGTAAAGGTGCTGTGGCCCGTTCGGCTGTCAGCTCCAGGCGCAGACAGGTTCCCGGTGTCACGGTACTATCGAGAAACAGCTGACCCTGCATCAGCTCCGCCAGACGGCGACTGATGGTCAGGCCCAGGCCTGTTCCGCCAAAGCGCCGGTTATTGCCTGAATCGGCCTGATAAAAAGCCTCAAAAATCCGCTGCTGATCAGCGGACGAAATACCAATGCCGCTGTCGTGCACCTGCAGGCGCAGTGCGACCTGACCTGAGGCCAGCGGCTCTGCCTCAGCACGCAGATGCACAAAACCCGCCGGCGTAAACTTGAGGGCATTGCCCACCAGATTGAGCAGAATCTGGCGCAGCTTACCATCGTCAAGCAGCAGCATTTCGGGCATCGATTCAGCACACTGCACCTGCCAGTCGAGGCCCTTTTGCGCCATTTCCAGCCGAAACAGGCGCTGAATATCCCTGAGCATGCCACTGAGCGAAACCGGCCGCAGATTAAGCTCCATGCGATTGGCTTCTATTTTGCTGAGATCCAGAATGTCATTCAGCAGGGCCAGCAAGGTATGGCCCGCTTTGTAAATGACTTCGACATACTCCGTATTCTGCGCATTGCCGCGCACCGATTTGCGCAGCAGCTCAGCAAAGCCCAGAATGGCATTGAGCGGGGTGCGTACCTCATGTGAAAAGCTGGCCAGAAACTCTGACTTGCTGCGGCTGGCCGCCTCGGCCTGCTGACGGGCCTGGTGCAGACGCTCGACTTCCTGTTTCATTAAAAAAATAAGGGACGTAAAAAACAGCAGCAGGCCCCAGTGGCCCAGCGACCTGCCCCAGGGTAAAACTTTCAGAGAAACCAGGGTGTCGTAGCCATTAAATCCGAGCAAAAACACCATACCGATCAGGGTCAGCCAGCCGCCAAAACGGTGTACCCGAAGCCCTTTAAAGAGCACCAGCAGACCAATCAGCATATTCAGCAACACCAGCCAGAGATAGGGCTGGGAAATCTGGGGCAGCGAAAGCAGACCACTCAGGGCCAGTAAAAAAACCAACACGCTGAGCGCACTTTGCACATAAATCCAGCGGGTCCAGAGCCAGGTCCAGCGGCTGGTAAAGATCTGCCCGACAAACAGCGAAAGGGCGGGCACCAGCATGTACAGTGACAGGGTCTCCAGCCAGCGCCAGCCCAGCGGCGCGGCATAATAAAGCTGCTTGATCTCCGTGCGGCAAATCAGATAAAGGCCCATGCTGACGGCAAACAAGGCCAGCCAGCCGTAGCCCGGCAGCGGCTGATTGACAAACAGCAGCAGCACCAGAAGACCGCTGAAAATCAGCAGGGCCGCCACCAGCAAACGATCCAGATCCTGCACAATCATGATTTGCAGATGCTCACTGGCCTCAGCAATGCGGGGCCGGCCAAAAATACCAATATGCCCATGCTCTGAACGCACCCGAAAATAGAGAAACTGGCGGCTGTCGGCCTGCTGCAGCGGAATCATATGCCAGCCAAAACCAGGATAATCCCCGGTCTGCAGACTGCCAAAGCGGTAGCGCTCCTGCCCCTGGTGGTTATAAACCGCAAATTGCTCATCCACGCCGCGCAGATAGAGCTGCTGCTGCGCAGCAATTTCAGGGAGTTGAACCCGTAACCAGAGCCAGCGCTGGCCGTCACGCCCCGGCGGATTGGCAGGTCGGTCAGTCGGCAGCCAGTCCGCTTGCTGCAGCGCTGACCCATCGGGCTGCGCCTGGCCCTCTGGGGCAAAATCCCCCCAGTGATAGGCCCAGTCTGTCAGGTAGTGTACATGGGGCTGCAGGGCCACACGCGGCTGTGCCAGACTGCAGCCCGCCAGCAGGCCAAGCAGGCCCAGCACAAAAAAAGCCAGTTTCCAGATCACACGCACAGACACACACATCGGCAATCACACGCAAGCAATTCAGATTGAATTTTACAGAGCCTGCTGTCAGCAGCTCTGCACATCGTCTATCATGAGTGTAACCCGGAGCGTGCCCCCATGTCGATTCGCATAGATCGTTGCATCTGTTTTCAGAAAACTTTTGCGGAGCTGAAAGCCATTGCCCAGGCCCACAATGCCGAAAGCGTTGAAGCCCTTCAGCAATACGTCAGCTTTGCCCAGAAATGCCGCCTCTGCCGGCCCTATGTGGCCGAGATGCTGCGCAGTGGTCAGACGGTGTTTACCCGTTTGCTGTCGCCGTCCGACGCCGATCAGATATAGCGTTTACGCCCTCCGGGCAAGAGAGGTACAATAAAGTGTATGAACGACACACAGACCAAGCCCATTCTGGTGGGCTACACCCGCCCCGAGCTGGAAGCCCTGATCGCCAGCTGGGAAGAAAAACCTTTTCGTGCGCGCCAGCTTGAAAAATGGATCTTTGAAAAAGCTGCCCGCCGTTTTGAAGACATGAGTGATCTGAGCAAACTCTTTCGCCAGAAGCTCCAGGAAAACGCACTCATCTCTCCCCATGAGGTCATTCAGACCACCACCTCCTCAGATGGCACCACCAAATTTTTGATTCGCCTCAGTGACGGCCAGAGCGTGGAGTGCGTCACCATTGTGCAGGAGCGCCGCCTGACGGCCTGCGTCTCTTCACAGGTGGGCTGCAACGTGGGCTGCCCCTTTTGCGCCACCGGCCTCAGCGGCTTTCGCCGCAACCTGACACCGGCTGAAATTGTGGATCAGTTTCTGCTGATGCAGGCCGCGGTCAACGCCGGAGCCTTCAGCGAATACACCGACAATGACCGCATCTCCAATATTGTGTTTATGGGCATGGGCGAACCCCTGCTCAACTATGACGCCGTGCTCAAAAGCATTGAGATTCTCAACCGCCAGGTCGGCATTGGTATTCGCCGCATCACGATCTCTACTTCGGGTGTGATCCCCCGCATTGAGCGCCTGATGCAGGAGCCCCGTGACTACAGCCTGGCGATTTCGCTGCACTCGGTCAATCCAAGCGTGCGCGATGAACTGGTCCCCATCAACAAAAAATACACCGTGGACGAACTGCTGAAGGTCACCCGCCGCTACACCGAAACCACAGGCCGCCGCGTCACCTTTGAGTACACCATGCTCGAAGGCTACAACAGCAGCCTCCAGGATGCTGAGGCCCTGGCCAAAGCCATCAAGGGCATTCACTGCCACGTCAACCTGATTGCCTATAACCCGGTGGGCAGCAAGTTTCAGGCGCCGCCGCGCGCTGAGATTCTGGCCTTTCAGAACGTGCTGGCCCAGGCCGGCTTCCCGGTCACGATCCGTCAGAACCACGGCCAGGACGATATGGCCGCCTGCGGTCAGTTGCGTATCCAGTCGGCTGAAATTCCCCTGCCGACGGTAATCTGAGCCTGTGCACAGCCCGCAAGCCAACCTGAGCGGCCTGGTCATCAAGCAGGAAGCCAATTTTTATTCGGTGGCCCTGGGTGAGCGGGTCTACCTCTGCAGTATGCGGGCCAACCTCAAAAAAGCCGGCGAAAACATCCGCGTGGGCGATCGGGTCCAACTCGAAGAACTCGACGCTGAGCGCCCGGTGATTGCTGAGCTGTTGCCGCGCCAGAGCGTGCTGCATAAACCAGCCGTGGCCAATGTGGATCAGGTGCTGATCGTGATGTCCTGCCTGCAACCCGATTTTAACCCCATGCTGATCGATCGCCTGCTGCTGGCCGTGCTCTGGGAGGGCCTCCAGCCGGTGATCTGTGTCAGCAAAGCCGATCTGATGGACGAAGAACTGGCCGAGTGGATCCAGGAAGAGTACGCCGTGTTCCCGCTGCTCATGGTCTCCGCCGAAAGCGGCGCGGGCCTCGACAATCTGCGCCAGCAGCTGATGCAGCGGGTATCGGTGCTGGCCGGGGCCTCCGGCGTGGGGAAATCCTCGCTGGTCAACCAGCTCAACGCCGAGCTGCAGCTGGCCACGGGTGAGGTCAATCAAAAGCTGGGCAGCGGCAAGCACACCACCCGTCATGTCTCGCTGCACCGCATCGACCATCAGGGCCAGAGCGGCTGGGTGGCCGACAGTCCGGGCTTTTCGGCTTTGCAACTGCCCCCGCTGGAGCCCGTACAGCTGGGCAATTATTACCCTGAATTTGCCCCCTGGCTGGGGCAATGCGCCTTTGGCGACTGTCTGCACGAGCAGCCCGACGGCGACTGCGCCGTTCAGGCTGGCATTGACACCGACACGGAACGCTATTATAACTATCTGCGCCTGCTCGACGAGGTGCAGACCCAGCACCGCCAGCGCCGCGACAGCTCCAGCAAGACCGAGGCCCTGACCAAGCGGGCTGTGGGCAAAAACCAGCGTGAGCAGGTGCTCAAGCTGGGCACCGAAGGACGCGCACGCAGCCGCCGCACCCAGCGCCAGCTGATTGAACAGGTCGGCAACTGGGCTGAACTCGACGAAGATCTGCTCGAAACCCTCAACCCCGACGAGTGGCGGATTTAAGCACCCCGCTGGAAAGCAGGGCCCAATCAGGGTACACTGAAGAAAAAGCCGCAGGAGCCACCATGGAAATCACACGTCGGATTGGCATGATTCTGGTTGAAGAAGGGTATCTGGACGCCCAGCAGCAGAACCAGGTCTTAAAACTTCAGCAGTCGCGCCAGGGCAGCGGAGAATACAAACCTTTTGGCCAGATCTGCGTGGAGCTGAACTACCTCACACATGAGGAGCTGCAGCGCGTGCTGCGCAAGCACAACAAGCGCATTCTGCTGGGTGAGCTGCTGGTCAACCTCGGCTATTTGCAGCCGGAGCAGGTCATGCAGGCCCTGACCCAGCAGCAGAAGCGCCCGTTGAAGCTGGGCGAGATTCTGCTGGCGGTCAAATGGATCAACGAACAGCAGCTGGCAGAAGCCCTGAGCCTGCAGCTGAACGTGCCGCGCATGATTCCCTCGCTGGATATTGCCGATCACGATCTGCTCGAAAAAATCCCCCTCAGCGAGCTCAAGAAATACCAGGTACTGCCCATTCACCAGATTGGTGACCAGATCAGCGTGGTCATGGCCGACCCCCAGAATGCAGACGCCCTCAAAGCACTTGAAGGCCTCTTTGGCTGCAAAGTGGCACCGGCCATTGCCGCCCCCGGCGATCTGCAGCGCACCCTGCAGGAATATGAAAAACTGATGAGCCTGCCGGGGCTAGGCCCTGTTTCAGCCAGCGCCAGCATCCAGGTCGAAGAGCGCAACCGGGGGCAGCAAACAGACACGCCGGCACCCACAACACCCGCCGCTGAACAGGCCACAGTGCCAGCTCCCGCAACAGCACCCGCAGCCCCGGCCGCCAGCGCCAGTGATCAGGGCAGCCAGGTGGTGCAGTTTCTGATCAAAAATGCCCTCAAAGACCGGGCCAGCGACATTCATATTGAACCCCAGGAAAAACACATCGCCATCCGTTACCGCATTGACGGTGTGCTGCACCACAAAACCGATCTGCCCAGCGATCTGGGGCCCTTGCTCTTTGCCCGCCTCAAAACCCTCTGCGAACTTGACCCTGGTAAACAGGGCCACCAGCGCCACCAGGTGGAAACCACCCTCAATGAGACTCGCCTGAAGCTGCAGATTGCCACCTATCCCAGCCTCTGGGGTGAAACCATGGTGCTGCACGTGCAGGCCAAAGACAGCGCCAGCGAAGACCGCCTGCTGAGCTTAGAGCGCACAGGCTTCTCACCCCTGGCGCTGCAGCGCTACCAGGATCTGTTGCAGCAGCCCGGCGGTCTGGTAATTCTGACCGGCCCGGCCCGTGCGGGCAAAACCACCAGCCTGTATGCCTCGATTCACTACCTCAATGCCCAGAACCGGGCCATTGTGACCGCGGAAAACCCGGTGGAGATGCTGGTGCCCGGAACCATTCAGGGCGCTTATGATCCCGAGAGCGGCGAAAGCTTCAGCGAGCAGGTCTACAATCTGCACCACCTCGATCCGGACGTGCTGATGGTCAGCGAACTCGACAGTGCCGAGACCCTCAACGCCGTGGTGGAGATCGCCAGCTCAGGGGCCAAAGTCCTGACCACCTACACGGCCTTTGACGCCACCGGCGCCCTGTTGCGCCTCAACCGCATGGGCTTAGAGAATTACCTGATCGCCGCCAGCCAGGTGGCCGTGCTGTCGCAGCGTCTGGTGCGCCGGCTCTGCAACGCCTGCAAAAGCCCCGACACCCCTACCCAGGCCATTTTTAACCGTCTGGGTCTGGTCAATGTCACCCCGGCAGACCCCTACACCTATTACAAAGCCGTGGGCTGCGAGGCCTGCGGCCAGCGCGGCTATGTAGGCCAGATGGCCATTCACGAGCTGTTGCAGGTCAACGAAGCCATCCGCGAGGCGGTGCTGAACCACAAGCCAGCCGCCACCATCCGAGGCATTGCGCGCACGGAGGCCCGGCTGGTGTCGATGGCTGAAGACGGGCTCTATAAGGCCATGGAAGGGCTGACCTCCCTGGATGAAGTACTGCGCGTGGCCTTTGTCAACGAATACGACGCCCAGACGCCCTGGGATGCAGAAGAGATCCACGCCATCTGCGAAGGCCAGCAGCAGGAGTTTCTTTAAAGCTCAGGCCAGGGCCATCCGGCCCAGCTCCAGTGCCCAGCAGGCCTCACCCTCGCGGTCGATTTCGAGCAGCTGGCGGTAGCCATTGTAAGCGATCAGGGTGTGGCCGTCAGGGAAGCGCCAGCAGGCGTTGGGCTTGTAGAGGGTGTACTTTTTATTGCCCGTAAACTCCCAGAGCACGCGCCGCTGGGGTGAAACCTCCAGCAGGCGGTGATTGCCCGTATCGGCAATCAGAATTGCCCCCGAATGCAGACGGGTAGCGTACTCCGGGCCACAGAGCCGGTTGTCTTCATGGCCCATGCGGCTGGACTGGCCATAGGACCAGATCAGTTCGCCCTCGCGGGTGATTTCTTTGACCACATGCAGAGCCCAGTCGACGTACAAAATCGTGCCCTGGCCCAGCTCGCGGGCAAAATAGGGGTAGGCAATCTCGCGCGGAGATTTAAATTCCCAGACTTCTTCGCCGGCGGCATTCAGCTCCACCAGACGCTTGTGGCCCTGATCGGCAATCAGCAGGTTGCCCTGTAAAGTGCGCCAGGCGCTGCGGGGCTGGCTCAGCTGATCATCCACGCCCCAGACCTGCTGCAGGTGATGGGTCTGGCGACAGAGTTCCAGAATGCGGTTGTGGTGGGTATCGGCCACCAGCAGGCTCTCCAGGGTCCAGCTGATATGGGTCGGGTTCAGCAGCCGGGTCTCGGGGCTGACGCCCACCTGCCAGAGCACGGCCCCGCTGCGCTCAATCTCGCTGACCTGCTGGTGAAAGCGATCCAGCACAAAAATCGGGGTTTCGCTCAGGGGCGCATTGTGCAGGTGTTTGACCTGCAGATCCGACACCTGCTCCTGCTCGCGCTCACGGCGGGCCTGAATCAGGTACTCCAGATTCTCCAGCAGGCGCTGGGCAATGCCCTCCGAGCTGCCCAGGCGGTTTTCTTCGCGCAGGCGGGCCAGCAGTTCTTCCATGGTGGGCAGGCGGTACTGGTTAAAGCTCTGCAGATAGCTGTCGCTTTTGTCAAAAGCGTCGCGCTGCAGGGCCAGGCGCTGCACCAGATGCTCCAGCAAAGCCGACCAGACCAGGCGCTGGCGCGGCGGCAGCACTTCCACGGCCCGTTCCGTATCGACCAGCAGCACCGACTTTTTTTCGCGCCGGATCATCTGTACCGGTGTGCTGATGTGGATCTCAGCGTCCATATCGGGCATCAGATAAAAGCACTCGGCCACCACCTGGCCCTCGCTGTCGATTTCAAGAATGCGGTAATTACCGCTGTCAACCACCAGGGTGTCATAGTCGTGCAGGCGCTGGGCAAAGACCGGATTCTGCAGACCCAGTTCGGGGCCAAAGCAGCGAATGATCTGGCCTTCGGCATCGACTTCCAACACGCGATCATTGCCCGCATCGGCAATCAGCCAGGTGCCCTCAAAGGTCAGCTGCAGATCGGTGGGGGCACAGAGCAGGCCGGGCTCCGACCCCGCCTGGCCCTGCTGACCGTAGTGCCAGATCAGCTTCTGGCGGCGATCGACCACCAGCACGCGGTGATGGCCCGTATCGGCAATCAGAAAGCGGTCATCACAGCCGGCCGAAAAATAGCCTGCCATCTGGGGCTGCTGCAGCTGCAGCAGCGGGTCCAGACTTTGCTTCAGTTCCCAGGTCAGCTTGCCGCCGGGGCTGCACTCCAGCACGCGAGAGGCCTCGCGATCGACCACCAGAATGTTTTTATTGGGCAGCCAGAGGGCACTCCAGGGCGTGTCGCAGGGCAGGTCTTCACCCGACAGCTCCCAGTCAATCGTCTTTTTGTCGTCGAGCACCAGCAGGCGCCGGCCCAGCGGGTCCGCCAGCAGCACCTGATAGGGCGGCAAAGCACCCGGTGGGCGCAAAGAACTGTTTTCTTTGCGCTGCTGGCGCGGGGGGCTCTCCAGCTCCAGAAAGCAGGCCGGGCAGTCCCAGCGGCCCCGCAAGGGCTCGCGACAGGCCGGGCAGTAGCGGGGGGCCTTGACCACGGGCTGCTCACGGCCTAAGCCACGCGCCAGCAGGCTGAGCACCTCCTGGCGGGTGAGTTCGGTTTGCAGGGTCAGCTGTTCACCAATATCCGGTATCAGCACCTCCAGCGCTTCGGCCTGCTCCAGCTGCTGGCGATAGCCTTCGGCCAGGGCTTCAAAGCGGGCCTTGAGTTCTGCATGCTCCTGCAGGTCCAGATCGTGCTGCTGGTGCAGCTTTTGCCCCAGAATAAACACAATCGCCGCCACGCTGCGCTCGGCGGGCAGGGCGATTTTTTCGGCCGCCGGCCGCGCCAGCACTGGCAACTCATGATCGATTGCGGCCAGCGGTTCAGCCGGTGTCGCGTCGGTCTGGGCCTGCAGCAGCTGCTGCGCCTCATGCAGCTGGGCTTCGCTGATGAGCCCCCGTGCCAGCAGCAGTTCCAGCGGGCTCTTTTGCAGCTCAGGCAAAGGGTTGGCGCGCAAAAACACCAGCCCCACCGGCTTGGTCTGGTTTTTTAAGGCATCCACAATCGGCTGAAAGCGCAGCGGCTGAAACTGGTGCGGGTCAATCACGCTCAGCCCCGGCGTGCCGGGCGTGGGATCATGATGCTGGGTCAGCACCAGCAAATGGTTCTGGTCAGGAGTCAAAACCATCAGATCGCAGGGATCCAGGGCCTGTTTGCTGTAGGGGCTGCCCTTCAGCTGCAGTTGTTCTTCGATCTCATCTTCTTCGAGATTCAGCATAAACAGCGCTTCAATGGGCCAGACGCCCAGCACGTACACATAACGGATATCCGGGGCCCGGACCAGATTGCCAAAAACCTGGCCCGGCGGCCCAATGGCACGGGTCTCCAGCTGCAAATCCGGCAAACTGAGCAAAAACAGCTGCTGGGAGACATTATCGGTAATAAAGACACGGGGCTCATAATAATCAAAGGCCAGGTTGAGAGCTTTGTCACTGCCGGGCTCGCGGATCTGCACCCAGCCCAGGCTGCTGCGGCTGGCGGTATCGATCCAGAGCAGGGCCCCGGCCCGGCGATCGCTGACACAAAGATAGGCCAGATCCTCGGAGACATACAGGTCATAGGCTGTTTGCTCCGGCGCGTTGGCTCCGGGGGCAAAGGGGGCGTGCAGCTGCCGGCTCCGGGCCAGCATGGGGGCCTGCAGCATGTCGGGCAGGTAAACCAGACTCTGATCGGCCGTCAGCACCAGACCGTAGAGGGCTGTGTTCTGAACGGGTATAAAATCGGCAATCTGGCCGTTAAGGGCCTGAACACCACACAAAGCCGAGCCCCAGGGCGTATAGCGTCCAGGGTCCAGCAGCACGTCCTCATCCGCCGCAAACAGCCCGGCCCCCGTGCGACCCAGCGGGATTTCAGCCAGCAGCTCACCGCTCAAAAAATCCTGCACCAGCAGGGTCTGGCTGGGCACATGCACCAGCCAGACCGTGCCTGCAAAAGCCTGACGGGCAGCTTCAAATGTCGCCGTCTGCTCCGCCTGCAAGGCATCCAGCGCCTCGGGTGTCACACCGGCCAGTTGCAGCAGGGTGGGCAAAAGCAGCGCATCAGGCGTTTCTGTGTCTGTCTGCAGCATAGCCACATCATACCACCGCCAGGGCGGCGCTTCAGGGGCAAAAAAAGCCTTCTGGTATAATCAGCAAAGAAAGCCTAAAGGAGCCTTAATGTGAACCATTACCATGAACTGGACTTTCCGGCTGAAGAATACGAGCGCAGAATCAGCGAATTGCGCGCGCGCATGCTGGCACGCAAATTTGACGTGATTCTGGTGGTCGAGCCGGCCAATTTAACCTACCTGACCGGCTACCAGACCACAGGCTACTCGTATTTTCAGGTGCTGGTGGTGCCCCTGGAACAGGAGCCCTTTATGGTGACACGCCTGCCGGAGGAATCCAATATCTTTGCCCGCACCTGGGTGCAGACTTCACGGCCCTATACCGACACCGGCGACGCCATTGAAACCCTCTGGCACGCCATGAAAGAATTTGGGCTCGATAAAAAAACATTGGCTATGAGCGCAACTGCGCTTTTTTCAGGCATGAGTTTCAGGAACGCATGATTGCCACCTTCTGGGAGGCCGAGTTTTATGACTGCTCCGGCATTGTTGAAGAAGGCCGGGTCTGTAAATCACCCCTCGAAATTGAAATAATGCAGCGCGCTGCACAGGCTACTGAAGCCGGGATGCTGGCGGGCATTGATGCCGTCGCCGAAGGGGTGAGCGAAAACGAGATTGCGGCCGCCGTCTCCCACGCCATGTTCAAAGCGGGTCGGGAGTATCCGGCGGTCATGCCCTATATCACCTCCGGGCCGCGCACCATGATTGGCCACGCCACCTGGCAGGGCCGCCAGGTACAGGCCCATGAATGTGTCTTTTTGGAGGTCGGGGGCTGTACGCGCCGCTACCACACGGCCATGATGCGAACGGTCTATCTGGGCGAACCTTCGGAACAGATGCGTGAGGCCGAAGAAAAGGTCTTGCTGGCCACCCGCGAAACCATGAACTTTATCCGGTCCGGCGTGACCGTGGCCGAAGTGGACGCCGTGGCCCGCAGGATTCTGGCCACCAGCACCAGCGGCGGCCAGCTGCTGACCCGCACAGGCTACTCGATTGGCATTGCCTTTGCCCCCCCAGCTGGGACGAAGGCTATATTCTGAGCCTCAAACAAACCGAGCACACGCCCCTGCGCGAGGGCATGACCTTTCACTTCTTGCCCTGGCTGGTGGGGGTCGAGGGCAAACACGTCATGGCCCTCTCTGAAACCCTGCGGGTCACCGCGGACGGCTGCGAAAGCTTTTTTACGCTCGAAAACAAGCTCTACGTCAAAGATCTCAAAGCCCCCAGCTCACCAGCAGCAGAGGTGCCAGCCACATGAGCCGCATTCAAAGCGATCTGGACTTCAGTGCACAGGGCAAGCAGACGGGCTTTCTGCGCGTGCCCTGCCCGCGCAACAGCTCAGCCTGGGGCGTGCTGATGATCCCGGTGGTCCTGATTCGCAACGGCGAAGGCCCCAGCGTGCTGCTGACCGCCGGCCAGCACGGCGATGAATACGAAGGCCCCCTGGCCCTGGGGGAGCTGATGCGCACGCTGCAGGCAGAGCAGATTCAGGGTGAAATCATGATCCTGCCGGCTTTAAACCTGCCCGCTTTGCAGATCAGTACGCGCCTCTCGCCGCTGGATGGCAAAGACATGAACCGGGCCTTTCCGGGCGATCCCAACGGCTCCCCCACCCAGATGCTGGCCGACTATATCAGCCGCGTGCTGCTGCCCCGCGCCGATCTGGTGCTGGACATGCATTCCGGCGGGCAGTCGCTGGACTTTTTGCCCTCGGTGATCATGCACCGCGTGCCCGATGCCCGGCAGTATACCGCCACCCGTTCGGCCTTTGAAGCCTTTGGCGCCCCCTATGGCATGGTGCTGGCCGAGCTGGATGCCGTGGGCATGTTTGATACCTACGTTGAACAGCAGGGCAAGATCTTTTTGAGCACCGAGCTGTCAGGGGCCGGCCAGGTCAGCCGCGAGGCCCTGGCTATTGCCATAGCGGGCGTGCAGCGCCTGCTGCAGCATCTGGGCCTGCTGCGCGAACCCATCGTCCCCCCGGCCAGGGGCCTTTGGTTCTGTTTTTACCCCTGCTGATCCCTGGATTGCGTACCGAACACTTGAGCCGAAACGTTGTATCCACAAGGATTTTCAAGTGTAAGTCATCATGCGGCAGCTTCTCTATGAGGCGCATAGCGAACCACTTGATCCAGAGCTGAGGGCGTAAATATTTAGCCCGCATTTCTCACAAAGGTGCGTTCACATAAGGTGCAGGGTATATTTCGGGGGTTTTTACTGAACTCGGTAGCCTCTGAACAGGCCGTTTC
>JACYMC010000131.1 GCA_015272195.1 Candidatus Sericytochromatia bacterium
TGGCTGGCTCAGATGATAGGCTGTCTCAGGACTTTTCATTCTGAAGCACTGGCTGCCGGACACAGGGTTTCATGGCCCTGGAATGATTGTGCTAAAATCAAAAAAGCCTTTGGCGCAAGTTCAGCCTGAAAACAGCGGATACACACTCTTATGTATCAAGAAGCCCTTGTGTATACACATCAACGCTCTGGCACGGTGGTTACAGAACAGTGAATCTGTCACGTCTGTCTGCCGAGCAGCTTGTACCAGCACAACTCAGCGTGCACCAGACCCTTAAACAAATACAGGTCTGTGAGCAGGATAAATCCCCGTCGTTGCAGGACCTGGCCGAGCTGCCTGTGATCGACAGCTATCACCCGCTGGTCGAAAAAAGCGTCATGGGCCTGTCTGTCAGCACCCTGGCTGGCCGAGGCAGCGCACTGCAGATCTCGCGCTTTTTAGACAACCCCTTCCGCTATATTTATAACAACCCTGTCGGCGGCTTGCAGGGTCTGGTTTCAGCGGCTTCTGGTGCGGTCGCCTCACATATGGCACCTGACCAGACCAGCGGCACGGTGGTGGGTGCCCTGACCGGGGCAGTCGTGGGCGGTGTACAGGGTCTGCTGGTCAAACCCACCGTGGGCGGCGTGGCCAGCACGGCCATTACCGGCGCTATTCTGGGCGGTGCCGCCGGCCATGTGACCCATGCCCTGCGCCAGAAGCCTGAACTGCACACCCTGCCCGGCGCGATTGCCCCTGACGAACTGGGGCTGCGCCCCCATTTGAACGAGTAATTGACCCTTTATGCCACAGCTGCAATTTTTAGGCGCCGCCGGTACCGTTACGGGCTCCAGGCATGTTTTCAGCACAGCACAGATGCGTCTGATGGTCGACTGCGGCCTGTTTCAGGGGCTAAAATCCCTGCGTTTGCGCAACCGCCAGCCACTGGATATTGCTCCCGCCAACCTGGATGCCGTGCTGCTGACCCACGGCCACCTGGACCATGTGGGCTATCTTCCCTGTCTGGTCAAAGCCGGCTTTCGCGGCAAAATTTACTGCAGTGCCCCCACGCGGACCATTGCAGAAGTGGTCATGCAGGACGGGGCCCGCATTCAGGAAGAAGACGCTGAGGCCGCCAACACAGGCGCTTATACCCGCCATACGCCGGCCGAGCCGCTGTATACCCAAAAAGACGTGGCAAAGGTACTGCCGCTGTTTGAAAGCGTGGCCCCGGATCAGTGGCTGACGCTGGGCGAAGGCGCCAAAGCCCGCTGGCAACCCGTCGGACATATTCTGGGCGCCTGTTTTATTGAGCTGGAGCTGGAGGGCTGCCGGGTGGTGGTCTCCGGCGATCTGGGGCGCCCGCAGGATCTGCTCTTGCCGCCCCCGCGCAAACCGCAGGCGGCAGACGTCTTGCTGCTGGAATCGACCTACGGCGACCGGCTGCATCCGGCCGAAGATCCCCTGCCGCTGCTGGCGGCAGAAATACGCGCCATCGCAGCCAGTGGCGGCTCGCTGTTTTTGCCCGTCTTTGCCGTGGAGCGCACCCAGGCTTTACTCTATGCCCTTCAGCTGCTGCACCGCCAGGGGCAGATTCCCGATGTGCCGATTATTCTGGATACCCTCATGGGTCAGCGCGTGCTGGCGCTGTTTAAGCCCTTTGCAGACTGGCACCGCCTGGCTCTCGAAGACCTTGAAGCACTGACCGAGCGGGTACATGTTGTCGAATCGGTGCAGCACTCCCTGCGTCTGGCCCGCAAGGACGGCCCCCGCGTGGTGCTGGCCGGCAGCGGCATGCTGACCGGCGGACGCATGCTCAACTACCTGATCAATGGCATCAAAGATCCGCGCAACCGGCTGCTGTTTACGGGCTTTCAGGCCGAGGGAACCCGGGGCCGGCAGTTGCTGGAAGGCGCCGACAGCATCAAAATTGCCGGCAACTGGCATGCAGTCGCTGCCAGTATTGGCAAACTCGAAGGGCTGTCGGCCCACGCCGATCAGGCCGAATTGCTGGACTGGCTCAGCGAACTGCCCACCGCCCCGCAGCAGCTCTGGTTGGTGCACGGGGAGCCAAATGCCTGCCAGGGTCTGCAAAAAGCCATTGCCGACCGTTACAACTGGTCGGCTGAAATTGCCGCAGACGGCCTCAGCGTGGCGCTCTAGCCCGCATTTCTCACAAACAGATCAGTAGATAAAAACTGGCTCTTTTCTGTA
>JACYMC010000242.1 GCA_015272195.1 Candidatus Sericytochromatia bacterium
CTTTGTGGTTATTGAATCCATCGCCTCAAGGAGACCCTTTCATGTGTAAAAAAACTTCAGCCGATCCCCTCAAGTCTACTCAGGGAGTGCGAAGAACGGTTCGTTCTGAATCACTGAAGCTCTGGGCAGATAGACTTTAAAGCAGCTGCCTTCGCCTACGCGGCTTTCGACAGTGATTTTTCCGCCCATGGCCTCGACCTGTGTTTTGGTCAGGTAGAGACCAATGCCGCGTGAATCTTCATGGGTATGAAAGGTCTGGTACATCTGAAACAGGCGCTCCCCATAGCGCGCCAGATCGATGCCCAGGCCCTGATCAATAAAGGCCAGCACGTCCCAGTGCTCCTCATGCCAGGCCTGGATCTGCAGCTGGCCGGGCCGCCGGGGATCATGGTATTTGATGGCATTGGTGGCAAAGTTCAGCACCAGACTGCTGATGTAGGCTGGAATCGCCTGTACGGTGAAGTTTTCAGGGACTTCGTTCAGCAAGTTGACCTTGTTTTGCAGGGCCTCGCTCTGCAGGCTCTCTAACACACGGCTGACCGTCTCTCTCAGGGGCAACTTACTTTTGGCCAGGGCTGTGCTCAGATCGGCTGAAGCCACTTCAGTCAGCTCCTGAATGGTTTCGCTCAGGTTGTCGGCGGCCTTTTGCAGCATGCCGATCACTTCATGGCTATAAAGTTCTGGGTGGCGTTTTTGTAAGACTTTGAGCAGGCCATTGATGCCTCCGGCATGGGAGCGCAGGTTATGGGTCACAATCCGGGCAAAGTTTTTGAGGCGTTCGTTCTGGTTATTGCTGATTTCCAGCAGTTTCTGAATGCGCTTTTCGGTCTCTTTACGCTCTGTGATTTCCATGTGGGTACCGTACATCATCAGTGGCTGGCCTTCGGGGGTCCAGCTGAGGGCTTTGCCCCTGTCCAGCACCCAGACCCAGTGACCGGCTTTGTGGCGCATGCGGTACTCTACTTCGTACGCGTTGGTTTCGCCTTTAAAGTAGGCCTGCAGCTGGGCCTCAGATCGCGCCAGATCTTCAGGATGTGTAAAACGCTGCCAGGTTTTAATGCTGACAGGCTGCAACTCATCCAGGGTGTAGCCGATGATCTCAGCCCAGCGCTCGTTAAAGTTGGTTTCGCCGGTTTGCACGTTCCACTCCCAGATGCCGACCTCGGTGGCGTCCAGTACGTGTTTGTAGCGCTCGCGTGTGTCGACAATCTCCTGAACCGGCCAGCCTTCGGGAATGATGTAGATCACCTCGCCTGCGGCATTAAAAATCGGGCGCAGGCTGAATAAAATGGTGATCGGGGTTTGGTTTGCGATCCAGACGTTCACTTCGTAGACCCGCTCCTGGCCGGCGGCGGCCAGTGCGAGGTTGTGACGCAGTTCGGCCTGGGTTTCGGCAGAGATCTGCCACCAGTAGCATTCCCAGAAGGGTTTGCCGATCACGTCTTCGGGCTTGAGCCCGGCCATATTTAAGGCTGTCTCATTGGCTTCCAGGACCGTACCATCCGGGTTTAAAAAACCAATAAATGAAAAAGTAGAGTTAAAAATACTCCGCATTTTTTGCTCGCTGGCTTCCAGCGAGAGGCTGGCCTGCTTTTCAGCCTCAATATCCTGAAAGGTGCCATAAACCCGAATACACCGGTCCTGGTGCATTTCGGGGATGCCCAGGGCCCGAACCCATTTTTTTTGATCCTGGGCCGTGATAATGGGCAGCTCCGTTTTGTAGGGTTTGCCCTGCTGTATGGCTTCATTAAAGAGCTTGGTGATGGTTTCGCGGCTCCAGCCGGCCTCAAAAAAGTTGATCGCTGTTGTGATATCAGGTTGATAATCGCTTGGCACCCCGTGAATCTCACAGGTCATCTCGCTCCAGAAAATCTGCTGATGGATCAGGTCGACGTCCCAGTAGCCGATGCGTGCTTCGTGGTTACAACGCGTCAACAAGATCTCTTTCTTTTTGAGGTTGGTGATATCTGTATGGGCTACCAGCAGGTGCTCGGCCTCTCCCCGGGCGTTGCGCAGCAACCGGCCGGTGCTTTTGAGCCAGAGGCTGTGGCCGCTGGTGTGGCGATAGTTCAGGATGGCTTCATGGCCCTGTTCTGCGGTCAGCAATTGTTTCAGATAGGCGAGCGTCTGTGCGGCTTCTTCGGGCGGGAGCGACTGCAGCCAGGCCTGGCTGCCGGGTGGATACTGATCTGCTGCATACCCCAGCGTGCGCCAGAAGCGCTGATTAAACCAGCAGGCTCCTGTTTTATCGGCCTGAAGATACCAGAGTCCGTCGGTTGCGGCTTCCTGCATAAAGTTAGAAATACGCTGGTCGCTGCGTAAGAGCTGATAGAACTGCGCTTGCGAAAGCTGCTGATGGTGTTTGCAGGGCAAGTTCAGGGGCATGTTTTCAGCATAAGGTTTAGAAACATGGTGTAGTGATGATCCTCAAATTAACCTGTGTACACAAAGATACAATACCGGGTGTCTTGTTGCATTATAGATATTGGCTGTTTAAAACTGACGCAATGTCTCTGTTTTTTTATACACAGGGTGACGCGGTGTTGGCTTGTCCTTTACACTGAATACAGCTTCAGATCAAGACAGGATTCATGCCATGCGCCGAAAAACCCCGCTGGTCTCGGGCCAGCGTCTGCCCCTGCTGAATATTTCGATTTTTATTGTGGCCGCTTCCATGGGTTATGTGCAATATTTTTTTAATGGCGCTCCGGCCAGTCGCAGCCTGAGTCTGGGCATTGCCTTTACCCTGATTCTGATTTTATACATTTATCTGCTCGAGAAGCGCTCTCAGCGGCGCTGAGCCGACCGCTTCAGGCCACAGACTGCCAGTCACGCAGCCAGCCGCGCTGGCGCAGATAAGCCTCCCATTGGCAGAGGGTGCTGTGGTCGGCGGTCAGCTCCGGGTGGCTTTTGCAGACGGCGTCAAGCACTTCAGCCCAGCTTTGTTGGCCATTGCAGGTCTGCAGCACATGGTACAGGCCCCAGTGCAGCGGCAGCAGGCCCACTTCGCGTTCAGGGTTTTCAAAGACCAGATAGCCCTGGCGGGTGTTGTTGTCATATGCCGGCAGCGACTGCTCCTGCCAGATGGCCTGCAGCAGGGCGGCAAAATCGGGGCTGGCCAGCAGCAAACCGCAGGCCGGGCTGAGCACTGGCCCGCGCAACTTCTGGCGGGGTGCCGGTTTTTCATAATGGCTGAAGCGGCTTTTGAGCTGTTCAAAGCGGATCAGATCGCGCAGGTGCTGTTCGTTTTCGGCGCTCAGGGCTGCGGCCAGAAAGTCCAGCCACTGCCGGGTTTGCTGCGCCAGCGGGTAGAGGCTGGCCAGGGGTTCGCGGTAGGCATAATCACGGGCCATCGCCTCCAGCCGGTCTGCGGGCAGCAGACTTCGTAAATTGGCCGGCACGACACGCACAAAGGCACTGATGCGGCTATAAATGACGGTTTTGCTGATGGTTTGAAGACGTTCCGGGCTGACAGCAGCCAGCAGGATCCGTTCTGCAGGTGTAAGATCAGCAGTGCTGGCCAGAATCTCGGCGCTGCGCTCAGGATACATCAGCATTTCGATCCAGGTATTCTGGTAGCTGCTCAGACTCACAGGCGCAGCCCAAACTGCCGCTGCACGCGCCGCAGGGCCTGCACTTCTTCGAGGATGCGCGCTGGTACCTCATAATTATCGTCCCACTCCAGCGAGACGGCCCGCACGTCACTGTGCTGCAGCACATAGCGCAGCAGCTCCCAGGTTTCCTGCCAGATCGGGCGGTCGTGGGTGTCAAACAGGACTTCTTCCAGCAGGCGGCCGCCCGCCAGATGCAGCTGTACAATCCGTTCCGCGGGCAGGGCGTCAAAGTAGGTATAAGGGTCCAGGCCCAGGTTATAAGCATTGCCCATCAGATTGGCGACATCCAGCAAAATGCCGCAGTCGGCGCTTTCGACAATTTGTTTAAAAAAAGCGGCTTCCTGCAGCGGGTCCGGGCTGACGGCAGCGTAATAGGCCGGGTTTTCAAGCAACAGGGGGCGTGGAATGTTCTGCCGGGCACGTTTGAGGTTGCTCAACACCGTGGCCAGGCTTTCTTCGCCCGGTGGCAGGGGGTTGAGCGAGTGGGTGCGATAGCGTGGGGAGTGAGTATAACACAGATGGTCGCTCCACCAGGGGCTGTCGCAGCGGGCCACAATGCGTGCCACGTCTTTGAGATAGGCCTCAGAGGCCCCGCCCGGCGTGCCGGGTGAGAGCTCCACGCCATGAGGGACCAGCGTATAGCGCTGGCGCAGCGCCAGCAGGCGCTGGTCCAGTTCGGGGCTGTGGTGATCGTCGGTCATGATCTCTAAAAATTCGATGGCTTCGCTGGCCAGAATCTCTTCGTGCAGGGCGGCCCGCCAGCCCATGCCCGTGCCCAGCCGGGGCAGGGCTGACCAGTTGATTGTTGCCAGTGGCACTTCAGGTTTCTGTATGATCCACTGGCTGAGCACATGCCGGTGCGGGCCCTGGGGGGGGTGATCGTCTTCAACAGGGCCTTCAAAGGCAAACCAGACGGGCCAGTCGCTAAAAAAGCGGGGCAGCAGGGCCAGCGAAACCTGGCCTGTGGGAGCGGGCTGGCCATGGGCGTCTTCAGCCATTAAATAAGCACAGCCGGGATCGTCGGCATGAAACCCCGAAAAAATCAGCACGCCCCCCGGCTTCAGACCCGCTGCCAGGTGCATCAGCAGGGCCTCGACATCAGCCTGTGGCAAAAAGGGCGTGACGTTGAGACAAACAATGGCTGCCCAGTGTTCAGGTGCAATCTCAAACTGGCGCAGATCGCATTCAACCACCTGCAGCTCAGGGTGTGCGGCCTGGACCGCCGCCAGCGCCCGGGTGTCTTCATCCACTGCCGTGACGGGAAAGCCATAAGCCTGTAACAGCTCACTGATCTGACCATGGCCTGCACCCAGATCCAGTACCGGGCCCGTGGGAATCCAGGGACAGGCAGCTGACAGTAAGGCGCGATCGATGGGCAGATCAGATAGAAGCATAATTTAAACTTGGTTTAAAAACCGTTTTTTGCAGACATGTTGCGATTTTTTTTTCGCTAAAGTCTATTATAGCAGTTCAAACGCCAGCAGCTGCCAGCCATGTGTCGAGAAGGAGTATTTCAGATGACCGCTATCAATCCCAGCCAGAATCACTTTTCTATCAATAAAATGGAAAAAGCCACCGGCAAGCCTGAGCAATCGGAACAGCCCACGCCCAATAGCAAACCTGTACCTGCTGTGCCGCACAATCCCAAAGACCACCTGGATCAGCACGCCAACTGCAAACACCCCGGTGCCAAGAATGAAATGCCCTTTGTGGATGCAGAGCTTTACCCCTGCAGCGCCAAACTGCCCGAAGGCAAGCTGCCGGGCATGGGCGCTGAGATTTATCCTTGCAGTGCCAAACTGCCTGAAGGCAAGCCGGGCATGGGCGCTGAGATTTATCCTTGCAGTGCCAAAATCCCTGAAGGTAAGCCGGGCATGGGTGCTGAGATCTATCCCTGCAGTGCCAAACTGCCTGAAGGCAGCAGTCTTGCAGATATCATCAAAAAGAAGCTGGATTAATCCCTGTAAGGCCTGAAGTAAGTTCACGCACCCTCTGTGATAGCTTCAGCCCCCGCAACATGTTGCGGGGGCTGTTTATTGTCAGGATTGTGAGGCGCGGATGAAGCGGGGTTTTTAGTCTTCCAGCGCGGCTTCAAAATCAGCGATCGACTCCACGCTCAGAGCCAGCTCAAAAAGTTTGTCGAGGGTGCTGTTCTGACTGATATCTTTGAGGGCCTGGTTGATTTTGCGGGGCACTTTGCCCAGGCGGTGGCGCAGCAGCACCACGGTCTTTTTGCGCACTGCCTCACGGGCAGCCTCTGCCTTACTGCCGGCTTCGCTGCTCTCTTCGGTACTGCCCTCGGAAGGGCTGGCCGTGCTTTGCGCTTCTGCAGCCTGGGCTTCAGCGGCTTCAGCCTGCTGCACTGCTTCCAGAGCGGCCTGGCGATAGGTTTCAACCAGCTCAATCAGTTTGTCTGTGTGGCTGCGCAATTGCTCCAGGTCATTGGAAAGCTGATGATTGCTGTCACGCAGGGCCTCAAATTCTGTCTGTACGGTCTGGACCTGCTGCAGGGCCGCTTCGGCTTCGGCCAGCTTATCTGCATCTGCCGCAGACGTATCTGCTTGCGCCTGACTGGCTTCGAGTGCCTGGTAGGCTTCCTGCAGGCTGCTCAGCTCCGCTTCGCGTGCGCTTAAGTGCTGTTGCAGCTCTGCCAGCTCTGCTTGCAGGGCTTCTGCTTCAGCCTGGCCCTGATCACTGGCCGGACTTTCTTCGACGACGGGGGCTTGCAGCTGGCTCAGGATTTCGGCTTTGTGCTCGGCCCAGGCGGGTGTAAACTCAGCCAGAAAGGCCTCGCACTGTTCCAGGGCTTCGTCTGTGGGGTCTGTGTCGACCACCGACTGCTGGTAATAAGCCTGCCAGGTATCAAAATCGTCTAACAGGGGCTGGTAAACGGCCTGGGATTCTACCGTCAGCACGCCCAGCAGTTCGCCTGCCAGCCGGCGCTCAGCGGCGGCGGCGGCAAAATGCTGCTGCAGCGCATTCAGGCGGGGATCGCCTGCGCTGCTGGTGCCGGGCTGCTGCTGCCACTGCTGATGCAGGCTTTCAAGGGCCTGGCAGAACTGCTGCAGATCGGTTTCCAGTTGTCGGGTTTCGTGCTGCAGGCCGTGCAGCTCGGTTTGCATCAGATGCTGCTGTTGATCCAGATAGCTCTGGTTGTAGTGCATTTTTTCGACGAGCTGTTGCCGTTTTTCTTTCAGCTCTTGTGTCAGCTGCCACAACGCCTGTATTTTGGTGTTCTGCATGGATTAAGCTTCCTGTTAGACCGTGCTTTGTTTTGCCTGTGTCTGCAAGCAATAAGCCCATTTTAACCTGAAAAGATTTAAAATCCAAATCCCAGTTTCACAGCCGGCTCTCAGACACTGATGCTGACGTTGGCCTGCCCTGAAAAATCATAGCTTTGCATCCAGTCCTTGCCGTGGTGGTTGATGTACAGAAGAAGCGTGCTGCGACTGTTGTCGACCAGCCAGAGGGGCATGCCATAGATCTGCTGCAACTGCTGCATAAAATCCAGATAAAACCGTGTCGCCTCGGCCTGTGACATGCCTTCGGCCACTTCGTAGCGCAGTGAAATGCCCCAGTCATCGGCCAGATCTTCGGCGTTGACTGACACAATGCCGTAGCGTTCGCGCTCGCGAAACACGGGGGCAAAGCGCTGCAGCATAAAAAAACCAGCCCCAATCGAATGGAGTATCGGAGCGTGGGTTTTAATAAAATCCACCGTCACCTGGGCTTCTGCCCGGGTCTCGCCCGGAAAGCCAAAAAAGACAAAAGAGTAGTTATAAATACCCGCTGCGTCTGTAGCGCGGTAGACGGCGGCGGCGGTCTCAGGCTGGGTGCCCTTGGCCATGCGTTCAATGGTGCGTGGGTGGGCTGATTCCAGACCGTACATAATAAAGCTGCAGCCGCCGGCCCGGATCAGTTCACAGATGGCTGCGTCAAATTCTTTTTGCAAACGGGAGAGCATCGACCAGCGCAGATCAGCTCCCGATTCAATCAGGGCGCTGGCCAGGCGGCGGGCATAGTTGGGCGAAAGGGTTTCATCGCCAAACGAAAACTGGCGCACCCCGTATTTTTGCTGCAGGGCCAGCATATCAGCGGCCATCAGGGCCGGTTTGCGCAGGCGGTAGCGCGGGGCATACGAGACATAATGGTCACAGAAACTGCACTCTTTCCAGTAGCAGTCTTTGGAGCCCAGCAGCGGTAAAATGGGCTCGGGCACCCAGTAGCGCGCCAGCTCCAGATCGTCAAAATCGGGCGGCGGCAGTTCGTTCATCGGGATCGGCAGACCCGCTTCATTGCGCTGAACCTGGCCCTCAGAGTCCAGATAGACCAGTCCGGGCACCTGCTCAAAACTGTCGCCGTTTTTGAGGGCTTCCAGCAGTTTCAGCAGGGGCAGTTCGCCTTCACCGCTGACCATGCTGTGAAACAGTTCGGTCAGGGCGGGCTCTGGCTGTTGGCTGATGGCTTCGGCAAACTTTGAAAACAGCGCACCCCCGAGGGTGATATGGGTTTGTGGCAGCTGTTTGCGCAGCAGGCGGGCTAGGCTCAGACCGCCGATCAGCTGGGTGGTATCGGCGATCGAGATGCCCACCAGGCGTGGGGCCATGGCTGTAATCTGTGGCAGCACCTCGGCTTCATAAAAGCCCAGATAAGGGTTGCTGGCCCGGTCTTCGCTGGCCAGCAGCAGCTCGGCTGACGATGATTCCCGGTAGCGCATGATCAGCCCCCGCCGGCTGCATCGGGTCTCTGGCCAGACCCAGTTGAGCAGCTGGTAGGCTTTTTCGAGGGTGGTTTTGGCTTCAATAAAGTCGGCAGGTTCATAATAACGCGCTGAGCGCAGAATGGCTTTGGCCTGATCGACTTTGGGCACAAAGTGCTTCAGCACGTTCTGACGCATCAGTGAAGGCATGGTCGGGCTTTGCTCACTCAGCAGCTGCTGTAAATAGGCGCTGGAGATCACCGTGTCGTGATAGTGCAGGTTTAAATCCCACTGGCGCACGCTGTGGCCCTGCTGGCGCAGCCAGGCCGTCAGGGCCGGCAGCGAGAGGTAGGGTTGGGTGGGCTCCCAGAAAGGCGGAAAAACCAGCAAAGCATCGATCATCGGTCGGTAAACACCCCGCGTTCATAGAGTGAAAGGTCGCTGTGGTAGCGGGTGGTACAGTTGCGCCCCTTGTGTTTGGAGGCATAGAGGGCTGTATCGGCAAACAGAATCAGCTGTTCTTTGCTCTGGGCCTGGGCCGGGAAGCTGGCACAGCCCAGACTGATGGTGATTTTGAGCTTGTGGCCGTCGTGAAAAATAAAGCTTTCTTCAATCGCTTTGCGCAGGCGTTCGCCCACCAGCCAGGCTTCCTCAAGGCTGGTATCGGGCATGATCACGGCAAACTCCTCGCCCCCGTAACGCGCCGCCATATCCACCCCGTCGCGCAGGCTTTCGCGGGTCACCTGGGCCACCTTCTGAATTACCCAGTCACCCACCTGGTGGCCGTAGGTGTCGTTAAAACGCTTGAAGTGGTCGATATCAAACATCAGCAGAGAGGTTTCCAGTTCAAAGCGCTGACTGCGCTTCAGCTCCTGATCCAGCAGGTCTTCAAAATAACGCCGGATAAACAGGCCGGTCAGCCCGTCAATGATCGAGCGCTCGTAGAGTTCGGCATTCTGAATCGCAATGGCAATCTGGTGGGCCAGGTGATTCAGCAAGGTTAAATCCTCATCTTCAAAACCGCCCACTTTGTTGTCGAGGCTGATCACACCCAGCACCTGATCTTGCACCTTGAGCGGAATGCAGATAATGTTCCAGATGCGGCGGTCCATTTCCTGAAAACGGTAGGTTTTAAAACGTTTGTCGTGCTGGGGTTCATTGCAGATCAGGGCTTCGCCTGTGGCGGCCACCTGACCGGCAATGCCTTCGCCAATGGCAAAACTGATGTGCTCTAAAATATTGATGGGCTCTTCACCCTGATCCGGGTCATAGACCACTTTCAGCATCAGTTTACCGCTGTCTTCATCCACCATCATGATCGAGCCCTTCTGGGCGTTGATGGCACGGATAATGATCATCAGTACTTCTTTGAGCAGATCAGCGCCCGCCTGGGTAATAATGGCCTGGTTAAGCTGATCGCGGATCGTCAAATTGGTAATCATGGATTCTTTCTGCTGCAGGGTCTGCTGGATTTCCTGGCGCATGGAGTCGAGGTTGCGGGCCAGGATACCAAACTCATCATCGCTGTCAAGCTGGATGCGGATATCCAGCTCACCGTGTTCGACCTTGCGGGCGGCCTGCACCAGATACACAATGCGGTTGATCAGGTTGCGCGACAGGCCCAGGGCAAAGATCAGAGCCAGCAAGGCGGCCGCGCCAGCCACAAAGAGCAGAATCTGTTTCAGCGAGGCAATCAGGCCCAGCATATCCCGGGTCTGCAGGGCTGCCGCCACATAATACTGACCGTTGCGGGCATCACCCCGCACGGCGGCCAGCAGGTATTCCGGGTGCTGGTTGAGTCTCAGATCTTCAGCCAGATAGCGGGCAATCAGGTTTTCGCTGCTTTGCTCGTCGAGGGTGGTGGCCAGGAGGCGAGCAGGCTCACCCAGCGGCGCGACAAAAATCAGAACTTCTGCAGCCGAGAGCTTGTGAATCTCGTCGGCCAGCTTGTGGGAGACGTTGAATGACAAGGCCACCGCGCCAATGGGGCGGGCCTCCTCAGGATGAAAAATCGGCAGGGCCGTCGCCAGACGGAGCTGATCGTCCTCAAAAAAGCGCGAGACACGATACTGGCCGCGATGCATGGCCGTATAGACGAGGGTATCGGACACCTGCTGCAGTGAACGTTTGGGTTCGGCCACAAAGAGTTTACCACTGGCATCAAAAATTTCTACCGTGGCGTTGTAAACACCGAGGTTCAGGTCCTGACGCAGCGCGCTGAGCTGGTTGATCAGGGCAATTTTATCCTGCTGCCGCAGGGTGCTCTGTACCTGTTGGGTCTGGGTGACCAGACGGGCTTTGAGCAGAATATCCTGGGCGTATTCCTCAAAAATATTGTGGGCTGTCAGCGCGCTGTCACGCACCCGCTGCTGCAGCAAAACCTCCATGCGTTCGTTGAGCAGGCTGGAGATCCAGACAATCGCGACCACTGCCGGAATGGCTGATACCATCATAAACAGCATCGGCAGGCGAAAGCGAATGGAACGCAAAAAAGTCAGTGTGTTTTTCATCGTTCGTAACTCCCGGCCCGCCGCTGCAAACGCTCCAGCGCTTCATCGAGGCGTGCTTCGAGGGGCTGACCGTCAAAAACCTGGCCCAGCAGCCAGTTCATTTCCTGCCAGACGTCTTTCATCATGGGATGGTTGGGCAGGGGCACGCCATGTTGCAGCTGGGCATAAAAGCCCTGCTGGGCAGGTTCCAGCGGCTGCTGGTAAACGCGCTGGTGCACCGGCAGGTTGTCGAGCGCTTTGAGGGCCTGCTGCTGGCTTTCGGCAGAGGTCAGATAGGCAATCACTTCTTCTACCGCCTCGGGATGGCGGCTCAGGCGGTTGACACCAAAGCCCTTGACCCCGATAAAAGAGCGGGGGGTTTCGCTGCAGCTGTTGCGGGGCAGGGGGGCCACGCCATAACTGAGTTTGTTTTCCTGCAGCAGGCCCATCGACCAGGGGCCTGAGATCATCAGCTGGCTCTGGCCAGCGGCAAAAAGATTCAGCATCACCGAATACGAGGCGCCGGCGGGCACAATTTGCCCTTGCTGCAGGGCATAGGCATCCTGCAGTGAGCGGCGCAGGGGCTCCCGTTTCAGGACAAAGCGGCCATTGGCATCAAACAACTGGCCGCCGCAGGCGTGAAACCAGGGGGCATGGTAATAAAAATTGCGCTGGTCATAGATCAGGGGGTAAACCCCACTGTCTGTGGCACGTGGCTTCAGCTCCTGAAAGTGATGGGGGGGCTGATCGATCAGATCCCGGTTATAAAGCAGGGCAATGGTCTGAAACACAAAGGGAACACCGTAGTTCTGCCCTTGATACTGCATGCTGCTGGCGGCTGCGGGCAGGATATCGTTCAGTGGCTGGGCAATGGGCCGCAGCACCTGTTGCTCCGCCAGTTCGCCGACCCAGTCATTCATCATGTAGACAATATCCGGCTCGCGGGTCTCGCCCACCTGTCCCAGAAAGCGAGGCTTCAGATCTTCAAAGGGCATAAAACGCAGGCGCAGGCGAATATGGGGCAGATCTTTTTCCATGCGTGCGATCAGTCCTTTAAAGAACAGTGACTCGCGTTCATGGGTATCCAGCCAGAGGCTGAGACTGATCACTTTGCTGCGCTCGGTGGCACAGGCGCTCAGACTCAGCAGGACACTCATCGTGAGGGGCAGCAGGCGGCTTGGCGTCATATGGGTGTTCATCCTCTCTGGATTATATCACGCGTCTGTGCCGAAGCTTGCGCTGTTTTTCCTTTTGCGGCGTCTGTGACTGGCTGGCGGCGGTGCCAGGCGGCCTCAATGCTGTCCTGGGCCAGCCAGAGCCCCAGCGAAAGCAGGCCCAGGGTCACCAAAAGCATTTGTTCTGGCCAGCCAATGCTGCTGCTGAAGCGTGCGCCGGCCCAGCTCAGCACGCCCATGCCAGGCAGTCGCCCCAGCACACACACCAGCAGCAGAGTGCCCAGATTCAGACGGGTCATGCCCGCCAGCAGGCAGATCGCGTCGTCAGGCAGGGCCGGCAGTAAAAAGATCATCAAAAAACTGAAGTAGCCACCGCTTTCGAGCAGGTTTGCAAAGCGTACCTGCTGCACCGGCTTTAAAAACAGGGGTAGCAAATGCCGGCCCAGCCAGCGCCCGGCCAGCATCACCAGTAAAGAACCCAGCGCCAGACCGAGCAGGCTCAGACTCAGCCCCCCCCAGAAGCCAAACAGCCAGCCGCCCAGCAGACCCATCAGCTGGCCGGGGATCGGGGCCAGCATCACTTGCAGCACCTGCAGGCCTAAAAAATACAGAGGCAGCAGGGGCTGGGTCTCGGCCAGTGATTGCAGCTGCGCGCCCTGTACCGCCAGGGGCAAAGCGCGCCAGGTGTCGATCGCCTGCCGCCAGTCGGCCGGGGCCAGCCAGAGCAGCAGCTGTAAGCATAAGCCCAGTATCAGGCTGAGGCCCAGCGCCAGGCCCAGCATCAGCAGCAGGCCTTTGAAGCGCAGACGCAGGGCGGGGCTCAAAGCGGGGTGTTCAGACAGGCGCGCAGCAGCCGCTCCAGAACGGGCTGAATCCGGGCCACTTTGCCTGGCAGCCAGGCGCCGCTGTCTTCGTCGAGATACGCGGCCTGTGACAGCTCCAGCTGTACCGTATGGATACCCTCTGCCGGCTGGCCGTAAGCGCGGGTAATATAGCCGCCTTTAAAGCGGCCATTGACCACCCAGCTGTAGGTGCTGGCGGCCAGCACGCTCTCTAAAGCGCCTGTCAGCGCCGGGCTGCAGCTGTGGCCATCGGCTGTGCCCAGGTTCAGATCCGGCAGGCGCCCGTCAAAAAAGCGCGGCACGACTGAGGCAATCGAGTGGGCCTCAAAAATAATGGCATGGCCATAGTCTTCTTTCAGACGGCGGGCTTCGGCCTGCAGAGCCTGGTGATAGGGCTGCCAGTAGGTCTGCAGCCGCTGCTGCACCTCTGCGGCGTCGGGGGCCTGGCCGGGCAGATAAATCGGCCGGCGTTCAAAGGTGCTGCTGGGGCAAAGTTCGGTGCTGTCGGCTCCTGGGTACAGGTTTTCGTTGGCCGGCGAGCGGTTGAGATCGATCACATAGCGCGACCAGTGGGGCAGCAACAGTCCGGCCCCCAGCCCGCGGGCAAAGTCATAAAGCGGCTGCAGCAGCCAGTCCGTATCCGGGCAGCCCTGGGCGTAAGGATGCATGCGGGCCGCCAGCTCCCAGGGAATCGCAGAACTGCTGTGGGGCAGGCTGATCAGCAGCCGGCTCTGGCCAGGTATCAGGGTATAGTTCATGGCTTGTGCAGCAGGCTGCGCACTTCCTCCCAGATTTGCTGCACCTGCTGCAGCTTGCCCGGTGTGACCGGGCTTTCGGGCTGGGGTTTTTCAAGCTGCTGCAGCTGCCACTGGGCCTGGTGCAGTTCCAGCAGGTGGAACCACTGCTCGGCCAGGCTGAGATCAGCGCGGCGAATCTGCAAACGGCAGGTGCCCTGCAGGGCACCCGGAAATTTACGCAGGGTCTGCAGCTGCAGTGTACTCAGGCGCAGGGTGGCGCCGCCCCAGCGCCGGGGCTGCAGACTGACTTCTGAGAGTTCCTGCCAGGGAATCTGAATCTGACGGATACGGCCGCGCACCAGCCCCAGCAGGTTTTCGACGGCCTGAAACTCCAGGCTCAGCTGATCTGGCGCACAGCGAATCAGACCATAGACCCGGTAAAGGCTATGGCCGACATGAAAAGGCAGCACCAGCTGCTCAGCGTGCAGATGGACCACGGGGCTCAGGCCGGGCTTTTGACGTTAAAGTGAAACACAAATTCCTGGGGGGCCACGCGATTGCCCAGATTGCGCACCCGTACTTTCAGCAGGCCCGGCTGGTCAAGGCTGGGCACGGCCAGATAGCCGCTGAGCTTTCCGCCGGGCGGCACATCCTGTGGGCTGAAGCTGTTTTTTTCGATAAAGTGTTCAGCGGCAATGGCCCGTTCCTGCTCCATAAAATCGGGCGCGCCGGTGATGGTGTTGGTGTTGAGGTAATAGTAGTGCCGCCATTGCTTGATCAGCGCGTTCCGATCAAGGTATTCATAGGGCAATCCGTTCAGGCTGACCTGCACGCGCAGTTGATCAGCGCCGAGGGTCTGGCCTTCATTGTTCTGAATCGTCAGATGAAAGACCTGGGTATCCACAATATTGCGATAGGCGTAAGGTGAAAAGGTATCGCTCAGGCGGCCGCTGCCGTTGGGATGAAAGACCTGGGTCTGGCCCGGATTGGGAACATAGCGCAGCGAGACGGCCACCTGTCCCTGGTTCTGATTCACGGTCTGGTGCTGATCAATTTTTTGGTTGTCAGAAACGGGCTCCAGCTCCAGGGCTGCCAGAGCTGGCAGGCTGAGGGCGGTGCACAGAGCCGTTAAAATCAGGGGTTTACGCATGTTTTCTCTCCATCTGGTCTGATTTCTGAGGGGGCGGGTTGTTTTTATTATAGCCAGTAGGGGCCTGAAATTTCCAGCGCTTAGCGGGCTTTCTTTTGTGAGCGCTACTCTGTGCCGGTCAGACTGTTTTCTGTGTTAATCTTCAGGCATTTATTGAAATGATAAGGTAGGAATCCCCCATGAAATTCAGTCGTCCCTTGCTGGCTCTTACCCTCTGGCTGGGCAGTGGCCTGATGGCTGTCTCCGCAGCGCCCGCCCCTGAGCCCCAAAGCGCCATCGAAACAGAAGTGACCAAAGAGACCAAAGAGATCGAAGAGACCGAAACAGAAGAACTGGAGCTGATGTCTGAAGATCATTGTGAAATGCACACCGAAGACATCGAAATTGAGACCACCCAACGGATTGAAAAAAAGGCCCCGGTGACCTATCCCCGTCTGTTTGCCAATGCCGAGCTGGGTTTTCTGGGCGTGATGGCCCATACCATCCAGTTCAGCCGCGACAACAGCGTGATCGACTATGTCGCTGAAGGTGGGCAGGACAACCTCTTCAACCTGGCCAAACTCAGCCTGGATCTGGAGCTGGACCCGCACCATAAGGTGGTGTTTATGTACCAGCCCCTGACCCTCGACAGCCGGGCGGTGATTGAGCGGGACGTGACCATTGACAATATTCCCTTTGCCAGCGGCACACCCATGACCTTTCGCTATGACTTTCCCTTTTTCAGAGGCTCTTATCTTTATGACTTTAACCCCGATCCCCGTGAGGAGCTGGCTGCGGGCATCTCGCTGCAGCTGCGTGACGCGGTGATTGAATTTGCCTCTTTAAACGGCGAGCAGTTTGTCTCCAACCGCAACGTGGGGCCTGTACCCATTCTGAAGTTCCGTTCGCGCCATTACTTTAACGAGACCTTCTGGTGGGGCTCCGAAGTGGACGGCTTTTATGCGCCGATCTCCGTACTCAATGGCAGCACCACCGATGTGATTGGTGCCATTTTAGACGCCAATCTGCGCGCAGGCTGGGATATCAACGATCAGCACAGCGCTTTTGTCAACCTGCGCTACCTTGGCGGTGGTGCAGTAGGCACCTCCAACAACCCCAAAAATCTGGGCGATGGCTTTAACGACAACTGGCTGCACACTATCGGGCTGACCCTGGGCGTGCGCACAGCGCTGTTTTAGCTGAACACGTTTTAACGGACGCCGGGCTGCGTTATGTTATGTCGCCCGGCGTTCCGTTTTTGCAACAGGTCTTTTTTGACATACTCCCCTTCCTAAAGGAAGGGGATTCTCAAGCTACGCTTACCCCAATGGGTTACGTTAGCGGTGCTGTCTTCAT
>JACYMC010000041.1 GCA_015272195.1 Candidatus Sericytochromatia bacterium
AAATATACCCTACACCTTATGTGAACGCACCTTTGTGAGAAATGCGGGTTAAACCCCAAAAGCAAACGGGCCACAGTCATCCTGCGGCCCGTGAACAATGACTCAGCGCAGGCTATTGACCCAGAAAACCGCTGGCCACCCAGCCCAGGCGTCCATCGCTGAGCCGGATTTTATACCACTTATAACCGTCTTTATCGACAGTCTGTGAAGACATCAGGGTCACCGCGGTGCCTTCGGTGGCGGTCAGCAGAATCGCGGCTGAGGTGCCAGGATCCTTGCGGATATTGACATTGTCACCGCGAATGTAACGGCGCTGGGTTTCCGTACTTGAAGCCCCGGAACTCACCGGCCCGAGAAACTTCTTAACGATCCAGGCCTTGCGCCCGTCGCTGAGCTGCACATGCTGCCAGGTATAGTTATCGCGGGTCACTTCAGCATCGGGCAGCAGGGTCACTTTGGTCGGACGCGACAGCATGACCACGACGCTGGCTGAAACCGAAGGCGCTGAGCGCAGGTTCACATCTGTGGCCGTAATCTGGGCCTGCCGGGGCTGAGCAGCGGCGGTAGGCTTGCTGTTGCCAGTTGCGGGTTCACCCTGCAAAAAGTCAGCGGCCATCCAGCCCACCTGGCCATCGCCCAGGCGCACTTTGGTCCAGTTATAACCGTCAGCAGCCAGATTGCGCTCCGAAAGCACAATCACCGGGGAGCCCGCATTGACACGGGTCACCAGCGTACCGCTCAGGGAGGGTGAGCGGCGCACATTGATACCCGAACCCTTAACATAGCGGGTGCCGTAAGTTTGCTCTCCGGCTGAGGTATTTTGCTCAGGCCGGCTCGGCGGCGGCGACACTTTGGGGGCGGAAGCATCCAGAGACTGGCGCAGCAGGTTGGCAGCGACCCAGCCGACCTTGCCGTCACGGGTGCGCACCTTGCTCCACTGATAACCGTCTGCTTCATAGCCTTTATCAAGCAGCAGCTCAACAGCGGCACCATTTTTAAGACTGGCCAGAGACTCCGCATAGAGATAAGGCGACTGGCGCAGGTTGACGTTATCACTCATGACATAGCGCGTATTTTGCGCAGCGGGTGCGGCTGAGGGCTGCGCCGCAGGCGTTTCAGCACTGCCGCGACTGGCCAGCGCCTGCTGCCACTGACGCATTTTTTCCTGAATGTCTGCATTGCTATCGGCATCGGGTGCCGTTTTCAGCAGATCAATGGCCTCCTGATACTTGCCCTGATAGGCCAGCAGTGAGGCCTGCTCCAGCAGATTCTGGTTTTTCTGACTGGCATTGCCCGCCTGCAGAATCTCGCGCCACTTGGCCTCTTCGGCTTCAATCTCAGCATCCAGCGGGGTGTTGCGAGGCGCTTCGCCCAGAAGCTTCAGCGCTTTTTCATACTCTTCGTTCTGAGCAATATTGCGGGCCGAATAATATTTCAGCCGGGCCTCTTTGTACTGGGCCACAAAAGGATGGCTGCGGTCCAGGCGCAGGATGTTTTCAAAGGCAATTTTGGCCTCATCCTTGCGACTGTACTTGGTATAGAGCTGCGCCAGCGCAATATGGGACTTGATGTGTTCGGGGTTGACCTGGGTGGCCTGAAGGTAATAACCCATGGCCTCCTGATCTTTGCCCTGTTCTTCCAGGGTCACCGCATAACTGTAAAGCGCATCGGCATCATCGGGGCTGGGCAGAGCCACTTCTGCCTGTTGCTGAGGTGCGGCAGACTCAGGCGTTTCTTTGGGCTCGGTAGCAGCACAGGCCACCAGAAACTGCAGCGTCAGCAAAGTAGCCATCAGCGATAAACGTGACTTAGGCATGGTTCTGATCTCCTTTGACTTCCCAGGTATCGCCCGCAAACAGCAGCTTTTTAAGGTCTCCCTGGCCCTTTTTGAGGCGAATATCTTCCAGCTGCTGGTGCACCTGCTCGTCGTAGGTGCTGTCTTCAACAGCCCGAAAAACCCCCAGGGGCGTGGGAAACTCAGGCGCCCGCATGCGGCTGAGGAAATAAGCCAGCGTGGGTTCCGGGGTCTTTTCATCGTGAACCAGCACATCGGCTTCGGTCATGCCGTTTTCACCGATGGTGATCACCTCAGGCTTGATGCCATTGAGCCGGATGCCCTTGTTGCGCTCGGCGCCAAAGATCATCGGCTTGCCGTGCTCCAGACGCAGCTGGTGATCGTCTTTGCTGGCGCGATCTGTAGTCCAGTTATGAGCGCCATCGTTAAAAATCACACAATTCTGAAGAATTTCAATCACTGAAGTGCCTTTGTGGGCCGTGGCCCGGGCAATAATCTCCTGCAGGTATTTGGGGTCGGTGTCAATCGCCCGTGCAAAAAAGCTGGCTTCAGCGCCAATGGCCAGGCTGGAGGCCGAAAAGGAGCGATCAAGCGAGCCATAGGGCGTGGACTTGGTCACCAGACCGGTGGGGCTGGTGGGCGAGTACTGGCCTTTGGTCAGACCATAGATTTCGTTGTTGAACAACAAGACGTTGATATCAATATTGCGGCGAATGGCATGGATAAAATGATTACCGCCAATCGACAGCGAATCGCCATCACCCGTAATCATCCAGACCGACAAGCCGGGGTTGGTGACCTTCAGGCCGGTGGCAATGGCCGCTGCACGCCCGTGAATGGTGTGAAAACCATAGGTATCCATATAGTACGGAAAGCGGGAGCTGCAGCCAATGCCCGAAACAAAGACCACCTTTTCTTTGGGGATGCCCAGTTTGGGCAGCACCGACTGGACAGCATTCAGAATGGCGTAATCGCCACAGCCTGGACACCAGCGGACTTCCTGATTGGAAGTAAAATCTTTTTTTGTGAGGGTTGAGGTATCAGACATAGAGGCTCCTTTACGCAAGTAATGCATCAATTGTGCTTTTGATTTCACGGACCTTAAAGGGCTGACCCTGAATTTTGTTCAGGGTTTCGACTTTAATACCGTAGGTGTATTGCAGCAGTTTAGAGAGCTGCCCCAGATTCAGTTCAGGCACCAGAATGCGCTTGTAACGCTGCAAGAGCTCACCCAGATTGCGGGGCAGGGGGCTGATGTAGCGCACATGGGCGTGGGCCACGGACTTGCCTTCGCGCTGGGCCTGCAGCACGGCAGAATACACTGAGCCGTAGGTACCGCCCCAGCTGACCACCAGCAAATCACCACTTTCAGGGCCGACCACTTCCTGCTCAGGAATAAACTGAGCAATACGCTGAATTTTTTCAGCGCGCAGCAGACTCATGGTTTCATGGTTTTTGGGATCATAGCTGACATTGCCGGTTTCGTTCTGGCCTTCCAGGCCGCCAATACGGTGCTCAAAGCCCGGCATGCCCGGAATGGCCCAGGCGCGGGCCAGGGTGTCTTCAGCGCGCTGGTAGGGTTTGAAGTCTTCAGGATCACTGGGGCGATGAATGTCAATCTGCGGCAGGGCATCCGGGTCAGGAATCTTCCAGGGCCCGGTACCATTGGCAATAAAGCCATCTGAGAGCAGAATCACCGGCGTCATAAAGCGCACGGCAATTTCAGTGGCTTCGCGGGCCACGTCAAAACAGTCGGTGGGCCGGCTGCAGGAGATCACACACAGGGGTGACTCACCGTTGCGGGCAAAGAGCGACTGCAGCAAATCTGACTGCTCGGTTTTGGTAGGCATGCCGGTCGAAGGGCCCGCCCGCTGCACGTTGACAATCACCAACGGCAGCTCGGTTTTAACCGCCAGACCAATGGCCTCAGACTTGAGCGCCATACCTGGACCGGAAGTCGAGGTCATGCCCAGCCCGCCGCCATAGCTCGCGCCAATGGCGGCACAGACCGCAGCGATTTCGTCTTCGGCCTGAAAGGTGATCACACCGTACTCTTTGTATTTGGAGAGCTCGTGCAGAATATCGCTGGCGGGGGTAATGGGATAAGTACCCAGAAAAATCGGCAGTCCCACCTGTTTGGAGGCCGCAACCAGCCCCAGGGCCAGGGCCTGGTTGCCTGAAATACTGCGGTAAATGCCAGGGGCAATCTGAGCGGGCTTGACCTCAAAGGAGCTGGCCATCAGATCAGCCGTGTTGGCATAGTTATAGCCGGCCTGCAGAGCTAGCTTATTGGCTTCAGCCAGAATGGCCTTGCGGGCAAACTTGCGTTCAATCCACTCTTTGGTGGGTTCCAGCGGGCGGGTGTACATCCAGTACATCATCCCCAGGGCACAGAAGTTCTTACAGCGGGTTTTTGCCTTGTTATCAAGCTCCAGGCCTTCCAGGGCATTGAGGGTCAGCTTGGTCAGGTCTACTTCAATCAGGTGATAGCCTTCCAGCGAGCCATCTTCAAGCGGGTTGGCATCGTAGCCGGCTTTTTCGAGGTTGCGGCGGGTAAAGCTGGCCGTATCGACAATCACCGTACTGCCTTTGGGGATCACGGGCAGGTTGACTTTAAGTGCGGCCGGGTTCATGGCCACCAGCACGTCCGGGTCATCGCCGGGGGTGTAAATATCGGTTTCACCGATTTGCACCTGAAAGCTGGAGACACCGGGCAAAGTCCCTGCCGGAGCGCGGATTTCAGCCGGAAAGTCAGGGAATGTGGCCAGGTCATTACCAACAATGGCAGAGGTATTGGTAAACTGGGTGCCGGTCAGCTGCATTCCGTCACCAGAGTCTCCGGCAAAGCGAATCGTGACCCGATCAAGTTCTACGCGCGTTGTTGTTGTCATGGATAATTTAAACCTTTTGCATGCATATCTTTCAGGGTAAAAATCCTGAATATTAAAGGATTTTTGCCCTTTATGAATTCCCGCTCATTGTAGCATATTCCACAAGCGGGACGCGGCAAAAAGGCTCAGTCCGCCGCGCTAAAAACCACCTGTGCCATCCGCCGTGCGCCCTGCTCCCAGGCCAGGCTGCGCGCCCGCAGCACGCTCTGACGGGCCAGATTCAGATAGGCTTCAGGAGACGCTTTCAGACGCTGAATGTGTGAGGCCATAAGCGGCACATAATCTTTGCTGCGGGCCAGATACCCGTTTTCGCCCTCACGCACCACCGTGGGCATGCCCTCAATGGCTGTGGCCAGCACGGGCACGCCAAAGGCGTTGGCCTCCACCAGCACGCAGCCGTAGCACTCGCGCCGGGCGGGATGCACCAGAAAATCAGCCTCGGCCAGGAGGGCCGCAAAAGCCGCCCAGCCTTCGGGGGTATGCTTGGCCAGAAAACCGTGCACAACCGTCCCTGAGGGCAGGTCAGCCACTTCAGGCTCACAGCCCACAATATCCAGCTGCACGGGTATCTGCTGGGCATGCAGTGAACGCACCAGCTCCAGCACGCGGGGCAGCCCCTTGCGCTCCCACTCTTTACCAATAAACAGCAGGCGGCAGGTCTGCCGCTGAAGACGCTGCTGCCAGACGGCCTCTAAATCTGCCAGGGCAGGCCAGACCGGCAAATTGGGACCAAAAGGCAGGGTATGCAGCTTGTGCTGAAATTCCGGATAGGCCCTTGCGGTATAGTCACAGGCCCAGTCAGAGGCCAGAAACATGTACAAAACACGCTGCAGGGTCTGCTGATCCCAGGCCAGCAGTTCAGGGCGCTCGCGGCGAAAGCGCGGCAGCGGCAAACCAACCAGGGTATACCAGCTGGCATCATGCCAGCTCACCACGGGCGTATCACCCTGAAAATGCGGGATCATGCTGGTACCCTGGCAGACGATCAGATCCGGCCGATGCCGTCGGGCGGCCCTTGTGGCCGCAGCACCTGAACGGGCCAGCGCCAGCGGCAGCTCAGCCCCCAGATCAAAAGGCACCTGCTGATACGACACCCGCTCCCAGGTCCGGCCAAAAGCGCGCAGCATCGCGGCCGGAATGCCCGACCAGCGCAGCGGGTTGTGGGCATCCCATTCTGAGAGAAAGAGCAGGTGACCTGAAACAGGAGGCATCAGGGATTCAACGCCCGAAAGACGGACAGGGAAGATGAGGCTTCATGCTTAAAATTTTAGCATAGGCCAACATTTCAACACGTCACGGGCAGACCAGACATATAATAAAACCAAATCTTTGATGCCATCCCAAAGCTAGAAAGCCCAAAACATGCCCCCATCTGAAGACAGGCTTCAGCAAGCCCTGAATCACAGCGCCCTGGCCCGCCAACAGGGTGACTGGCAGCACGCCTGGCAAAGCCTCAGACTGGCCCTGCAGCAGGATACCGAAGCCTGGCCCCTGTACGCGGCACGGGCAGAGCTGTTGACGGATCTCGGTCAGAGTGCTGCAGCAGAAGCCGAAATCAGCCAGGCCCATGCCCTCGCCAGCGCCCAACATGCTGAGCCGCTACAGCTGAGCCGCCTGCAATCGCGTCAGATTGTGCTGCGCTGGAGCCATGCCAAAGCCTTCAGCCAGGTCGCTGAACTGCTGCAAAGCTTTGCCAGCGCACATCCACCTACTGCTCAACCCACGAATCAACCCATTACCCCGCCAGCGCAACGCGCCAGACCCCGTCTTGGCTACCTGTCGCCAGACCTGCGGCGCTGCAGCGCGGGCATGTTTTTGAGCCGCTACTTTGCTCTGCACCCGCAAACCGATTTTGAGCTGTACCTCTACAGTCTGGTGCAAAGCCCGGATCCTGTACAACAGGCGTTTCAAAGCCATTTTTCCGCCCAGGGTGTGCCCTGGCGCGATCTGTCGGGTCTGACGCTGAATGAAGCCAGCACTGTGATCGCCACCGACCAGCCTGACATCTTGGTGGATCTGGCTGGACATACCTCAGCCAGCGGGCTGGCCCTGCTGGCACAGCAGCTGGCGCCGGTGCAAGTCAGCGGCCTGACTTTTAACGGGCCTGTGGGCCTGCCACAGGTCCCCTGGCGCTTTGGCGACCGCGCCAGCACAGCCGAGCCCTGGCCGGGTGAAACCCTGCTGCCCCTGCCGGGCTGGATCTATCTGCCCCAGCCTTTGCCAGTGGCGGGCAAAGATGCGGCCAGCGTGCCTGTCACCGGGTACAGACTGGGCTGCGCCCATCATCCCGGCCGCCTTTCGCCTCAGACGCTGGCGCTCTGGGCTGAGATTCTGCAGGCCGCACCCCAGACAAGCCTGCACCTCAAACACCGCCTCTACCAGCATGAAGCCTGTCGTCAGGCCCTCACCCAGGCACTGCAGGACCACGGTATTGCCCCGGAACGCCTGCATTTTGAGGGCGACAGCGACTACCCCGACTATCTGCGCTTTTATACCCGCCTGGACTGCGTGCTGGACCCCTTTCCGTACCAGGGCGGGCTGGTCAGCTGCGACGCCCTCTGGATGGGCCTGCCGCTGGTCACCCATGTGCAGCCCGGCTGGCCGGCTGGCGGCGCCAGCCTGCTGCAGGCCGTTGCTCTGAACGAAGGCATTGCTTACAGCCCGGCGGACTATCTGGCCAAAACCCTGGCCATACTGACCGATCAAGCTCTGCGTCAGCACTGTGCCCGCAGCCTGCGCCAGCGCGTACAAAACAGCTGGATTGGCCAGCCCAACCGCTTTGTCGCGGGCTGCATGCATCATCTGCAGCTGCTGACAGCACAAGGGGGTCTCCATGCCTCCTGAACGCCCGATTGCCCTGCTGGGCTTTCCGCGCAGCGGCAAAAGCACCCTGGGTCAGCAACTGGCTGCTGCTTTGGGCTGGCCCTGGCAGGACAGCGATCAGCTGCTGCAAACCCAGATGGGCTGTGCCCCCGGTGTGTATATTGCCAAACATGGCGAGGCAGCCTTTCGCGCGGCAGAGAACACCTGGCTGCAGCACTGGCAGCCAACAACACCTGTGGTGCTGAGCACCGGCGGCGGCCTGCCCTGCGCACCGGAACGGCTGTCCCTGCTGCAGCACAAGGCCCTGACCATCTGGCTGCAGCTGCCTGCCGATCTGCTTATGCAGCGCCTGTGGAGCCCGCCGGCACATGAGCTGACCACGCGCTGCAGCCCTGAAGCACTGACACATCTCTACCATGAGCGGGCCCACTTTTACCGCCAGGCTGAACAGGTGCTGAGGCTCGGCACCGAAGACAGCGCCAGCAGTCTGAAGCGCCTGCTGGCGCTGCTGAAACAGGCGCAGGCCTGAAGACTAAGGCCGCACCGCCTGCATGCCCGGCAGCTCAAAGCGGTTATTGCTGCGATCAATATCCGGCGTGGCCTGAGACGGATCAATCACCACCTCACGCAGCGGGTGTTTGAGATCAAAACTCAGGCGTTCACTGAGCTGAGAGCCATCCCAGAGCTTGAGCTGGGTTTCGCCGTTATTCAGACGCAAAGCCAGCGTGACGGGCATGGTGATCTGGCCTAATTTCTGCACCACCACCACAGCCCGTACCCCGCCACTTTCAAGCTGGGTCTGCTGGGCCGACTGAATGGCGTAGTCGAGGGTGTCGCTGCGCTGGACCCACTGTCTGAAAAACCAGTCCAGATCTTTGCCAGAGACCTGCTGCAAGACCTTCTGAAAGTCGGCCACCTGCATCTGTTTGCCACGAAACTGCTGCAGCAGGCGGTTTTCGGTCTGCTCCATCACCTGCTTACCCAACAAGCGCTCCAGCTGACGAATTAAAGTAAAACCCTTGCCCTGGGCCAGGGCCCGGAAGCTGTCGAGACGCAGGCGCTCCAACTGCTGGCGCGGCGTATCCAGCGAGGTGTTCCAGCCCTGGCGGGCGGCCCGCAGATAGTCTTCAACCAAAGCATCACCCAGCAAAAAAGGGCGGCGTTCCTGCTGCTGCAAATAGTGCTGGGCCACAAAAAGCGCCAGGCCCTGGTTAATCCAGGCCAGCTTGTCTGCCGGCTGACCCACCTGATAACCCCAGAACTGCTGGGCCAGACCATAAGCCAGATGCTCGGCCAGACGGCGCTTGACCACCGCCTCATCGGCATCGGGTGAAAAGCTGTTGCGCAGCACGATCAATTGAT
This sequence comes from Candidatus Sericytochromatia bacterium, assembly GCA_015272195.1. GTDB lineage: Bacteria > Cyanobacteriota > Sericytochromatia > UBA7694 > UBA7694 > JACYMC01. The sequence continues at coordinate 8,872 of JACYMC010000041.1, forward strand.
CAGACACAATCACCGGGTAGGGGCTGTCCTCAATCGAAACGATCGTCATGCGCCGGGAAGGGTAGCTGCCGTAACGCTCGCGCAGAAAGCGCATGACCGACTGCACCAGCTCCAGCGTCATGGGGCTCCACTTCTGCAGGTTGGCGTGGTAATAATAGCGAATCGCCACATTGTCGGCCTCCACGCTGCGCAGCAGCATGTCGGGGGTATAAATCAGGCTCATTTCGCGGGCCTGCTCGGTGCTGTACTGGTAGCTGTGATCGGCATTGCTGATGCTGACTGGCGCCAGGGGCGAAATGACGTAAAACTTGCGGTTGGCGCGTGCCTTGACTTCGTAGTCAGCGTAAAGACGCTCGTAAATCTGCCACTGACCGTCGCGAAAGGGAACCAGACGCGGATACCAGGAGCCCAGCCCCAGTTGGTTGATATCATCCAGCAGGTAGTAAGCCCCCTGGTTACGGGGCAAGTGCCGGATCACATAATGAAAGACCAGCTCCACTCGCTGGCCTGGCTGCAGGGGCTCGGTCAAAAAGACCTCATAAAGCAGGGGATCATCGACCTGCTGCTCCAGATAGGTATAACGATAGGGGCGTGAGGGCAGAATCAGGCCCTCTTTGGTTTTGACTTCCTGCACTTCCATGCTGGCCTGGGCATTGGCATCGAGCCTAAAAAACAGTGAAGGCAGGGCTTTAGGACCCTGATACAGATAAGAGATCGTGGCCTTGCCGCGCAGGGTCGAGGTCTCTGCATCCAGATCCAGCTCCAGCTGGTAGCCCAAATCCGCAGCTGCCAGGGCCGGCAGGCTCAGGCAAAGGCTGACACAGAGCCAGCTCAACAAAAGATACAAAGACTGTCGCATGTCTTGCATTGTAGCCCACCTGGTGAGCGAAAAAAAAGCGCTTTAAAGAATTGACGTTGTTCTTGTTAAGGCCTTAAGGTAAAAAGACCTGAAACTGATCTGGCGGAGAACACCTTGGCACACGACTCCCTGATGGGCTGGGCCTTTAAGCCCTTTCTGCTGAGCAGCTGGCTTGTGATGGGCCTGCTCTATGGTATCAGCCTGCTCTGGCTCCGCCGCCAACCCGATCACGGCATCCGCTGGCATCACCCGCTGCTTTTTATACTGGCTGCCCTGAGCACGCTGCTGCTGGTTTCCTCGCCCATCGATGCGATCGGCCAACACCGGCTCTTTACCGTGCGCATGTTTGAGTACATCTGCCTGATCTATGGCTCTGGCGCCCTGCTGTTGCTGAGCCTGCCCGCCGTTCTGCTGCAGGCCTTCAGCCAGAGCCCGCTGCGCCATCTTTTGCTGCCCTTCAGCGATCTGGCCAAAAACAGCGTGCTGTTCAATAGCTATTTTTTTGTCTGGCACCTGCCTGAAGTTTTGACGCTGGCGCTGCAATCGGCATGGATCAACGAGCTGCAGCTGCTGAGCTTCGTGATCAGCGGGGCGCTGATGTGGCTGCCGCTGCTCAGTCCATACCAAGCATTGCGCCTGCCGCTGCCACGCCAGATGTTTTACATCGCCATGCTGATTCTGTGGCAGATCCCGGTGTTTGCCCTGCTGACCATTTCACCGGATCAGCTCTACGCCAGCTATCAGGATCAGCCGGGCATGTACTACCTCACCGCTTACGGCGATCAGCAGGTCAGCGGCTGGTTCTTAAAAATTGTGACCCTGCATATTTTTGCAATCAATTTTATTGTGATCTTTTTGCAGTGGAACCGCAGCCAGCGCCAGCAGGATCGGGCCGACAACGCCCTGGCGGTCGAAAACTTTCAGCTGGTCCAGCGCGCACCCCAGCGCAAAGGCTGAAAGCTTAATTTTTCATTGAATACAACTTAAACCACGCTTAACCACAAGGGCACAAGTCCAGTGCAGCGAAGGCATATAAGTCTATTAACAAACCGCGTAGCAGATATTCTGAAGGAGAGAGCATATGAAACGGAACGCACTGGCTTCACTGATGATCACCAGCCTGGTGGCCAGTCTGACCCTGACCGCCTGTGGCGGCCGTGCGCCCATGGGTATGCCCGATCCCGGCATGGTACAGGACCCCAACAATATGGTGCCCATGCCCGGTGTTGGCGGCAGCCAGCCCCCTGCGACAGGTCAACCCTACACCCCACCCCCCTCCATGGGCACGCCTATCGGCATTCCTGGCACCAGCCCTACCGGCGCACCCAATCCCCAACTGGGGGCTTTTAAAGTCAATCAGGGCAATATGCTCTACAGCTGGAAAGCCCGTGGCATTGCCGTCAGCGGCGGAAATGTCTATATCGCAGCGGTCGATAACGACGGCCTGACCAAAAACGGCACGATTCTGAAAATGGACGCCATGAGCGGTGACAAATGGGAAAACCTCGGCTCCCGCATGCTGGGTCTCAGCTCCAAAATGAGCAGCACCCTGCAGGACGTGGCCGTGGCCGGCGGGAATATCTTTGCTATCGACAGCAGCGAAGGTGTCTACACCATTCACGGCAGCGGTCAGGTCCGCCACATCAAAGGCGGCGGCGGCAGCTACCTCGCGGGCAACAACAACGGCCTGTTTATCGCCAGCAACGGCATCATGGAGCGCTCTGATATGAGCGGTGAAGCCCGCACCCCCATGCACAACATTCGCGTCAGCGGCGGCATGGGTGCCGACACCCGCGGCAGCGTCTACTTTATCAACGGCAACCGCATCGGCATGCTCGACCCCAACGGCGTGCCCCGCGACGTGATTCAGCAGGGCCTGATGTCTCCTCTGGATGTGGCCGGCGATGGCCGCACCGGCGAAATCTATGTGCTGGAGCCCACCGAAATCAAGCGCTACAGCAACAACGGCCAGCTGCTGGCCAGCTTCCCTCATGGTGCCGCCCAGCCCTCAGGCATTGCGGTGGATGAAACCGGTAACGTCTATGTCTGCGACTTCAGCAAAAGCTCACAGGTCTTTAAATTTGGCCCGCCGGGTGGCATGAACCAGCAGCCCGGTATGAACAACGGCATGGGTTTTGGCAACGGCTTCGGCAGCGTGCCCTATAACAACCATCCCGATCCTTACGGCGGTGGCGGCATGAACCAGCAGCCCGGCATGGGCTTTGGCGGCGGCTATGGCATGAACAACGGCTATAACAGCGGTTTTGGTTCTGGCTACGGTATGAATAACGGCTACAACAGCGGCTACGGCGCCTACAATGCTCCCCAGCAGATGGTGCCCCAGCAGCAGATGATGCCGCCCCAGCAGGCCCTGCCGCAGCAGACCACGCGCAACCGCCAGTATTAAACAGTTTTTTTTTAACTTTCTCTCTACGCTATCGGGTGGAACCACGGTTCCACCTTTTTCTTTTGCCTGACAGCTTTTGCTTCAGGGATTGTTTGCTGTTAAAATAAAGCCATGAGCGCGAATGCCCTGCCTGAAGACACTTACCCCGATGCCGGTAAAGTCACCCAGCTGCCGCTGATGGACCCGGCCACTGTTGCCATGCCCGAAAGGCCCCTGACCCCTTACTCTTACCGCGAGGTCAAAAAGCGCATTCCCGATATTCTGGAGCGCCATCGCCAGCTGATATCCCAGGCCATGCCGACCCTGCAGCGGGTGCAGATTCCCGAGCAGGCTTTGACCCTCTTTGGCCAGTTTCTCGAAAAAAAGCAGCGTGACGCCCTGGGCCTCTCGTTTGAAGTGCGGGCCATGGCCGCTGATCTGGTCAAAAAGAATACCCTGGTGGCCTTTTACTTGCGCTACCTCGAAGAAAAAAAGCTTTATTTTGCCCTGGGTTACCGCAGTTTTAAAGACTATGCCATCAACTACTTCAACGAGCTGGAATACTCTTACCTGACCCGCCTGAAGCGCATTGCCTACATGTCGTCAGAAGAACTACAGACCTTTGAACCGCTGGGTACGACCAAAATGATGATGATCGCCCAGCTCGACAAAGAAGAGCGTAAAGACATTCTGACGCGCCGCTTTCCGGTGCACGAAAACGAGTACAAAAACGTGGTGGACATGAGCACCCGCGAACTGGGTCGGGTGATTCAGAAACACAAAAACCCTAAATTCCGCGAAAATCTGCTCAAAGGCGTGCCTGCGGCTCTGCTGCACCAAATGCACACCCTCGAAGCCCATTTTGACGACTTTGAGCTGGAAGCCCTGCAGCGCACCCACAAACAGGTCAAGGCCTTTTTAGACAATCTGGAAGCCTATCTTGACCAGAACTAGCGCCTGCCTGACTTTGCTGGTTCTGCTACTGCTGCAGGCCTGCTCTGCAGCCCCCCGTTTTGCCCGCTGGGAACTGCCCGCCAACGTGGGGTTTGCCGATCTGCCCGACCGGGTGCTGGTCCAGCCCCTGGAAGAGAGCCAGACCACCGGCATTGTGTTCTACCCCGGCGGTCTGGTCAGCCCGGCGGCATATATTCCGCTGCTGGCACGCCTGGCCAGCCAGGGCTACCGGGTGGTCATTGCGCGCATGCCGCTCGACCTGGCGGTGCTGGACAGCGCCAAAGCCCTGCAGCTGATGCCCGACTACCCTTATGTGCAGCACTGGGTGCTGGCCGGTCACTCGCTGGGCGGGGCCATGGCGGTGGAGGCTGTCAAAAAGCATCCTGAGCGCTTTGCCGGTCTGATTCTGCTGGCAGCCTACCCGGCTGAAAACACCGATATCTCTGATCTCAGCCTGCCCGTGCTCTCGATCGCAGCCAGCGAAGACGGCCTGAGCACCCCGGCAGAAGTCAGCGCAGGCCGTCAGCGTCTGCCCCAGCAAACACAGTATGTGCAGCTGTCAGGCGCCAATCACGCCCAGTTTGGTGATTATGGCCCCCAGGCCAATGACGGCAAGGCCAGTCTCAGCCGCGATCTGCAGCAGGCCCTGACCGCCAGTGCCATCAGCGACTTCTTAAAGGAACAGAAGCTGTTTCAGGCCTTGAGCTTCTGAAGCGCAAAGTAAAACATCAGATTGGCCGACATAAAAAAGCCCAGGGCCAGAATCATGGCCAGCAGCCAGGACTGGCTCAGGCCAATATATACGCTGACGCTCAGACCAATCAGCAGGTCCAGCACGCCCACCATTAAGAAGAGCCAGAAGTTGCGGCGCTGTGCGCCCGGCAGGGTCTTGTGTTCAGACATCAAGGGGTCCTTAAGTAAAAATATAAAACAGTTTAACAGAATGCAGCTGCGATCACATCCTTTATTTTGCTACACACTTTATGATATAAAGTAATAAGTTCTTGAGATCACAACAAAGGCAAAAAACATGAAACAGAAACTGCACACCGACTCAGGCCCCATCTTTCTGCCCGAACGGGCCATGGAAAACCTGCAGTTTATTCGCCAGACCATGGAGCGCGCCACGGCCTATACGGGCATTTCGGGCACGGGTCTGGTCTGGGTGGGCCTGAGTGCGCTGGTGGCAGCCTGGGCAGCCGTCCAGCAAAACAGCCCGGCCCACTGGCTCTTTGTCTGGCTGACCGAAGCGGCCCTCTCAATTGGGCTCTCAGGCCTGATGATGGTCAAAAAATCACGCCGCCTGCAGCTGCCGCTGTGGAGCGAAACCGCCCGCCGCTTTCTGCTGAGCTTTGGCCCGCCCATGCTGGCCGGGGTCCTGCTGACCGCCGTGCTCTACCAGCACCAGCTCTTTGATCTGATCCCCGGCCTCTGGCTGCTGCTCTACGGCACGGCCGTGGTGGCCGGCGGCACCTACTCAGTAAAAGTGGTGCCCGTGATGGGCTTCTGCTTTATGCTGCTGGGCCTGCTGGCCCTGCTGGGGCCTTTAAGCTGGTCCCAGCCCCTTGTGGCCACCGGTTTTGGTGGCCTGCATATTCTCTTTGGGCTCTGGATAGCCCGACACTACGGAGGTTAAACGGTGTTACCCCAGAAAAAACCCACCGGCCCCCAGCTTCAGGCCCTGCCTGATCCGGTCACACCGATTCAGCAAACCCTGGAGCTGGACCGTCTGATTCACGAGCGCCTGCGCCTGGGCATTGTCTCGGCCCTGGCTGTCAATAACAGCCTGAGTTTCAGCGATCTGAAGCTGATTCTGAATACCAGCGACGGCAACCTGAGCGTGCACGCCCGCAAGCTGGAAGACGCCGGCTATATCGCCTGCGAAAAAAGCTTTGAAGGCCGCATGCCGCGCACAGAGTACAGCCTCACCGCCAGCGGGCGCAAAGCCCTGCAGCGCTACCTGACCCATATGGAAGCCCTGATCGAAACCACCCGCCAGGGCCAGCCTGAAACGCCATCGATTCATGCATAAAATACAACAGGATATGAACATGCAAACCCAAGCTTTTTCACACGGCCTGCACCTGGCCCTGATTCTTGACGGCAACGGCCGCTGGGCCACCCAGAAAGGCCTGCCCCGCGTGGCGGGCCACCGCGCCGGCGCCAAAAATGTGCGCAAAATTGTTGAAGCCGCCCCGGATCTGGGCGTGAGCGTGCTGACCCTCTACGCCTTTTCGGCCGATAACTGGAAGCGTCCGGGCTACGAAGTCAGCGCCCTGATGAAGCTCTTTGGCGATTACCTGCGCTCAGAGGTCAACCGCTGCCTGCAAAACGACGTGCGCATGTCGATTATTGGCCGCCGCGACCGGCTCTCGCAGGGTCTGGTGCAGCAGATCGAATACGCCGAAGCCGCCACCGCCGGCGGCCAGCGCATGCATCTGCGCGTGGCCCTGGACTACTCGGGCCGCGACATGCTGGTCTACGCCGCCCAGCAGCTGCAGCACAGCGGCGAAACCATCTCGCGCGAAAGCCTGGCCTGCTACCTGTCGGGCCAGCCCGGCGAAGCGGTACGGGACGTGGATCTGCTGATCCGCACCGGCGGCGACCAGCGCCTGAGCGACTTTTTGCTCTGGGAGTGCGCCTACGCTGAGTTTTACTTTGCGCCCCAGCTCTGGCCCGACTTTGGCCCGGAGGCCCTGCGCAGCGCCATTCAGGACTTTGCCCACCGCGACCGCCGCTTTGGCGGCCTGCAAAACCTGCGCCACGCTGAGATGGCAGCGGTTTAAGCTTCGGCTTCAGCCCTGCTAAAAACGCAGACACCTGCCCCGCATTAAAATCTGCATAGCCTGTCAAAAAAAGATTTGACAGGCTGCTTTTTTTGCCTTATGATCAGAAGGC
>JACYMC010000120.1 GCA_015272195.1 Candidatus Sericytochromatia bacterium
CGCACCTGATTAGACGCCTACGGCGTCTACACCTTATATCCCCGACCTGAAGGACGGGGTTTTACGGTGTGCTTGATAAGGTCAATAAAATTGCTTTTTGCATCATTTGCAGCCCCCAAAAACCAGTTTGTCTTAGTTTAACGCTCAGTAAGTATCCAAGTAAAGCAAGGAGCTGTATTAAGTTTTCGTTTTTTTGTTCCGATACGCAGAAAAACCCAACGATAAGTTTTTTATCAATATTGCTTTGCATAAGATCAGGAGGTCTTGCCTGTGTCCTCTCTTCTGTCTGGTATTTCACTGATTTCACCCCAGCAACTGTTTGGCGGGCTGGTTACAGCACAACAACAGCCCCCCGCACCGGTACCCTCACGCCCCAGCCCCTTGCCCGCCCCGCCGCCGGTGCTGGCCGAAAGCCTGAGCCTGAGGAGCCCAGCCGCACAGGCCAGCAGCGTTCCTGTACTGGACTTTGTGACACCGGCCAGCCAGCCGGCAGGCCAGCAGCTCAACCTGCCACCCCGACCGGCCGGTGCCCTGTCTGGCAGCGAGTTTCTGGCCTCGGTACAGGGGCTCAATTTTAATCAGCGGGAAGCCGCCATTCAGGCCGAGATTCTGCGCGGCAATGTGCCACAGCATCTGCGCCAGCTGCAGCCCGTCAACTTAAGTGCGACCGGTCCCGATGGGCAGGCTTTGCAAGCCACTGCCTATGTGACCCCGGATTATCTGGCGATTGGCTCCGACGATGACTATGTGCTGGTTCCCATGTCGCCGCTGACGGCCCAGGCCATTGCCGATCAGAGCCAGACCACGCTGCCCACGCGCAAGCTGGTGGACGCCATTTACCAGCAGGCTGAGATTCAGCTGCGACCAAGTCCCCAGACGCCTGGTCCCCAGATGATGAGCACGGATTATTATGCACGCCACAACACCACCATTGCAGGTCAGCGCGAACAGGCTGGACACCAGCCAGGACAACTGACCGCCGGGCACAAAAAGGACGTGGTGATCACCAATCGCCTGAATCAGAAGCCCAAATCCGTGGCCATTTACGGCTGGCATCAGCCCAACGGCAAAGCTATTCAGCCCCTGAGCACCCTGCACGAAAACACCTACGCGGACTACAGCCACGGCGTGCGCCTGATTGGTCCTGAAATCACCATCAATGGCGTCAGCCACAGCACGGTCAGCGTGCTTCAGGATCGCCAGCTTTCAGCTCTGCTGAGTGACGAAGGGCCCCTTAGCAACACCCGCGCCACCCGTTAAGACCTGCATATATTTACAATTCTGCCATTTATCGCTATGCTGAGATCATGAAGCTGGCGCACAAAGTACAGGATCAGTGGTGGCAAATCCGCCGCCGCGTGTCTGAGTGTCTGCGTGCCTTGATGTACTGGCCGGGGCGTCTATGGGATCCGTTGACAGCTTTGTTTGCTATGGCTTGCGGCGTGTTGCTGTTTTTTGACTGGCAGCAGTGGCAAATCAATCCCGACTGGGCCCGCCGTGCGCAGTTTTACTACATCAAGACCCCCGTCCCTGACTATCTCAGCCGCCTGCAAATCCTCGCGGGGCTGACCACCCGCAATGCCGAATACGCGGTGTTGCGCGACAATATGGAGCGCCTGCGCCTGATGGTCGAGACCTACCCCACCGCAGGGGGCACTTACCCACGCAGTATTGCTGCCCTGCACAGTTTTGCCATTGCGAATGATCTCTGGATCCTCAGCCGCAACCCCCTGACCTACGTCTTTGACGACAGCAGCCAGATTGTGGCGGACTACAGCAGCTGGCAGCTGAGTGCCGACCGCAGCCGCTTTAAAGGCATGGTGCTGTATGAGCCCGTCAGCACGTATGGCTACCGTATTTACGCCTGCAATGAAGCCGGCGAACTGGTGCAAGGCAAAACAGGGGTCTTCAGCCTCAGCAATCTGACCTACTGAAGAGCCTCTGCCGGTGTTACAATGAGTGCCATGCAACAGCGATTTATGAAACTGCAGGGGCTGGGTAACGACTTTATTGTCATGGAAGGCCCGGCCCTGCCGCAGGGACTCCACTTGTCTGATCTGGCCCGGCGGCTGTGTGGCCGCCATTTTGGCATTGGCGCAGACGGCCTGATTTTAAACTGGCCTGATCCCGTTGCTGCCGCACGCATGCAGATTCTGAATGCCGACGGTTCCGAGCCTGAAATGTGCGGCAATGGGCTGCGCTGTCTGGTGCGCTACCTCCAGTTGCGCGGTGATAACAGGCCGGAGCTGCAGATTCAGACCGGGGCAGGTTTGCGCCAGGTGCTGAGCGAAGGCCCACAGATTGCAGTCAATATGGGCCAACCTGCAGTGAGTCCCGAAGAGAGGCTGGATTGCGCAGGCCAGACCTTTGTATTTACAGCAGTCTCTATGGGCAATCCGCATTGTGTGATTCGCGTGCCTGAACTCAACAGCCTGGACTTTGCCTTCTGGGGACCGCGCCTGTCAGCACATGTGCGATTTAAGGCACAGACCAATGTAGAGTTTGTCGAGGTACTGAGCCCACAGCACGCCCGCGTCAAAGTCTGGGAGCGCGGTGCAGGACCCACCCTGGCCTGTGGCACCGGCGCCTGTGCCGTACTGGCGGCAGGCATTACCGGGGGCTGGCTGGCGCGCGAAGCCCGGATTGAACTGCCGGGCGGCAGTCTGACCATCAGCTGGGCAGATCCTGCAACTGCGATCTGGATGCGAGGCCCGGCACAAAAAGTTTTTATTGGTGAGATTGAACTGGAGGAAGACCATGCATGATGAGACCCAGGCGTCTGTCAATGACGCCGACAAACAGGCCCAGATAACCCAGATTGATCAGGATACCCTGCAACTGGAGCAGATCAAGCACGAAGCCCAGATGCGCGAGGTTGAAGCCGAGCGCCGCTACGCCAAAGCTGCCGCTGAGTTTGATAAGGGTGATATTGATGAGGCCCTGATGTATTTGCGTTCTGCCCTCTCGCTGATGCCCCAGAATCCCAAATACCACTACAATATTGGTTTTCTGTACTGGAAAAAGGATTTGCTGGAAGTGGCTCTGAACCACTACAAACTGTTTATACGCTATGTACCGGCCAACGATAAAGATATCGAAGTGATCAAAAGCCGCATTATTTATTTTGAAAACCAGCTCAAAAAACGCAAAAAACCGCATCGCAGATGAAAAACGCCCCTGCGGCATTTGGCGAAGCCTGGCATCTGCAATGCCTTCAACTGGCCAGCCAGGCCACCACACCCGGCGGGCAGCGTCTGTGTGAGCACCTGCAGCCGCTCTGGGAACCGCTGCAACTGCAACAGTTGCAGAGCCAGGTTCAGGAAATGGCTTTGTTGCTGCAACAGGCTGAACTGGCTTCAGCCCTGGCACATCAGCCCCATTCTCCCCAATGGCTGAAACAGCTCCAGCCTGGTCCTCAGACACAGCAGGCGCTGCTAACGTTTTTTAACAGCCTGCAAAGCTGGCGTCAGCTGCTGCAACAATATGCCAGCAAAAGCCCCCAGCTGCTGAAGCTCAGCCAGGCCCTGCAGCCCGAAAACAAGCTGACTGAGAGCCTGCAGCAGCCACATCCGCCCAAAAGCATCTGGCAGCAGATTCAAAAAAAAGCCGGCAGCTGGCAGGCCCAGCAAGCCCTGCTGGATCAGCTGGATGCCCTGTTGGCCCGCGCCCGCCTGGCACAGCAGCAGTCTCTTAGCGTCTGGCCTCGCCAGGGCAAGCTGAACCTGCCAGGCTGGCAACCTCCGCTGCTGGACCAGCTTCCAGCCTTTGACCTGGCACTGCCCCCCACCTGCCGTGTGGTTCTGCTCAGCGGGGCTCACCAGAGCGGCAAAAGCCGGCTGCTGCAAAGCCTGTATCTGGCCGCTCTGGCCCATCAGAGCGGTCTGGCCTTGCCCTGTGGCCCGCAGGCCAGTCTGCCGGTTTTTGTCCGTCTGCAACTGCTGGAAGCCGGACAAAACCTCAATCAGCGCCTGACACAGCTAAAGCCCTGGTTGCAGATTCGTCCCCAGCCGCAATTGCTTCTGGTGGACGACTTTTTGACCCACAGCAGCCCGGGAGAACACCAGGCCCTGGGCCTGGCGGTGATTCAGCAGCTCAAAGCCCAGCCCCAGGGCCTGAGCATTCTGAGCTGTCACGATCGGGGACTGATTCAAAAGGCCCGGCGCTGGCCCGAAGTGGCCGTCCTGGGCCTGGAGCGTCAAGGCCCGCGTCACAAGGCCCGGCTGCAGCTCAACTGGGGTCAGGAGCATGGCGCCAGCCTGCTGCTGCAGGCCCGCGAAGCCCAGTGGCCCAGCCAGGTACTGCAAGCTGCCGAAACCGAAATGCAACAGCTGAAAGCCGCCCTGCCCGTGATCAAGGTGCCCGTTGCAGCGCCCAAAAAGCCCGTGGCCACACAAAACGCACCGCCACTGAAACCCATTCACCGTGATGCCCCCATTGGGGCGCGGGTCTACTTGCCCCAACTGAAGCAATATGGCGATCTGCTCTCAGCGCCTGACCGCAAAAACCGCGTCAGCGTCAGCTGCGAAGGCAAAACCCTCAAAGTGCCCGCCGATCAGGTGGTGCTCAGCAGCCACCGCAAAGAAAAAAAGGGCGATACGGGCGGCCTCAGCATCCAGACCTGGTCAGTGGCTGCTGAAGCCTGTGATCTGCACGGCATGCGGGTTGATGAAGCGCTGCCCCTGATGGAGAAGTTTTTGGATACGGCCGCCCATCAGGGTCTGCCGCAGGTCCGCATTATTCACGGCAAAGGCACTTCTGCTCTGCAGCGGGCTGTACAGGCCCGGCTGAGCGAGCTGCAGCAGCAAACCGATTATATTGTGAGCTATCGCTTTGGCCTGCCCGGCGAAGGTGACACCGGCCTGACCATCGTCCGCTTGCAAAACTGACGTGGTATAATCAGGCAAAAAGGATGCCCGTATGCCCGCTTATCTGCGTAGTCTTTCTCTGATTCTGGGCATCACCCTGGGTATTTTTCTGAGTGTGGGGGGCTGGTACTGGCTGCTGTTCAAGCGCCCGGCACCCGATCAGATAGAAGCCCTGAACCGTCACCTGCCCACACTGGTTGCACTGATTGACAGCCATCGGGATACCGAAGCGGCAGCCCTGCTGGACCAGTTGCCCTACCGAATCGTCGTCAGCAACAGCGATCGCCAGGCCATCACCAGTAACCTCAGTCAGGAGCTGCGCCAGCGTCAGATCCAGGGCCAGCGGGCGCTCAACAACGGCTTACTGACCGAGCACCTGGACCAGAGTGGTCTGCGTTTTTATTATCAGCTGCCGGTCAGTCTCTGGGATGTGCACCTGCTGTTTCCCCTGATTCTGGGCCTGCTGCTGGGCCTACTGGCAGCGCTCTGGGATCTGTGGCAGCGGCAGCAACTGCAGGAACAAACCGAGGCCCTGATCATGATCAGCCAGCCACCCGCCCCGCAGGATCCTGCCCTCCAGGCACGGCTGACCAGCCTGGAATCTGAAAACCAGGCCTTAAAAAACGCCACACGCCCCCCACCTGCCGCGTCTGAAGATCGGCACAGCAGACAAGCGCTCGAAACCGAGCTGGCGCAGCTCAGACAACAGCAGCAGAAACAGGAAGAAATACTTCGGCAGCAAGCGCACAGCCTGGCGGATCTGCAGGCTGAACTGACACACCAGCAGGAGCGCCTGAGCCAGCGCGACAAGTCCCTGCAGGAGAGCAAAACAGCACTTGAAGACACTGAAAACCAGCTGACAAAAGCCTTACAGACCAGCGAACGCCTGCAGAACAAGCTGACAGAAGCCGAAGCCCGGCTGAGCGATATTCAGAGCCAGTCCGATCAGCTGCACGCTGCCTGGCAGGAAATCCAGCAGCTGCGCAGCGCCGAAACCGGCTGGCTGCAAAAGCAGGAAGGCTGGCAGCGCGACCGCCGAAACTTACTGACCCAGCTGCAGGAAAAAGAAGTCCAGCGTCAGAAGATCGAAGCCAGCCTGCAGCAAAGCCGTCTGAAATTACGAGAAATCTCAGCCGCTTACAAAAAGCAGCTTGAAACCCTGCAGCATCTGCCGCCGGATCTGCAGGACCTGCAGGGCGTGCTGGCGGGTCTGATTGAAGAAAAGGATCTGATCGAACACGAAAATGCTGAGTTGCGCATTGAGCTGGCCGATCGCGCCTCGGAGTCGCAGCGTCTGCGCAAAGAGCTGGAAATCCGTTCAGAGCGCCTCCAGCAAGCCCAGCAAATGATTGATAGTCTGGGCCAGGCGCTGCAAAAAAATGAGCGGGAACTGGGTCTGCTGAGTGAAACCCTGGCCGATAAACTTCAGGATCTGGAGCGGGTACAGGACTTGCATGACGAAGACCAGCGCGCCCTCGCCAGTGCAATACAGGAGCGTGATCAGCTGCGCCTGCAGCTCGCTGAACAGGAAGACAGTCTGGCACAGCTGCGCGATGAACTGAGCGACAGCCAGGCGGCACATCAGGCATTGCAGCAAAAGCTGGATGAACTGGACATCGAACAACTGACACAGGAGCGCGATCACCTGCGCCAGAGCCTGCAGCTGATGACCCAGCAACAGGAGCGCCGTCAGCAAAGCCTCGACAGCCTCAAAGAAAAACTCAAAACCGGTGAGGCCCTGTACGATAAACTCAAGCGTCATGCCGAAAAACAAGCCCTGCAGCTACAGGCCCAGGTGCATGAAATTCAGCGCTACCGCTCTGAACTGCAGTTGCTAAAAGGACGTGACGAGGCAATAGACAGCCTGTCCGAAGGGTCTTGATTTTATTTTTGTTAAATTTATGTTACATTAACGTCAGCTTTTAACATCAAATCGCCATAAGCTCAGAGAGATGCGCGGTGATCTGTTTTAACAAACCCGATCACCAGACTAAGCCATTGAGAAAGCACATGTATTTAAAAGGCAAAGCAAACGCCAGGACTGACGAACAGCTTGATAATCTGACCGGACCGCACTTTCAGCTGAATGCTGATTTGCAGGATCTGCAGGCTTCTGAAAGCGAAATTGAAGTCATGCTGAACCATATCCGTGAAGTCAAAGCCCTCGAAAACGTCCGGGCCCTGCTAAAAAATCTGCCCGATGCCAGTACTGAGATGCTCGACCAGCTGGAAATCACTGGCCGTCGGCCCCAGAACGGTATCAAAATCGGCTGAAAACCTGGCCTAAAGCAGCAGGATTCCCCGCTGTACATACTGCCGAAAAACAGCTGTCCGTTCACCCTGAGCCTGCTCATATGTGATATCCGTCACAAAATCACCTACCCCGCCCTGTTTCTGACATGCCTGCAGACATTCAAGCTGCAGGGGACTGAGTGACTCCAGCTTGAGTCCCTGAAAATCACGCAGCAGCAAAAACACCTGCCGGGGTGTTTCTGAAAGGGAAGACAAGGCATGCGGAAACTGACGCAAAAACAAGGGAAAGTGCTCTCCAAGGCGAATCAGGCGGGCCCAGGGTGCCAAAAGGGTTTCACTGGCCCGGCGTTCTGCCGGTAAACGAAAAAAGTGCAGCTGGGCCGCCGCCTGTTCATAATGCACCAGATCACGCAAATGGGGCACAATCAAATCGGTAGCGTTCAGATACTGCAGCACCGCATCCAGTAAAGCCACGCGCAAAGCCTGAGGTGAGAATAAAGGCAGCCCCTGATGATACAGACGCTCCAGTACCGCTGCCGTATGCTCAGCCCCCAGCAAATGCTGAATATTTTCGGGCAGGGTGCGCTGAAACAAAGCCTGCTTTGCTTCCCGCTCAGATTGAACCTGTTCCTGCAAAATCCCGGCGGGCAAAACAGCCAGGCTATGAACCTCTGACGCGTCCAGTCCCAGGGTCTGACGTAAGAATTCGCTACGGGATGGCGCCTCCGATAAAGCAGCCTGCGCCATCAGGTCCAGCCAGCTGTGCTGAAAATGCTTCAGACTCATGTTAAGCCCACCTGTACCAGCCAGCGCTGCAAAACCTGTTGCAAGGGTTGCGGCAAAGTATGCCTTGCTGCAGGAAGCATGAGCACACGCAGATGACCGCCTGCACACAGATACTCCAGCAGCTGAACAGCCGCCGGCATCTGTGCCGGCATCAGCCCTGTCAGGTCCAGCTGCAGTAAACGCTCCAGGGGCAGACGCTCCGACCAGCGCAGCCCGTCATCACCCGCAGCCCGCAGCCAGGACTGAAGATGCAAAGCCAGGCCACAATGAGCTTCCAGCGCCAGATGCCTGACAAAGGTCGTGTAAGCCATCTCATCATGCGCAAAAGGCTGAGCAGATGGCACCAGGGTCAGCAGCAGGGGTGCCGCAAGCTGTCTGTCAAGCCAGCGGATATGCTGCTTGATCAGTTCCAGCGCTTCTTCAGTCAGAGGAAAAGGCTGCGGAACAAAGGCTTCATGCAGCTCGGTCCGCACATAGGCCAGGGGCGTCTGCCACCAGGGACTGTGGCAGCGCAGCAGCAGGCGCGACAGGCTATCGAGCATGGCATCAGGCTGCCAGTCCTCCGAAGCCAGCGACAGGCCTTCCGTCCGCAAGAGCACGGGTATCTCCGCCACACGCTCCAGCACCGCATGATCATCGTGAGGATCGGCCAGATCGTGCACTGACCACTCCAGGCAATGCAGGCCCTCATCAAGAGTCTGAGGCCATTGCAAAGCCTGTCCCAGCCCCAGCACGGGCATGTCAGACCACTGGTCCTGCCCGCTTCTCAGCAAGGGCTTGCGCGCGATGATCTGAACCGTCTGGTGCAAGGGCTCGGCCTGCTGCAGATTCAAAGCCGCCGCGCCGCGAAAAACAAACTGAATTTCCCAGTCCTGCAGGCGCGTCAGCAGTTCATCGGCTTCAAAAACCCCGGTCGGTAAAGAAGAAATCTGATTGCTGCTGCGCGCCCATTTTTCCTGTGCCGCCGCATCCTCAGCCAGCAGGCCCGACAGCATCAGCCAGCCACCAGGCTTGACAGCAGCCTTTAGCCGCCCAATCAGACGGGCGCGTTCACCGTTGGGAATAAAGGGAAACACATTCAGACAAATCAGGGCAGCATAGGTTTCACGCTGCAGGCGATAGGCCCGCAAATCGCTCTGAACCCAGTTAACCTGCTCCCCATACACCTGCCGGGCCCGCTGAATCTGATCACGATCCACATCCAGCGCGGTAACCACAAAGCCGTAAGCAGCCATGGCTGCAGCCAGATGACCAGGGCCAGCCCCCAGCTCACAGACAGGGCCAGTGGGAATCCAGGGCAAAAGGGCCAGTAAATCGTTAAGGTGGAGGGGATGAGTGGCAGCCTGTATCTGTGTCATGCTTCTATTTTACACAGGATCGGGATGCAGGGAAGGCCCGCCGGGGCAGGCCTTCCCAGAAACCGGTCAAAGGCGACGGCCGGAATCGAACCGGCGAATAAGGCTTTTGCAGAGCCCGGCCTTACCACTTGGCTACGTCGCCCTGTATTGGATACAGGGTCAGTGAAAACCAATGTAGCACACTCTGTGTCAGGTCACAATCAGATGCAGGCTGCTCAGGCCCTGAGCCAGGCCATGGCTGCTTTCACCTTGTCTGTGGCGTCTGCCGACTCAAGGATCTCACCATGGGCCATCAGCACGCGCTCAAAAGGCCAGCTCAGGATCTGTTCGAGCGAAGCCTGCAGCTGCTGACGGTCTTCAAGGGCCAGGCGTACCAGTCGGCTGCAGGCCAGGCGGTTGCGGGTTCCCATCAGGGTGGTCAGGATCCGGGTCGGCAAATCTTTGGGAAAGAGATGAAACAAGAGGTCCGTTACAATCAGGGTCTGGCTGTCAGCATGAAAAAAGACCGTTTCGCGCAGTTTCAGACCCTGTACCGCATGGGCCGTCAGACCTGGCTGCCAGGCTGGCGGGGTTTCAGCACCCAGCAGACTCAGCTGAAGACGGGGCTGCTTGCGCTGCAGGGCCCGCGGCCCCCACGGTGTGGCCGCCGGGAACAGCTCGGCCACCTCAGGCATAAACAGATGGTGAAAGGCATTGGGCGCAACGATATGGGCCACTTCACCCTGCTGCCGCAGCCACTCTGCCGACTGGCGCACAGCGGGACCCGGAGAGTGCAGCCAGAGCGACTGATCGGCCAGGCGTACCAGGGTTGAGCGCGTGCCGATCTGCATCCGCCCCGGCATTTCAAAGGGCTGATCCAGTGTCCAGATACCTGGCGCAAGCAAGCGCCATTGCACATCAAAACGGCTCACGGATGACCCGCTGCCGTTTTAGCCAGCTCGGTCAGGCTCTGGCTCATTTTGCTGAGCAGGGCAAAGTTTTTGGGGATGCCGTGGCGCTGGGCCAGATAATAGGGGTTGTTCCAGGAGATATAGACGCCGTCGTCGGCAGCCTGCCAGATCAGAAACTTCAGCGGCAGATCCAGGCCCATCGTCTGGTTCTGGTGCATCAGCTGGGTGCCCACCACCGGACTGCCAAAGATCAGCAGCGTGGTCGGACGCAGCGCAAGTTTAACCGAAGCTGCCCCGGCCTGGTGATCAATCCGGCTGAAGACCTTCATGCCTTTGGCCTCAATCGCCAGGGCCAGGCGGTCAGTGGTTTTGGGTACTGAAAAAGCGCTTTTCAGCGATACCATCCCGGTTTGCTGTCCGGGGGCAGTCAATTCGGGTTCAGTCTTCAGGCCTTCAGGTAAAGGGGCCGGCTGGGCCAGCGCGGGCGTCAGCAGCAGACTGACCCCAAAAATACCCCATAAAACAGCTTTTTTTACAGACATGGCTCTTCTCCATTCATCCAGTTTAAGTGCTGGCGCAAAAGCGCCGGAGGCAAAGCGCGGGGCGAAAGTGCTTGTTGGGTTGCCAGCGCAGCAGCCACGCCGGCGGCCTGCCCCATGGCATAGCAATTGGGAATAATGCGCACAGCCCCCTGGGCGGCAAAATCTGCAGAAAGGCAGCGGCCGGCCACGAGCAGGTTTTCAACCTGCAGGGGCACCAGGCAGCGAAAGGGTATCTCATGGTAATCACCCTGTGCCATAAAGTGCAGCCCCCCTTTTTTATCGCGGGCATGGATATCAATGGGGTAGTTGTTGCGGGCAATGGCGTCTTCAAATTTGCGGGCCGCAAAAAAGTCGTCTGAAGTCAGCACATACTCCCCTACAATCCGGCGCGATTCACGCACGCCAATCATGGGCGCAATCTGAGCAATATAGCTGTGTTCAAAACCCGGCAAATAACGCCGGCAAAAACGCCAGAGCTTCAGAATACGTTGCTTGCCCTGTAACTGCACCTTGTTGCGTTCATGCGGATCCAGGGCGTCAGTAATGCCATCCAGGCGCGGGCAGTTAAAGGCCACCTCACCCGGCCGACCCGGCAGGGTGAAGATCTGAAAATAGGCGGCATCATCTTCAGATAAATCGCCATTGGCCACAGCCTGCGCAAACACAGGGCTCAAGGGCCAGGATTTATCCCATGTACAGGCCGTGGTCCAGAGCGGAATATCGGGATTGCGGCTGCTATCGGTCCACTCAAATTCACCCAGCTCAGCAAAGTACTGCATGGCGCGCTGCAGATCAACATGGCCCAGATTAAAGCGCAGGGCCATGGGCTGATTCTGGCCATCATCGGCACGGCCCACCACCATAGGCACCCCGGCCCGAAAGGCCAGATCGGCGTCACCAGAGGCATCAATACAGCAACTCGCTTCAATCACGCCCCGGCCGGCCTTGGTCTCTACAATCGCCCCACGCAGCACGCCATCACGCACCAGCGCATCGGCCAGCCAGGTGTGAAACCAGATATCCACACCCGCTTCCACAGCCAGACTTTCGAGGGTGATTTTGAGCATTTCAGGGTTAAACCAGCCAGCATTGCCATCTTTGTAGATATCGGCATCACCTGTGGCAAGCAACTGCTCCAGCACTTCAAGATAAATGCCCTGATTGAGCGGTTGTTTTTGCAGGTGGTTGGCCATCATGGGTGCGACCAGGGCGCCGGTGGAAGTACCCCCCAGAAAACCCTGCTGCTCAACCAGCAGAGTCCTGGCACCGCTGCGGGCAGCCGCAATGGCTGCGGCCGCACCGGCGGATCCGCCGCCGACCACCAGCACGTCACAACGGGCCAGCACGGGCAATTCACGGGCGGGCTCTGTCCAGTGGGGCATGTGTTTATACCTGCTGTGTTTACTCAGGGGTATTATACCCGATCGCCCGGCTAATCCAGCAGGCCCTCAAACCCCGCCTCCACAAAGTGAAAAAAGCAGACCGCCACCCTGTGCTGGGGCGGCAAAGGGGGACGCCAATGGGGATAGCGATCACCCCGGTACAAAATGCCGTCGCCCATTTCAAGACGCACTTCCTGCACGCCGGCGGCCGTTTCAAGATAAATTGGCCAGGCCTGCTGGGCCTCGCGGGCGGGCTGCATATCCAGCACCAGCGAGAGATTCCAGGCACACTGTTCGCGATCCGTGTGCCGGGCCAGCGCAGCCCCGGAATGATACACCGCCAGATAACAATAAGAAGGCTTTAAGTCCAGATCGGTCAACCGCGCAATCACCGGATAAAACTGCTGCTGAAACCAGCGGCACAGCGGCTCATTATGACGGCAGAGACGATGGGGCACCATCGTGTCACCATCCTGCAGCTGCCCCTCATACTCCATGGCTCTGAGATAATGGCGAAAGCCAGCTATCTGGGCGGGATTCAGCAAGCCACGTATCACACAGAAATCGTCACTGACCAGACTGTCTGACAGCTCGGCAAAAGGCTGCCAGGCAGAATCAGCCGGCCGCAGAATGCCTGCTTCAAAAAACTGACGGCGCATATAGGGTGAAAGTGTTTCAAGACCCGCAGGATCAGCCTGCAGGCTTTTCAGCAGCGTCTGATGCTCAGAGCTGAGCGCAAAAGGTGTCCAGACAAGATTCTGAGGCACCTGCACCCAGAGCAGCGGCCGGACATGCGCAAGCATCGGCGGGCGCAGAGCGGGCAATTTGACCGCTTCAGGCAAGGCCGCTTCCAGCTGCCAGTGCATGGCTGGATTCAGAGACAACGCTTCTGGCAAAGGCGTTAAGCGGTCCGGGTAAGGGGCCAGAGCATCTCCGCGATCCAGGCGCGGCAAATAGGGCACAGGCTGAGACAGCTGCTGTGGCTGGCACAACAAACCATAATTCACTAGAGAATCCATCTCCTCGGATGACCAGTGCCCCTGCTCAGGCCGGGTAAAAAAACGCCAGATGGTCTGGCACGCCTCTACGTGAATCTGTAAATCAAGGGTATGGCAGCTTAAAGGCTGTCGCCGCAAGGGTACCAGAACCACCAGATGCAGCCGGGCCGCCATATTAAATACCCGGTAGCCCGGATTCACTGGCAAAGGGTAAGGTAACACGCTGGCAGTGCCTTCGCTGGCGGTGTTTACAGCATAAAGCGGCAAGTGCTCTGGCGCCAGCAAAAGCCCCACTTTGGTAAGCAGCGTCATCTGTTCAGCCGTCAGCGTCAAGGGTTCAGCCGGGTTCTGAAACCATTGCCAAAGTAACTGGCAAAGAGCGGGGTCCTGTTGCCAGGATACAGAAAGCGGCTGCTCTTTTTTCAAAAATCCGGGCACATGCAAATCCAGCTTCAGCTCTGCAGCCCGGTTTGGTACCAGGCCCTGCCTGACGGCTTCAGTCACGCGCTGGGCAGACATCCGGGAGCAGACTCCCCGTCTAAACCAGCATCAGGGCCAGCCACGCACCCAGCGCACTGGCCAGCGGAACGGTCAGATTGTCGTCAGGCCAGCGTCCCAGCAACTCACCCACAGCCCCAAACAAAGCAGCTGTACCAGCCACCAGCAGGGTTGTACCCAGACCGCCAATCGGATGCATGATGGCCAGAGCCAGGCTGGCTGCCACAGTACCCACAGCGACAAAGCCCAGGCTGCCTTCAAGGGTGCGGTTGCCCGGCAGGCGGATGCTGCCATATTTACGGCCCACCATGGCAGCCGCCGGATCGGCAAAACCGAGCACGGTCACGCCAATAATGCCCAGTACCGGATTGGTCAGCGAAAGCAGCAAAAGCGCCACACCATACCAGGTGGCGGAGTTGACTTTATCATATTCGTGCGGATGCGCGATTTTCTCAAAAAACTTCATCACCCGGGCTTTGACCGCCGGATGTACACGCTTGAGGCCTTCAGTGGTCCAACAAAAAGCAAAATAGGGCAAGGCAATCCAGAACATCCAGTCAAAACTGGGGACCATGGCAATCACCAGCAGAATGGCAACAGCACTGCTGGCATGAAAGAGCGAGCGGGCCAGATTGCTGGGCCGGATATGCGGAATCGGTTCGCTGCAGGCTTCCATAATCAGAGACAGCCCCTGATAGGCTTTCTGCAAGCGTTTGCGCAGGCTGTACAGCTGAAGATAAGACATCTGACTGTCAAAAGAAATCTGACCCAGCTCACTCAGCAGTGTGCCCACCCGGTTCAGGCGTTTTTGCAGCAGGGCCACAGAGGCAAGACCCTCATGGGCCTGCTGCCAGTCCAGATCCTGGGTCTGATGCCGTGCACTGGCATAAAGCGATTCCAGCTCAGTTTCCAGCACCAGCACCCTGTCTTTGAGGACCTGCTTACGGCTGTTTTTCCAACGGGCAGGATCAATCTCACGCAAAAAACCATAAAGGTTCAGCGCAAAGGATTTGGTTTGCAATACAAGCGCGGGTTCCATGCTGATGCCTGCCTCTCATCAAGGTTTGTTGGTTTTATTATAACCTGAAATTAACTTTTATTCCAGCGGCCCGGCGCAAATCCCGGCATTTTTCAACAGGCTTCAGCTTCAGCGCAAAGGCCGGCGAGCGGTCCAGATCCAGTGACTGGTCCCACCGGCAGCGCCCCTGGCCTTGACCCGCTTTTCTCCGACTTCAAAGCGCACCTGCTCTAAACGCTTCACAAAGCGCTGATCGGGTCCGGCAGACCAGACCCCCAGCACCCCACCCGGTTTGAGCGCGGCAAAAATACCCCGCAGACCGTTAAAGCTGTAAAGCCAGTTTTTATCGCTCTGGGTCATGGCCGTGTGGCCGTTGTCGATATCCAGCAGGATGGCATCGTAGCGTTTTTCACCGGCTTTCACCAGTTTCACCACATCTTTCAGCTTGACTGTGACCCGTTTATCAGTCAGGGGGGTTGCGGCCAGATGGGCCAGCACGCCCTGGTTCCACTCCACCACTTCAGGCAGGAGTTCAGCCACAATCACGCGGGCATCAGCCGGCAAATGGTTCAGAGCCGCCCGCAGAGTATAGCCCATGCCCAGCCCGCCAATCAGCATCACGGGTCCGGGGCGACTGCCCAGACGCTGACAGCTCAGCTCGGCCAGCGCCTCTTCAGAAGCGTGAACCCGACTGTTCATCAGCTCCTGATTGCCCAGGCGCAGCGAGAACTCCTGGTCGCGCTGGTAGAGCTGCAGTTCCTGAGGTGGTGTGCCCGGCAGACTGACGCTGCCCAGCAGCTGCCAGGGAATCACAGGACACCGCCTGAAGGGAATCTTAACACCATAAAATGTATCCTTTGTATCGAGAATCTGCTTCATTGTGGCGGTTTTTAGCCCCAGACACCAGCCCTTTGCAGAAAACTTTTTCCGTTCTATCCACTGGGCGAAGTCCAAACACCCATGCTAGGCTTGGGGCTCCCCTAAAAAATCCTAGTTCTAACGCTTTCTGTTGGTAAAGTCATTTTGCCCGCGACCATCCTCCCAAAGATGCAGCAATCATCATGTTTTCAAGCCAATTTGT
>JACYMC010000014.1 GCA_015272195.1 Candidatus Sericytochromatia bacterium
TTTTTTTTGTATCCATTGGTATAGGGTCTCCTTTTGTAGATGATTTCTTTGTGGTTATTGAATCCATCGCCTCAAGGAGACCCTTTCATGTGTAAAAAAACCTCAGCCGATCCCCTCAAGTCTACTCAGGGAGTGCGAAGAACGGTTCATTCTGAATCACTGCTTTTGCGGTGCGGCTTTGGGGGGCCGAACGCTTTCTTCCGCACAATCTGATGCGCAAGCGCCCAGAATACCTGTACAGTCCGTTATACTAAAAAGCAGCATTAGATATTTTTTTGGAGTCAACATGTCTGAGAACGCCCTCGCCCTGACGGCCCTGTTGGGACTGGCTTTTATTATTCCGATCATTCTGATCGTGGTCTCCAATTTTCTGGGAGGCAGAAGCTACAGTGATAACAACAGCGCCGGCAAATGGAGCACCTATGAAGCCGGGATCATGCAGACGATTGGTACTGCAGATGACCGGGTCTCCATTAAATTTTATCTGACGGCCATTCTTTTTATTATCTTTGATGTGGAAGCCGTGTTTCTTTACCCCTGGGCGGTCAATTTCAAGCAGCTGGGCCTGGTGGGTCTGATTGAAATGTTTGTTTTCCTGGCCATTCTGGGGGCCGGCTTTGTTTATATCTGGAAAAAAGGAGCGCTCAAATGGGATTAGCACAGAATACACAACAGGGTGACAGTTTTCTGGTCACCAAAATTGACGCCGTTCTTGACTGGGGGCGTAAAAACTCGCTCTGGCCCCTGCCGTTTGGCACGGCTTGCTGTGCCATTGAGTACATGAGTACGGTTTCCTCGGTTTTTGACGTATCGCGCTTTGGTGCTGAGGTGGTGCGTTTTTCGCCCCGCCAGGCCGATCTGCTGATCGTGGCCGGCACCATTAACTACAAGCAGGCGCCGATTCTGAAGCGCATCTACGATCAGATGCCCGAGCCCAAATGGGTCATCTCCATGGGGGCCTGCGCCTGTTCGGGTGGTTTTTACAACAACTACTGCACCGTGCAGGGCATTGATCAGATCATTCCGGTGGATGTTTATGTGGCCGGCTGCCCGCCCCGTCCTGAAGCTGTTCTCGAAGCCCTGATGAAGATTCAGTCACAGTTGCGGGCCCCTGAGCACGTGACGGAGCATCCGATTGGCGACGCTATTGCCGAGCGCCAGACCCGCGAAGCGATTTATATTGACGCTTAAGCGATTTTAAAACTTAAAAGGGCCTGGGGTTTTGCCCCAGGCCCTTTTGCATGCGGGTGTGTCAGGCCACCACTTTGATGGTGTGCAGGCGGATATCCTCAGGACCATTGATAAAGCCGCCGTGGCGGTAAACCAGCTGAATATAGTCCACGATTTCCTGGGTGATGCGTTCACCGGGCACCAGAATCGGGATGCCGGGTGGGTAAGGGGAGATGATCTCCGTACAGACCCGGCCGGCGGACTTTTGAAAAGGCACGCGCTCGGTCTGGGCATAAAAGGCTTCGCGGGGGGTGAGCACTGCTTCCGGCAGGGCCGGCAAATCCATCTGCTGGACGAGGGGTTTGAGCTTGCGCGGCACGCCCTGGGTGTGAATCTCGCGGGCAATATCGCGCATAGCCTCGACCAGGCGCACCATATCAGCCTGGGTGTTGCCAAAGGTCACAATCTGCAGCACGTTGGTCAGGGTGGCCATCTCTGATTGAATGCCATAGCGCTCGTTGAGCAGGTCGAGACAATCAAAGCCCGAAATGCCCAGCCCCGATACATTGATGGTCACTTTGCTCAGATCGATGTTGTACAGACCTGGAAAGCCGATCCGCTCTTTGCCAAAACAGTAGAGGCCGGGAATTTTGTTCAGCTCTGTGCGGGCCCATTCGGCCAGCTGCAGTGCATGCTCCAGGAGTTCGTGCCCCTGCAGGGCCATCTGGCGGCGGGCCACGTCGAGAGAGGCCATCAGCACATAGTTGGGGCTGGTGCTCTGCAGCAGCTGCAGCACCTTGCGTGTGCGGGTCAGATCCACGCGGCCTTCGTTGACGTGAAACATGGAGGTCTGGGTCATGCCGGCAATGATCTTGTGGGTGGACTGCACCACCATATCGGCTCCCGCATCCACGGCTGAAACCGGGTAGCCCTCATGAAAGTGCAGGTGGGGCCCGTGGGCTTCGTCCACCAGCAGGGGTTTGTCGTGACGGTGGCAGATGGCGGCAATTTCACGCAGATTGCAGGTCACACCATAATAGGTGGGATTGACCAGAAAAAGGGCCTTGACATCCGGGTGGGCTTGCAGGGCCGCTTCCACGTCCTCGGGGGTGAGATTGTGGTCAATGCCCAGCTCTTTGTCCCAGGTGGGGGTGATATACACTGGAATAGCGCCTGAAAGCAGGACGCCGCTGATCACAGACTTATGTACATTGCGCGGAATCAGGATTTTATCGCCAGGGTCGCAAACGCTCATCACCATGGTGTTGTTGCCGCAGGTGGAGCCATTCACCAGAAAGAAGGTATGATCGGCGCCATAAGCCTGAGCCGCAAGCTCCATGGCTTCTTTGAGTACATGCTCCGGGTCGTGCAGGTTGTCGACTTCAGGCAGCTCGCAGAGATCCATGCGAAAGACGTTGCGTCCCGCCAGGGCCAGAAATTCCGGGTCAATGCCCTGGCCGTATTTATGGCCGGGGGTATGAAAGGCCACCATATCTTTTTGGGTATAGTCGCGCACGGCTTCAAAAAACGGCGCACGGGACTGGGGATTATAGGGGTCTTTGTTCAGGTGTGCAGCGGGGTGATCGGTGTGGGGGGCAGGTGGGGGTTCTTCAGTCTCATCAGCGGTCTCAACGGGTCTTGCGTCCAGGGCTTGGGTGTCCAGCATGGGGGTCTTCTTTCTGCTTGGTGAATTTTGCTCGTCCATTGTAGCGCTTTTGTCTGCAAAGGTTAAGTACAAGTTATTTACTTTTTCTTTACTTTTTCAGTAATCTGGGTCACTTTTGCGCAGGATGCGTCCAGGTCAAAAAAATCTCCGGGCCGCTGTTGATAATTCAGCGGCCCGGAGATCAAAAGAGCTGGATTTTAGTCTTTTTTAGCAAAAGCTGCGCCGGTTGCGCCGCCCAGTGCCCCAAAGAGTGTACCGATGGTCAGTGCGGGTCCGATAATGCCTCGGAGACCGCCGGTTGCTGCACCCACGCCCAGCGCGGTAACGGAACCGATGCCTGCGCCAATTAATGCCCCTTTGCTTTTGCTGTTGGTCAGATTGACGGTCACCGATCCTGCGACAGCAGCTGCTGGGGCGCCCACCATGGGAATCCCCAGCAGGGCCAAGGCACCTGAGCCCATATTGGTGGCTTTGTCAATCGCGATCACCGCACCGATACCGGTCACGCCGCCGGCCAGCAGGCCAGCGCCGCCGCCTTTGAGTGTGGGGACCAAGCCTTTTTTGATTTCAGACTGCTGGACCACATCCTGCGCCAGGCTGGATTGGGGAGCGGCTGCGGTGGGTTGCTGGGTTTTGGTTTGCCGGCTGTCTTTGGCAACCTGGTGAATGCTTTGTGTTTGAATGGTGTTGTTGATTTGCATTTTATTTATCCCTCACCCTTTAAAATTGAAGTCTAATTGTTAATTATGTATTAAACGCAGATTTCAATCAGATTTTCTGAAGGGTTTTTGTTTGTGTTGAGGTTAAATAACGGTGAATTTTTATTTAATTAACCAAAATTAATCTCAATGGACTGGCCGGTGCTCTGTTTCAGCCTGGCTTTTCCAGTGGCCATAAATCAGCCACAGAAAGAGCGTAAAAAGAATGATCATGCCCAGGGTGCGGGGAAAGGCTTCTGGTCTTAAAAAGGGTTCAAGTACATCCTGCAGAACGGCACCTGGCTGACGAAAAAAGTCCCAGCTGTTCCAGCGCAGGACCCGGCCCAGATAAATCCCGATAGCAGATAAAAACCAGACACCAAAGGTAAACAGGGCCACGCCCCATCGTGGCAGGTGGCTTTCGAGCACGCCTTCGACTTCCTGCAGCGAAACAAAACCGGCCCAGAGCCCACAGGTGGCTGTGGCAAAAAGCATCAGGGGGTCATACCAGTCGGGCATCTGGCGGTTGAGTTCACCCAGATGCATTAAATCGGTGATGATATAGGGCGCATTGGGAAAAAACAGCAGCCAGAGTGTCAGGCTGGCCAGTAAGTACAGGCGTGAGGGCAAGCGCTTATGGGTCAGCAGATAAACGTGACTGATGCCCAGCGGCAGAACGGCCAGAAAGAGGTTCCAGAGCAGAAAGCCATAATAGGGCGTCTGGGTCTGGCGCAGCCGGAAGGCGACCATGCTGCAGCTGAAAATCAGCAGGCCTGAAAAGTACAGATAGGTTTTGATGGGTGTTTTCATGCTGGCCTACAGTATACTGTTTTTAGCTTATGCCAAGGGAGAACTTTGTGTGCTGCGTCGCCCCACCTCACCCCAGGAAGCGCTGGAGCAGCTGCGTGCTGAACGCAACCGGCCTTTCTGGCGTACGCCTTCGCTCCGTCTGACCACCGCCACGATTCTTTTGCTGATTCTGATGTCCTTTTTGCAAAACCGTCTGGGCCAGCCGCCCACACCGGTGCAGCAAAAATATGCCACGCCGGCAGATCTTGACAATGCGGCCCAGTATTTTACGCGGGCCCGCATCTACCTTGAGCATGATCGCCCCGGTGAAGCCATTTCAGACTACAGCCATGTGCTCAAAGACAATCCAGCCTCGTTTCTGGCGTTGCAGGGCCGGGCCCAGGCCTGGCTGCGTCTGGATCAGCCAGAGCAGGCCCTGGCAGATTTTACAGCGGCGCTGGCTTTAAAGCCTGACGCCATGGAACTTTATAATAACCGGGCGTTGGTCTATATGCAGCTTGGCCGCCCTGACCATGCAATGGCAGACTACAATCAGGCCCTGAAGTATCAGCCCGACTCAGCACTGTTGCATGCCAATCGGGGGCTGGCCTGGGCTGATCTGGGAAAATCTGAACAGGCGCTGGCTGACTTTCGCCTGGCTCAGCGCCTGAATCCGGCTTATGCCCTGGCCTTTTTCTTTGAGGGCAATCACTGGCTTGCACAAAAGATGCCAGGACAGGCTGAGACAGCTTATACTCAGGCCCTGCGTCTGCAGGATGATCTGTCTGAGGCGCTGCACAATCGGGGGCTGGCCCGTGAGCAACTGGGGCGTTGCAGCGCAGCTTTAGCCGATTTCGAACGGGCCTGTGCGCTGGGATACACAGCCAGTTGCGATCAGAGCTGCTCCTGAAGCCGGTGATTTCAAAATTAGATTAAGTCTTGGTCAAATCGGGTAAGATTTTATCAAGACAGACAGACACTTAAAAAACAAGACAGAATAAACAAGAGGTATTTGTTTCATGGCCAATATGCAGGTTTCACAAAATGCAGCTGCGCAGGAAGTGCAAAAGACAGAAGCACCCCAAAAGTCTGAAAATGCCGTTAAATCCCATCTGAAGTCCATTCGCGATGTGATGTTTGGCAAAACCGGCTCCGCCATTCTGGCCGGTGCCGCTGCGGGTGCTCTGCTGGGCGGTGCGCCTGGTGCTGTTGCAGGCGCTGCGGTCGGAGCGGGTGCGGCCCTGACAGTGAAAGCCATTGACGCTGCGGCCAAAGACAATAAACACATGGGCAAACAGCTGTTGGCCGGCGGTGCTGTAGGCACCCTGACCGCTGTGGCGCTGGGTGGACCTGTGGGTGCCGCTGCGGCCCTCGGTGGCGTGCTCTTTGCCACAGGCGCTGCCCAAAAGGCCGCCAGTGCCATTGGTGACTTCTTTGCCAAAATTGCCGGCGGCGACAAAGAAGCTGCTCCCCAGCCTGCGGCTGATTAAGTCTTAACCCTTGCCACGGGTTTTGCCCGTATTTTTGTGAAGGTCCTTTTCAATGAACTGAATAATGCGATCGGCAATATTTTTGCCGGTCGCTTTTTCAATGCCTTCCAAACCAGGTGAAGAGTTAACCTCCATCACCAGCGGGCCGTGATCAGAACGCAGAATATCTACCCCCGCCACGTTCAGCCCCATAATCCGGGCGGCTCTGACGGCGGTGGAGCGTTCTTCGGGCGTGATTTTGATGTTGCTGGTGGAGCCACCCCGGTGCACGTTGGAGCGAAACTCGCCTTCGCCACCTTTGCGCAGCATGGAGGCCACAACTTTATCTCCGACCACAAAACAGCGAATGTCTGTGCCCTCAGCTTCTTTAATAAACTCCTGCACCAGAATATTGACCTTGAGGCCTTGAAAAGCCTCAATCACGCTTTTGGCGGCCAGCTTGGTCTCAGCCAGCACCACGCCGAGACCCTGGGTGCCCTCGATCAGTTTGATGATCACCGGTGGGCCTTTGACCATTTCGAGAATATGATCAATGGCATCGGGCGAATGGGCAAAGGTGGTGACCGGCATGCCGATGCCTTTACGGGCCAGCAGTTGCAGGGAGCGCAGCTTGTCACGGGAACGCATGATGGCTACAGATTCGTTGAGGCTGTATACCCCCTGGACTTCAAACTGGCGCAGGACAGAAGCGCCGTAAAAAGTGGTGGAAACGCCCAGCCGGGGAATAATGGCGTCAAAACCTTCCAGCTTTTCGCCGCCGCGGTAAAAAACCTGCGGGCGGTGGGAGGTAATATTCATATAACAATACATCGGATTGATCACATGTATCTCGTGCTCCCGCGCTTCGGCGGCACTCACCAGATGGGTGGTGGAATAATTGTGGGGCTCACGGGAAAGAATGGCGATTTTCATAGGGTGTCCTTATATATGTTGGGCTTGAGACGGGGCTGACCCAGAAGATAAGCCGCCTGGGGGTCTACAATCAGGCGTCCACGCATGGCTTCCCGGCCAAGCAGCATCCGATAGGCCATGTTTTCGCGGTTGGTCAGGGTGATTTCGATAGGCCAGAGCTGACCTGCTATTTGCACCGGCGTGCGAATCACATAGCGTTTTTCTTTGTGCCCGCCGGAGTCACTGACCACGCGCTGGTCAATGACCTGTGCCTGACAGGCGACGCTGTGGTTGGTGTCGTGACGGTTTGGGTGCAAATCAAAAGAGACATAAGCCAGGACGTCTGATTCAAAATAGTTCAGCGTGTAAGCATGCAGCGCAGAGGTCTTGGCACCCGTATCGATTTTGGCTTCCAACCAGCTGATGCCCAGCTCTGGCAAAGCCAGCCACTCGCGCCAGCCCACCTGAATTTTGTCCTCTTGCGTCACCTGCTTACGCATTCTTCTGAAGGTTGACTTTTAGTAGTAACACAGCCCGGGGGATTCTGTTAACGGCATGGGCTTTACCCAAGCTGTTCTTCCAGCAGATTTTGCAGATCAGCGGCAGCAAAGGGCGTCTCTTGCGGCACACTGAAGCGCAGCATGCGGCCAGCGCCGGGCAGCTCTACCTGAAAATCGGCTGCGGCTTCATGGGCCATCACCACGATATCCAGGCTGACCGGGTAGCCGCGCAGCAAACCGTCCATCAGAAAAATCTGGACATAGGGTACGCCCACATCGTTGGGCATGGCCACACTCTGGCCGCTGTCAGGCTGGTGCTGAAAGCCAAGGTCTTCAAAGGCCAGCATGACCTGTTCTGTAGCGGGATCCGGCAGCACTTCAATCACATCACTGTTTTTGGGGTCCAGGGCTTTTTCGATATCCAGACCTGTGCGCAGCCGGACATCAAAGGGACCAAAGCTGACGGGGCTGATCCAGGGTACTTCCAGCTCAAAGTCAAAAACAATTTCTTCGCCTGCAGCCAGACTGAAGTTTTCGTCGATATTCATGCGGTGCAGGCTGAATTGCCGTTGCTGCAGGCGCCCGGTGTGATCTTCCTCGCGGTAGCTGCTGAGCAGATCCAGGTAAATACAGCGCACCTCCTGATCGACATTGCCACCGCGCAAGCGGATGTCACCGTTTAAAAAGTTACCACGCTGTACTTTGGCCTCGTTTAAACGGGTTTCGACCCGGGCGTTGCCAATGCCCACACGGGCTAAGAATTTATCGAACATCACACACCTCTCAGGGGGTTAAAAAACCTGCGTTTGTCAGTCAAGATAACATAAAAGCGCAAGCGCATCGAAAGCCCCTGACTCGTGTTACACTGAAGCTGAATTTTCTGACACCAGTCCTTGTCGCGACCCAAATGCAAAACCAATAACTAAAGAGCTGAAGATGACAGAATTACGCTTAGTTCAGGAAAACGCGGATCAGTTCCTGGAAGAGGAAGTCCGCCGCCACGTCAGCATTACTTCGATTGATAAAGTGCTGGATACCCTCAATAACTGGGGCAGACGCTCGTCTATCTGGCCGATGCAGTTTGGCCTGGCCTGCTGTGCCATCGAAATGATCTGCACCGCCAGTGCCCGCTTTGATGTCGCTCGCTTTGGCGCGGAGCTTTTTCGCGCCTCTCCCCGCCAGGCTGACCTGATGATTGTGTCTGGCACCGTTACCAAGCGCATGGTGCCCATGATTGTGCGTCTGTATAACCAGATGCCAGAGCCCAAATATGTGATTTCGATGGGCGCCTGCTCGACAGGTGGGGGGCCTTTTAAGGAAGGCTACAGCGTGGTCTCCGGGATTGATGAGTTTATTCCGGTGGATGTGTATATCACCGGCTGCCCACCCACGCCCCAGGCTTTGCTCTCAGGTCTGATTGAACTGCAGGAAAAGATCGACAAACAGCATTACCGCGCCACCCGCTGGTATCACAAAGATGGCAACGATGAGCGCCCCGTACCGCTGCTCGGCCCTGATCTGGTGGACCCGCGTCAGATCGAAAAAATCAAGCAGGCCCAGGCTGAGAATATTCAACCCGAAACCCCGGCAGAACTGCCGCCCTATATGCCTGCTTTTGCGCCTTATGTGCCTTATGTGCCTGAGCCCATTGAAGAAGAAACGCCTGATATGACCGAGGCTGAAAAAAAGAAGCTGGCGCTCAAAAAGAAAAAGATGGCGCCACCCCCCAGCGTTAACAGCAGTATGCAGGTCGTTCTGGATCAGTTTCATGAAATTCAGGTTAGTACAGCTTCCTCGCTGATTGTCCCGGCCAGCCTGCTGCACAATGTGGTGCTTAAGCTCAAAGACATGGGGCTCAATTATTTAGCCAATCTCACCAGCGTGGATTTTGAGGATGCTTTTGAGGTGGTCTATAACTTTACCAGTGCCCATAAAACCCTGCAGGAGATGCCGGACGTCACGCTGGTCGTGCGCACCGACAAACTGAAACCCAGCGTGCCTTCGCTGACGCCCATCTGGCCGGGCGCTGATTTTCAGGAACGCGAAGTCTACGATATGATGGGTATCCGCTTTGAAGGGCACCCGCATTTGCGGCGTATTCTGATGTGGGAAGGCTTTGAAGGCTTTCCCTTGCGCAAAGATTATCTGGAGCCCTATTATGAAGCCCCGGCCAAGATTTTTCCTTCGCGCTGGCGTGAAGGGCAGCATACCTTTGCTGAAGACAAAAACATCTGGGGCCGCAACGTCAAGTACCCTGAAAAATGGGATCCGGAAGACTTTCCGTATAACGACGACGACCCTGAACTGGCCAGCCTGGGAGCCATTGACCATCTCAGCGAAAGCCTGATGGAAGTCAATATGGGGCCCCATCACCCCAGTACCCACGGGGTGTTTCGTATGAAAATGCTGCTGGATGGTGAGACCGTTGTACGGCTTTACCCCATTATGGGCTACCTGCACCGCAACCACGAAAAGATCGGGGAGCGCAACTCCTGGATCATGAACTTCCCTTACACCGATCGCCTCGACTACCTGACCCCCATGGCCAATAACCACGGTTATGCCCTGGCCGTTGAAAAACTGGCCGGCATCACTGTGCCAGAGCGGGCCGAGTATATCCGGGTGATTATGGCAGAACTCAACCGGATTTCCAGTCATCTCTGGGGTCAGGGATTTCTGTTTAACGAACTGGGGGCGTTTTTTACCCCCATGCTCTATGCCTCTCAGGAACGTGAGATGATTCTGGACCTGTTTGAAATGGTCAGCGGGGCCCGCATTATGTGTAACTATATGCGTTTTGGGGGCGTGGCCTATGACCTGCCCGAAGAATTCTATAAACCCTTTAATCACCTTGTTTTTGAGCGTCTGCCGCGCATGATTGAAGAGCTGGACCGCTTTCTGACCACCAACGAAATCGCCATGGAGCGCACCCAGGGTCTGGGTGTGTTGAGTGCCGAAGAAGCCATTGCCTACAGCTGCTCCGGGCCCGTGCTGCGTTCTGCGGGGGTGGCCTATGATGTGCGCAAACAGGAAGGCTACTCGATCTACGACCGCTTTGATTTTAATGTGGTGACCCAGCAGCGGGGTGATGTCTATGCCCGCTATCTGGTGCGCCTGGGTGAGATGTATGAGTCGCTCAGCATTCTGCGCCAGGCCATTAAGGATCTGCCTGAAGGGGAGATTATTGATAAAAAGCAGTGGAACATGCGGGTGCCCGCCGGACAGGCCTATGCCAGCGTTGAAAGCCCCAAGGGCCAGCTGGGCTATTATGTGGTGTCTGACGGCAAGGGTGGTAACCCCTATCGTTACCACGTGCGCTCACCAAGCTTTATTAACCTTGGCGCACTCGAAAAAATGTGCAAAGGCCATCAGGTTGCCGACGTGGTCGTGGTGCTGGGCAGTCTGGATATTGTCATGGGAGAAGTGGATCGATGAAAGTTTACGGAAGCTCCGTTCTCAAGGGCCTGCTTTACACGCTGAAAACCTTTGTGAGCACCTATGTCGAAGACTTTCGCCGCAAAGGGGCCAGCAGTAACGGGCTTTTGCGCTCGCATGCCGATGGTGTGGTGACTGTCGAATACCCCGAAAAACTGCTGCCCATTGGCGCGACCTATGAGCGCTTTCGCGTCTTGCCCATGCTGATTTATGATCAGCAGGAAAGCGGCGAAAAAGACATTCGCTGTACTTCCTGCGGCATCTGTGCCAAGGTCTGCCCGCCCCAGTGCATCTGGATTGTGCAGGAAACCGACGAAAATAAAAAGCCCGTGCCCAAACCCGAAGCTTTTTATATCGATACCTCAGTGTGTATGAACTGCGGTCTCTGCTCAGAGTTTTGCCCTTTTGACGCCATTAAAATGGATCATAAGTTTGACCTCAATACCACCAGCAACCGTCAGGAAAGCTATCTCTACGATATGGAGCGCTTGCTGGTGCCGGCTGAATACTACGCTGAGCTGCACCCCAAAGCCAATGCTGCTGAAGAAGAAGCCCGACGTCTTGAGGCTGAAGCCAAGGCCAAAAAAGAAGCTGCCAAAAAAGAAGCTGCCGCCAAAAAAGCAGTGGAAGCCAAAGCGGCCAAGGCTGCTGCATCTGCTGCTGAAGCAGATGCGCCCAAAGCCGCCAAAGCTGACGACCCTGAGCGGGCGGCACGCATTGCTGCCGCCAAGGCCAAGGCCGCTGAAGCCAAAGCCAAACGCGAGGCCGCCAAAGCCGCTGACGGAGCTGAGACTGCTGACGCTGCAGCTGAAGTATCTGAGACCTCCTCTGAGAATGAATCCTCACCGAAAGCGAGTGACGAAGCATGAGTCAAGAGCTTGCCTGGGGCAGCCTGGGCATTCTGATGATCTTTGCCACCATTTTTGCGACCTTGCCGATTGCCGGCGCCTTCTTCTTTCGGCCCCGCAAAGCGCATGATGGCAAAGAAAGTACCTATGAGTGCGGTCTGCACCCCAAAAAAGATACCTGGAACCAGATCAATATTCAGTATTATCTTTTTGCTCTGGCCTTTTTGATTTTTTCGATAGAAATTCTGTATGTGTATCCCTGGGCGATTAACTTCCAGAAGCTGGGACCCATCGCTCTGCTGGAGATGTTTATCTTTTTGGGCGTGCTGATTGTGGGTCTGGCGTATGCCTGGCGCAAAGGAGGCCTGGAATGGAAATGATTGAACAACTGTTTGTCATGCTGAAGCAGGCTGCCCTGGCTTTGCCCCAGGCTCTGCTGCCCGCAGAGCTTTATGCCCGCTATGAAGGCATGCTGTCGCTGGTGATTGGCATCAGTGCCATTCTGGTTTTTGCGCCAGCCACCATGTTGTTTTTGACCTGGATGGAGCGCAAAGTGGTCGCCCGTATGCAAAAGCGTTATGGCCCCAACCGAGTCGGTAAATTTGGGGCCTTGCAGCCCTTTGCTGACGGCATCAAGATGTTTATGAAAGAAGACATCATTCCTAAGGCGGTAGATCCGCTGTTGCACAGTCTGGCGCCCATGGTGATTCTGATTCCGGCCGTGATGATCTTTGCCGTGATGCCTTTTGGCAAAGACATGATTCTGGTGGATCTTAATATTGCGATCCTGTTTATTATGAGCATTTCCTCCATCGAAACCATCGCCATTCTGATGGCGGGCTGGAGTTCGCGCAATGCCTATTCGCTGATCAGCTCGCTGCGCGCAGCGGCCCAGGTCATTTCTTACGAAATTCCCCTGGGCTTCTCGATGGTGGCCGTGCTGATGATGGCCGGCAGCATGTCGACGCTTGATATTGTGCTGGCTCAGCAGGGCGGCTGGTTTGTGCTGACACCCTGGGGCTTTCTGGGCTTTTTAATCTTCTTCTTAAGTGGTGCGGCAGAAGTCAATCGTACGCCCTTTGACGTGCCAGAAGCAGAGTCTGAGTTGGTAGCGGGTTTTCATACCGAATACAGCGGCATGAAGTTTGGCCTCTTTTATATGGCCGAGTTTCTTGGCGCTTTTGCGATTGCGGCCTTTAGCATTACTTTCTTCTTTGGCGGCTGGCTGGACCCCTTTGAGCCCTTGCTGGGCTTTGCCATTTTGCCGAGCTGGCTCTGGTTTATGCTGAAGACTTATGTGCTCGTTTTTGTGTTCTTCTGGTTCCGTGGCACCTTACCGCGCCTGCGCGTAGATCTGCTTCTGAACTTTGCCTGGAAGTATCTGCTGCCAATGGCTTTGCTGAATATTCCGATTGCGGCTCTGTGGTTTTACCTGCCGGCAGGCCCCATTCGCTGGGTGGCGGGCTGGGCCATTGGCGGCAGTCTGATCTTTGGCATGCACCAGCTGTTGACCTATCATCGCGTCAAAAAGCTTTATGGCCGCTATGAGCGCCCTTCGCGGCCTGTGGTCACTGAAAGCGTGCCGCTGAAATCCTGATCGATTGCATTTGCCCGCATTAACATCCCTGCCCTGTTTTTCAGGGCAGGGATTTTTGCTGTTCCCCCTCTCAACATCGCGCATAAGCTATGGTATGCTGAACAATATGAAATGGCACAGTAAACTCTGTGCAGCTTTGCTTACCAGTCTGCTTGTCAGCACCCCGCTGCTGGCCCAGGCCCAGGAAATCCAGCTGCACCCGGAAGACAAACAAACCCAGCTTGCGCAGCTTGACCGCCGTGGCGGTGAACCTTTGCGTGAAATGAAAGCAGACCCTGCAAGAGCGGCCCTGCTTTCAACCCTTTACCCTGGTTTAGGGCAGCTTTATGTGGGCAACGATAATGAACGCAGTCTTTGGGTTATGGGTGGCGGAACCCTGGTGATTGTGGGCAGCATTGCCGGTTTTGCTCTGCTTGCTGATCGGCCTCCGGAGGCATCAACTCTCGGTAATGTGCTGATTGCCAGCGTTTTGCTGGGTTATCATCTCTGGAACGTGCGTGATGCGCACAATCAGGCCGATGCTTATAATAAACAGCTTGAAAAAGATAATTTGATTGGCTTGCTTGAGCAAATTCAGCTCACAAGTCATCAGGGCACCCTTTCACTCAGCCTGCGCCATTCCTTCTGACACTCTTTTAATAAGGAGCGCTTTATGGATCAGGACCTGATTCAGATTGGTGAGCTGCTCACCTTTGATACCCCAACTTATAACGGCC
Source organism: Candidatus Sericytochromatia bacterium (assembly GCA_015272195.1). GTDB lineage: Bacteria > Cyanobacteriota > Sericytochromatia > UBA7694 > UBA7694 > JACYMC01. The sequence goes on from JACYMC010000014.1 coordinate 13,801, forward strand.
CGCTCTCGGCTTCACATCTCAAAGACGCGATGATCTTGCACAATGCCTGGATCAGCATCCGAGCGGGCCGCATCAGTGCGTATGGTCAGATGCAGGACTACCAGCCCCAGCAGGATATACCGCAACAGGATCTCAGCGCTAAAACCGTTTTGCCCGGTTTTGTGGATCCCCATACCCATCTGACCTTTGCCGGTAGCCGTGAGCACGAGCTCGTGAAGCGCATTGAGCGCAGCCGCAATGTGTCCAAAGGCCAGCGCATGGCAGGGGGCATCAACTACACCGTCCAGCAGACCCGTGCGGCCAGTCTGGATGAGTTGGTGGCTTCGGGGCGTCAGCGGCTGGATCGCATGCTGGCCCATGGCACAACCACCGCTGAAGCCAAAAGTGGTTACGGTCTGCGTCTAGAGGATGAGCTCAAGCAGCTTCAGGCCGTGGCTGTCTTGCAGCGCGAACACGCTATGGATCTGGTTCCCACCTTTCTGGGGGCGCATGCGCTGCCACCGGAGCACACGATGGCTGAGTATGTGGCCGAAGTGCTGGCCATGATTCCGGTGGTGGCTGAATCCGGTCTGGCCGAGTTTTGTGATGTCTTTTGTGAAGACGGCTTTTTTACGGTCGAAGACAGCCGTCAAATTTTGCAGCTGGCCCGTCAGCACGGTCTGAAACTCAAAGTGCACGCCGACGAACTGGCGGCTTCGGGTGGCGCTTTGCTGGCAGCAGAGCTGGGGGCTTTTTCAGCCGACCATTTGCAGTTTGCCACCCGCGAGAGCCTGCAGGCCATGAAAACTGCCGGAACCATTCCCACCGTATTGCCGGGCGTGTCGTTTTACCTGGGGCTGCCTTATGCCAATACGTCCCTGATGCGTGAACTGGACTTGCCGGTGGCTATTTCTACCGATTTAAATCCTGGCGGCTGTCGCTGTGAGTCTCAGCTGTTTATGATGAATCTGGCCGTGACCCAGATGCAGATGCTGCCGCTGGAGGCCCTGGCAGGCATTACCCGTAACGCGGCTTTTGCCATTGATCGCGGTCAGCAGTCCGGGGCGATTGCGCCGGGCCGTCTGGCCGATCTGGTGGTGTTGGATGCGCCCAACCACAACTACCTGCCCTACCATTTTGGTATTAATCTGGTAGAGCAGGTTTATAAAAACGGTCAGCGCGTGGTCTGAGCTTTAGTCCAGGTTTTTGTTGATAGCCTGAGAGAGGGTTTCACCCATCCAGAGATAAGGATTGGCAAGCCCCGCACCTACCGGGCTGAACAGATTGGGACCGCCATTGGCCAGCATCACGTCCAGATTGGTGGCGTTGCGGCTCCAGCTGAAGACCTCGGTTTCGGGGCCCAGAGCCTCTTGCCAGGCGGCTTGCTCTTTGCCCACCTGACAGGCCTGAAAGTAGGCCATGCGCAGATTGGGGCTGACTCTGGCCGGGTTGACATCCTGGGGGTCCATCCAGCCGTGACCATAAGTCGCCAGCCCGCCTTCACCCCCGTGGCCCAGGTAGACCATGCCAGCCGTGCGCGGATCGTAGAGGGCCTGTTTCATATCCTGTGTGGTGGCTGTGTTGTCAACCACTACTGTGTAGCCTTTGGCGCGCAGCATGGCTTTTTCGTCAGTCTGCAGAAAGCGATTGGGCGTGCTCAGAATGCCATCGACCAGACGGCCCTTCCAGTCTTTGTCTTCTCCGCCCAGGGCCCGCTTGACATACTCCCCTCCCTAAAGGAAGGGGATTCTCAAGCTACGCTTACCCCAATGGGTTACGTTAGCGGTGCTGTCTTCAT
>JACYMC010000082.1 GCA_015272195.1 Candidatus Sericytochromatia bacterium
AGCAGGGTTATTATGATCAGCAAGCCTACGGGGACCCCAATCAGCAGGGTTATTATGACCAGCAAGCCTACGGTGACCCTAATCAGCAGGGCTATTATGATGGCAGCCAGCATGAACCCCCTGATTCAGGGGTTCCCCGACGCAAACGCAAAATAGAGTCCGTCAAAGACTACTTTAACGATATGCTGGGAGAAGGCTATGTGTTTGCCACAGACGCCAATGACTCACCACATCAGTACGAGCCCGTCAGCCCGGCACCACAGGCCTATACCCCTCAGTATCCACCGCCACATCTGGTTCCACAGAATCCACTGGCTCAGGCTCTGGGCCCTATCTTTTCGATTTACATTAAGCTGCGCGAAAAATGGGCTTTTCTGGTTGAAAAATTCAATCACTATACCGATATGCTGCTGGATGTGCAGGAATCCGTCCAAAAAGAATTCAAAGAAGCCTTTAATCTGGCCTTTAAAGGCTTTATGGATCAGCTTAAACAAAAAAGTCCGCTGGGCATGCCCTATCAACAGCCTCTGCCAGCTTATGCCCAGCAGAGTGGGCAGCCTTATGATCCTGCCATGGGACCCTATCCCCCCCAGCAGGGACCCACTCAGCCGCCCGTCAGCTTTGTCGATCTGTATGAACTGAACGTTTCATTTACAGACAACTACGACGAGCCGCTGTTTGACTTCAGCAAATATGCCAACAGTCAGTATCAGGTCAGCAAAATGGTCGCTGACCCCGTGGCCTCTGAGGCGGCACTCTGGGCGATTCAGGAGTGCGCCCAGCGCGCAGGTGCCATCCCGCCGGCTCAGGAAGGTCCCTATGCCAATCTGCCCCTGACCCAGGTCATGGGTCAGGCCACCATGGAGGACCTGCAAGCCTTTTTACGCTACGTGAAAGCCTTTCCGGGCAATTATGTCTCACGGAACCTTAAAGTTTCAGAAACCTTTGCCACCTGGGTTGTCTATGGCGCGCCAGCACCCTAAGCACAGCGCCTATTTTTTGCTGCGCAGCCCTTTTTTTTCACGCCAGAGCGTAGTATAGTTGTCGATTATGAAACGCGTTTATCTTTTTCTGACCCTGACTTTGATCATTCTGTTCATGAGCGCCTGCCGCTCCGGCTCAGAACAGGCCAGCAGCACACAGGAAACGGTCCGCCGCAGCACCGATCCTGTCAGCATTTCATTCTGGCATACCTTTAATGACGAAGAAACAAAAACCCTGACAGCCTTGCTGCAGGCTTTTAATAAAGAATACCCGCATATCAGTGTACAACTACAGCAGGTCCCTTTCTCTGACGCCCTCAACAAATACAAAACCGTGGCCCAGGCCAATAACGCACCCGACCTGTTCAGGGCAGAAATCGCCTGGACCACTGAGCTGGCCTCGCTGGGTTACCTGATGTCACTGGACGCCTTTTTGCCCGAAGAAAAAGCGTCAGACTTCTTGCCTGCGGCCCTGGCCTATGCCCGTTACCAGAACCATATCTGGGGTGTACCCCAGGTGACCGACTGCCTGGCCCTGTTCTATAACCGCGAGATGGTGGGCCAGCCACCCAAAACCCTCGAAGAACTGGTCGAAGTGAGCAAAATGCTGACCAGTCCGGGCCAGCAATACGGCTTCTTTTACCGGGGTGACCCTTACTGGTTCACGCCCTTTATCTGGGCCTTTGGCGGTGATCTGATTGACTCAGAAAGTTTAAAGGTCAAAATTGCAGAGCCTGAAGCCATTGAAGCGCTGCAGTTTTTGATCGACCTGCGCACAAAACACCAGATCGTGCCGCCCTCGGTCGACTTTGCCAACGACTACGACAATATGATGATTGGCTTTAAAAACGGCCAGTACGGTATGATTATCAACGGCCCCTGGTCCACAGCCGATGTCTTTGACGGACCTGCCTTTAAAAACAAACCCGAAAACCTGGGTATTGCCCGCATTCCCGCCGGGCGCGGCGGTCATGGCTCACCGGTGGGCGGTCACAATTATGTGATTGCAGCCAATACCGAGAAGCTCTTTGCCACCTGGGATCTGGTGGACTTTTTGTCACGGCCTGAAAACCAGGCCCGTTTTGCCCTGCAAAACAATCTCCTGCCCACCCGCGAGAGCACCTACCAACTGCCTGAAGTCAAAGCCAATCCCGTGATTCAGTCCTTCAAACACGTGCTGGATGCAGCCAACACCCGCCCCGTGATTCCGCAATCCGGCGCCATCTTTATTGACCTCAAACCAGCCTATCAGGCTGCCCTGCTGGGCGAAAAAACGCCCGAAACAGCCCTTAAAGAAGTTGAAGCTGCCTGGCAGCAATTACTGGCGGAGGAATAACATGCTGCGCGTTAACCGCTCTACCCCCTATCTGTTTTTATTCCCGGGCTTTGGCATGATGCTGCTGCTGGTCTTTTTGCCACTGGTTATGGGCATCAGCTTCAGCTTTCAGAACATCACCCAGCGCAACGCCTACGACAAAACTTTCAAAGTGACCGAAATGCAGGCCGACGGCTCGGTGCTGATCACCACCACCCAGAAGCCGGCCACCGCAAAGTTTGTGGGCCTTGAAAACTACCGCAAGGTCTTTCAGAGCCAGGACTTCTGGAAGGTCTTTGGCCAGACCCTGATCTGGACCTTTGCCAACGTGTTTTTTCACTTTGTGCTGGGCCTGGGTCTGGCTTTGATTCTCAACCAGCATCTGAAACTCAAGGGCTGGTGGCGGGCTTTGCTGCTGATCCCCTGGGCCGTGCCCTCGTACATCACGGCCTTTTCATGGCGCTGGCTCTTTAACGGCGATTATGGCCTGTTTAACCATATTCTGGTGGGGCTGGGCCTGGATCGCATTTCCTGGCTCTCGGACTCGTTCTGGGCCATGTTTGCGGTCATCACCACCAATATCTGGCTGGGTGTGCCCTTTATGATGATCACCCTGCTGGGCGGTCTCCAGGGCATTCCTGAAGAGCTTTACGAAGCAGCCCAGATTGACGGGGCCAGCAAGTGGAACCAATTCTGGAACGTGACCCTGCCCATGCTCAAACCAGTGGCCATGGTCACCGTGCTGCTGGGCATTGTCTGGACCTTTAATATGTTCAATATCATCTACCTGGTGACCCAGGACAACCCGCACACCGATATTCTCGCGACCTTTGCCTTCAAGGCCTTCTTTGTGCGCGGCGAATACGGTCTGGCCTGCGCCTATGCTGTGGTGATCCTGATCTGCCTGAGTCTGTTTTCGCTGCTCTACCTCAACATGAACAAAGACAACCAGACCTCTCAGGCCTGAGCAGCCGCCTCTGCTGCTGCGGCCTCACGAATGGCCTCAAAGCGCACGTGATGCTTGGAAATCCGCTCGGGATGGCAGACGTTGCAGGCCCAGGGCTGGCCTTTGCCGCACAGCATCACCATGCGTCCGCCCTGACCGCAGTGCTTGCAGCCAATGCCGCTGACGGGCTCAGACACCGCTGCAAAGCGATCGCAGGCAATGTCGGGACGCAGCCCGGCCAGCCGCGCCACTTCAGTGTATAAAAACTGATTGCTGAGCCAGAGTGTGTGCAGACGGGGCAAACGGCTGAGCACGGCCAGAGAAGGGTCCTCCAGGCGCACCACCGACAGCGACAGTTCTTCAAGCTTCCGCAGCGCCACCAGCGGAGCGAGGCTTTTTAGGGGCAGATGCTTGATCCTGTTGCCGTCGCCTGCAATTGCTGGGCTGCGCAAGCCGGGCAAGGTCTGCACAAAAGAGAGATCTGCTGCTGCCCGGATATTCTCCAGCGACAGCGCCTGCAAATGCGGCAGCTGTTCAAATACGGTCAGCGGGGCGGCCGAAGGAGAGCTGCCCAGATGCAGGTGGGTCAGCCGGGGCAGAGCGGCCAGCGGCAGCAGCGAAGTAATACCGCTCCACTTAATGTAAAGCTGTCGCAGGGCGGGCATCTGACAGGCCGCTTCAAACAGATTTTGCGGCACGCGCGAAAAAAAACCACACGACCCGCACGCTTTTAAAATGTGGCAAGGCTTCACACCGGGACTGAACCAGGGTTTTCTGGTCTTTGGCGCTCAGAGAGGTCTGGGTACAGCTGAGGGCCAAATGCTCACCGCCCGAAAAGTCTTCCGGCCGCACCGTTACAGGGGGGCGGCCAATCACTTTCCGGGCGGCGATGCCAGTGCTGCAGGCTCAATCAGCGCGGGGGCAGCGGGGGCCGCTTCAGATTGGGACGGTGTGAAAAGTCGGGCACCTGGGGCGGATTGGCTTTCAGCAGCGCATCCAGCTCGGCCAGGGCCCGATCCAGCTGGGGATCTTCACCCCGCTTGTAGTGATGCGGCGCATAATCCACCTCAATATCCGGATCGGTTCCATAGTTTTCAACACCCCAGCCCACATCGTGGAACCAGAAGGAATACTCAGGCTGGGTGGTGACACTGCCATCAGCCAGGCGGCCCTGGCCGTTGATACCAATCACCCCGCCCCAGGTGCGTTTGCCGACCAGGGGGCCCAGCTTAAGCATCTTAAAGGCATGGCTGAAGATATCGCCGTCTGAACCCGCGTTTTCGTCCGTGAGGGCCAGAATCGGCCCAAGGACGGCATAAGAGGGGTAGGGTTCCGGCTCACCCCAACGGGGGATGTCGTAACCCAGGCGCTTGCGGGCCAGCTTGTCGAGCAGCAGCTGTGAAACATGGCCGCCACCATTGAAGCGCACATCCACCAGCAGGGCCGGGCGCTGACACTCCACCAGATAATAGCGGTGAAACTCCGCAAAACCATGGGGGCCCATATCGGGGATATGTACATAACCGACCTGGCCATTGGATTGTTCGTGCACATAACGACGATTGGCCTCGACCCAGTCACGATAGCGGGCCGGCGCATCGGTGTCGAGGGCCCGGACCTGCACGGTGCGAGGCTGATCGCCGCCAAAGGTCAGCAGCACGTCGGCTTTGGCCTGGTTCAGCAGGGCCGCGCTGGGGGTCAGCTCAGCACTCAGGGCCTGGCCGTTGACAGCAGTCAACACATCGCCTTCAGCCAGATTCAGGCCCGGCTGGCAGAGCGGGCCGCCAAAGCGGGCGTCCCAAAAATCACCGCGCACCAGACGGCTGATGCGGTAGCCGCCGGCGGCTTCATCCCAGACAAAGTCAGCGCCCAGATGGCCCTGGCTGTATTTGGGTTCGGGCCGGTAGTCGCCGCCCATTTCATAGGCGTGAGAAGTCCCCAGCTCGCCCTGAACCTCCCACATCACATCGGCATACTCTGAGCGGCAGGCCACCTTGTTGAGCAGCGGCGCATAGCGCTGGCGCACTTCGGCCCAGTCCACACCCGACATGTTCTCGGTCCAGAAGTGATCGCGCATGCGCCGCCAGGCGTCATGAAACATCTGGGTCCATTCCTGCACCGGGTCGACCTGCAGGCGCACGCGGTTCAGATCGATCCAGCCCGATTTGGGACCGGGTTTGGCGTCGGCTTTTTCGGGGGGCTTTTCGCCGGCTTTGAGCACGCGCAGCTTGCCGTCAAGCCAGACGGCCATCTTTTTGCCTTTGGGCGAGAGGCCAAAGGAGCCAATGCCGTCTATCAGCACTTCTTCTTCACGGATTTTGAGATCAAAGGCTTTCAGGGTGCCTCTGACCTTGCTGCCTTCGGCCCAGTTTTCGTCGAGGCTGCCGTAAACCGGATAGGTGGTATAGAGCACCTTGCCGGGCAGGGCCTGAATTTTGCGGTAGCGGCCGTCTTTGACCGGAAAGGCCACCACGCGCTGCTGAATGCCTTTGAGGTCAATCTGCACGGGTTTGGGGGCTTCTTTATCGGCTTTGGTCTCTGTGTCAGCCGCCGCGCTGTCGGTCTTGTCGTCTTTTTTGTCACCCTCCATCACCATGGCGGCGTCAGGCAAAAAGGGTGAGCGCAGATCGGCCTGCAGGGTGATCAGATAGGGCCGTGAACCATACGGAAAGCCCAGAGCAAACTGCATGGTGTCGTAGGCCGGGTTAAACTCCCGCGAGGAGATAAAATAAACGTATTTGCCCTCGGGGTCAAAGCAGGGCGAAAAGTCATGCATCACCGGAGTGGTAATGTCATGGACAGAGCCGCTCTCAACATGGCAGAGACGCAGGTGTGAGAGATTGGTCTGGCCGGCAAAAGAATAGACCAGCCACTGGCCGTCGGGCGACCAGCCCGGCATGCCGATGCCATCGTGCTCTGCGCCGTGCTGGCTCTCGTCCAGAATGCGGGTACTGTGTTTATCAAGATCGATCACCATCAGCTGGCGGCGGTGATTGACCACGGCCAGCATGGCACTGCAGGGCGATACAGCCACATAGTCGGGCCGACCCAGGGCCAGGTCGTCAATGCGCACCGGCGGCTGGGAACCGTCCAGCCAGTGCACTTCAACGGCTTCTTCGCCAGCAGCGTCGCCAGTCAGGGCCACCCGCTTGCCGTCTGAGAGATAGTGCAGGGTGCGGTAGCGTACGCCCTGACGCTCACCCAGCTGCTGAACGGCACCGTCAAAGCAGGGCATCACAAAGGCTTTGCCCCGGCTGATCAAACCCAAGGCCTGGCCTTCGGCATCAAGCGTATACTGGTTGAGGTATTTGCCGGCCGAAACAAATTTGCGGCTGCGCTGCACCTGCGGGCTGTGCCATTCAATCTGAATTTTTTCGCTCTGATCGGTTGCAATCGTATAAGCATAAAGATCACCACCACACTGATAGACAATCACGCCGTTGTGGTGATCGGGGAAGCGCACATAAAAGTCTTCATGATCCGTATGACGCTTGAGATCACTGCCGTCCGGCAGACAGGAGTAAAGATTGCCACTGCCTTCGTGATCGGCCACAAAGAAGATGCGTTCATCAATCCAGAGCGGTGTGGACACCTGGCCCTGCAGCTCATGCAGCAGGGGCTGAAAGTTGCCCTGACCGTCAGGGTCTACCCACATCACCCCTTTGGTGCCACCCTTGTAGCGCTTCCAGCGGGCCCCGTCCCAGGTGTGACGGCCAATCACGGACCGGCCGCCGGGACCGTAGCTGATATGGTGGGCCATACCATAACCCAGCGCGGTCGCTTCGCCGCCATTGAAGGGCACTTCAAAGAGTTCAACACTGCGACGGATGTGCTGACGCGCGCTGCTGGAGCAGATCACGGCCTGACCATCGGGTCGCCAGCCCACCACACGGGTCACACTGGTGCCAAAATAGCTCAGGCGGCGGGGCACGCCGCCGCTGGCGGGCATGACATAGACCTCTGGATGGCCTTCATCAGAGCCTGTATAGGCAATCCACTGACCGTCCGGCGAGAGACGCGGATTGGCAATTTGACCGAGATTGGCGCTTAAGCGGACAGCAGCACCACCTGAAAGATTGACTTTCCAGAGATCGTCCTCAGCGCCGAAGACGATCTGTCCCTGGTGTATTGTGGGCCAACGATAATAACCTTGATGCATACACTTCTCCTGAGATTTTGAATCATTATACACTCCACACCCGCTTTCGTCCGGGGCTATGCTGGAAACGTGTTAAACTGAGTGCGCTCAAAGTAATCAATATGAAGGTAAGCTCAAGATGTCCTATCACCGTCTTATGCTGATTCAGACCCTGGCCCCCACTCACAATGGCCAGTCAGATCAGCCCCACCGGCTGCTGCGCGACGCCGATACCGGCCTGCCGCTGATCCGGTCCACCACCCTGATGGGGGCCCTGCGCAAACAAATGCGTGACGCCCTCTACCCCCAGTACCAGACGGCGGATGACTGGAAGAGCGCAGCCCAGAACGATCCCGGGCAGGTCGCCCTCTTTGGTACGCCCGACGCTCCGGCTGGCCTGCAGTGCACCCCGGCCCAGCTGTTGATGCTGCCGGTGCGCTGCCCACACGGGGTCTTTACCTGGGTCACATCACCCCAGATTCTCAAGACACTAGCTGCCCGATGCCCTGAGCACGTCCTGCCCAAAATTCCCCAGCTGGGCAGTTCAGACGCCATCTGCAGCGCCGATCACCCCGCCCTGCTGGCGCAGTCTGAGCTGATCTTTGAAGAACTGGCTTTTCAGCACAAGGCCGACACAACAGAGCTGATAGACTGGCTGCAAAAAACCCTGGCACTGCCTGCAGAGATCTTAAAGCGTCTGGCCATTATTTCAGATCACCTGCTGCTGCACTTTGCCCGCCATGCCATGACGCCGGTGGTTTATCATAACGCCAGCCCCGGCGGACTGCGACAGCATCTGGAGTGCCTGCCGGCCCAGAGCTGGCTCTACAGCCTCTTCAGCCACGAAAATCCCTGTTTTGAGCAGGTGCTGCCCCAGCAGATCTGGCTGGGTTCGCACCGCAGCACCGGTCAGGGCTTTTGCCGCCTGCATCAGGCTCCCGAACAGACCCTGCAACCCGGCAACACCGCTGAAAGCCAGGAGACGCAAACCAGCACCCATGAAGAAACTCTCCCAACCGAACAGGAGGCCGCCTGAGCATGTGTCAGCCCATCCTTGAAACCGATGCTCCACTGCAGGAGCGCGCCTTTGATATCCAGCCCCAGCCGACCGAAGCTGAAACGACAGGCACACCGGCTGCTGTTGAAGTATCACCCGGTTCAGCGCCCACAACAAGCTCAGCAGAAACATCAGCCGAACCCGTTTCCGGCGCAGATGAAACAGCAAGCGCAGCCAGCACAGAAGTGGCAACGCCAAAACCTGCGGCCGAAAAACGCCGCAAGCCCCCCGGTGGCGGGTATAAACCCGCACAGGTTCTGCAACGCATGAAGGGCCGCAGCGGTATTTATAAAGCCTACCTGGCCGACAGCGAAGCCCTGCTGCTGCAGATTCGCCTGCTGGGTCTGGGGCCAGCACTGGCCCTGCTGCAGGCCCAGAGCGAAAACAAAAGCCAGCGACGGGTTTACTGGGACCTCTCCCAGTGGATTTTTAAAGCCCAGCGGATTCGCGGTCGCAACAGCCGCAGCCTGCTCGACAGCGTGGTCTATGGCGACAGCCGATTCCTGGTCAAAGCCACCCATGCCGCCGTGCAGTTTCTTGAAGCGATTCTGCAGCTCGACCAGCAAAACGCAAAACAATCCCAAACCAGGAGTAAATCCCAGTCATGACGGATGTCAGCCCCTCACTCTCAAACGCACACGCTGAAGACACGACACCCGAAGCCGCAGCCAGCACCCATCTGACAGACTCCAGCCCGGAAACAAGCACACCACCACCAGTTGAGGCACTGAACGCAACAGAGGCCATCGCCCCAGCAGCTGAAGCGCTGGAGCCAGAATCTGCTCCACCAGCGGCACCCGCCGTCGATACCGCACCGGCAGCATCAACGCTGAGCGCTGCTGAAGCCCCTGATGCTGACAGCGCAGAAGCCCCTGCGGAGACCACACCAGTCAAAGAAACGGCCCGCAAAAAACAGGGCGAGCGCAAAAGCCGCAAGCCTGCGACTGAGCGCACCCAGCGCAGCATTGGCTTTATTGCACTGCCGGTCGAAATCAGTCAGCTGGCCAAAAAGTATGGCGTCAATCATCCCGGTCTGGTAATGGGTAAATATGCCGTGCTGCTGCGCATGCAAGACAAGCAGCTGCAATATGCCTTTACCCTGGAGCAAAAAAAACGCATCCTGCAAAAGGTTGCGCACCTGATGTCACACGACAAAGCCCTGCAAAATGTCTGGCAAAGCCAGAAGGCCGAGCGCGACGCAGTGCTGCAGAGCAGTCAGGCCCGCCAGGTGGCCCTGAGCAGCCAGAGCCCCGTGGTCTTTGCCACCGAACATCCCCTCAGTGCGCTGGGGCTGGATCTGCACCCGCTGTTTGGCTTCCCTCAGATTCAGGCTCAGGATATCAAGGGCGCCCTACGCCAGTTTGCTGAAACCCACTGGCTACCGATGCAAGCCGATGCAAGTGCAGCCAGCCAGACCCTGCAACAGATTTTTGGCAGCGCCAGCCAGGAAGGAGAAGTCGTTTTTCACGACGCCTGGCCGGCCCAGTGGCCCGCTCTGAGTGTGGAACAAATGACCAATCACCACCCGGCTTATTATCAGAACCAGGAAGCCCCTGGCGACTGGCAGACACCCGAAGCCGCCTGCTTTTTAAGTCTGAAACCGGGTGCCCGTTTTGACTTTGCCTTTTCGGCCCGTCGCCCCGATCACAGCGCCTTGCTGGATCAGGTCGAAAACTGGCTGCACGAAGCCCTGGCCAGCGAAGGCCTCGGCGCTTACCGTCAGTTGGGCTACGGCCGCTGGAAAACCCGCCACACGCCCGCCCCCGCGCAATGGGAAGGCGAAGTACACCTGGTCAGCCCGGCCTTTATGGCGGGCAGCGGCCAGGGCCCGGAAGACTGCCGCCTGCGGCCAGGCATGCTCAAAGGCCTGCTGCGCTGGTGGTGGCGTACCCTGCACGCGGGCTTTTTAAGCCCCCGTGAACTCAGCAGCCTCGAAAGCGCCATCTTTGGCAGCAGCAAACACAAAGGCGGACTGCAGCTGCAGCTCGAAAGCAACGAACAAACCCAGGCCCGACGCTACCGGCCTGAAGACCTGCTGCATCAGCTCCCTTCGGCGGAAGCCCGCCGCCGCTCACCCGGTCTGGTTTATCTGGGCTATGGTTTTTTCAGCGAAAACGCCAAGCGCTACTATGTGGGACCCGAAGTCAGCTGGAAACTCAGCTTTCAGGCGCAGGATGTCACCTGGCAACACAAAGGTCAGGCCATTAGCCTGTCGGCAGAACAGATTCTGATTTCAGCCCAGAGCGCCCTCTGGCTGCTTTGTCACTATGGCGGCCTGGGCCAGCGCAAACGCAAAGGCTTTGGCTCTCTACAGCTCAATACCGAGCTGCCCCTGAGCGAAGACGGCTGTCTTGAAGCCGCAGCCCGCCTGCGTCAGCACTGCGGCCTGCGTCAGAGCTTTGAAGACGAGCGGGCCCAGTCTGCAGCCCTGATGCAGCGTATTGAGCTGGCCGATATGCACACCCCCTGGAAAAACCCCTGGTTTGTGCTGCATCAACTGGGCGAAAGCCTGCAAACCTTTATGCAAGAACACAAGCACCAGGTTGAGAAAAAAGCCCTGGGTCTGCCCCGCGCCATGACCCCGCCGCTGAACGGCAGCTTTGAAGCCGCCGCACCGGTGGAAGATCGCCACGCAGCCCCCTACTGTCTGCACCTGGCGCGCCACCGCGATGGGGCACTTTCAGTTCGCTTTGTGGGCTTTCCGGCCTCCCGCCTGCCCGACTTTGCCGAAAGCCAACGCCTGCTGAGCGCACTGGCCCAGCACCTGCGCACCGATATCGCAGCAAGGGTCAGCGCCCAGCCTGAAGAGCCCGTGCTGGATCTGAGCTCCCCCGCCACCGCAGAGGGTGAAGGACGACGTGAACGGCGTGAGCGCCGGCCTCGGCCCCAGGGTGAAGGCGAGAGCAACACCCAGCGAGAACGCCGACCCCGCCGTGAAAAGCCCGCCGGTGGCGGTAAGTTTGCACCCCGCCCGGCAGGCGAACGCCCCGAACGGCGGCCCCGCAGACCCGAGCGCGAGCCGCTGCCCGAACCCACCCACTGGACAGAGCGCCCCGGTCGGCGGCCCCGCACCGAAAGCGGTCCAGGCCGCAACCGCCAGTTGGCCGGTCTGCCTCAGGCCGGTGAGTGGTACGAAGTCACCCTGCTCGAAGAGCGCACCAAAAAAGACGGCTGGCGCGCCACAGAAAGCAAGTCTGGTCTGAGTGGTCCGGTGGTTAACACCAGCATGGTGCCCGGTGATGCTGAACCCGGTCAAAAGGTTCAGATGATCGTGCACGCCGTCAACAAACTGGAAATGATGTTCCGCTGGCCCACCGACAAAGAGCGTGAAGCCCGCGAAAAAGCCGCCAGCGGTGCGGCAGGCAAAGGCCGGCGCAAGTAACATGGGGGGCAGCCTGCTCTGGTTCCGGCAAGACCTGCGTCTGGCCGATCATCCGGCTTTAGTGGCTGCCCTGCAGCAGGGCCCTGTGCTGCCGGTCTATATTCTGGACCCGGCGGTGCTGGCCGAGCGAGGAGCCGCCAGCAAGGTCTGGCTGCACCACAGCCTGCAGGCCCTGGACGCCGCACTGCAGGCCAGAGGCAATCGCTTGCTGGTCTGCGCAGGCGACACAGCCCAACAGCTCCAGACCCTGGTTCAGCACTATCAGCTGGATCAGATTGTCTGCCAGCATGACTATACCCCTGCTGCCCGCCGCCACGAAAAACAGCTGCACCAGGCCCTGAGCGCAGCTGGTATCGCCATTCGGTCTTTTCAGCACAGCCTGCTGCTGGAGCCCTGGCAGGTCAAAACCAAAACAGGCGGCCCTTATAAAGTCTTTACGCCCTTCTGGCGCAATGCTCAGACCCTGCTGGCTGATTTTCAGCCCCCTTTAGCGACCCCGGAGCAGATTCCCGGCCCCCAGATCCAGCACAGCAGCGCCAGCCTGCCGCCTGAAGACTGGGGCCTGCTGCCCACGATTCGCTGGGATACGGGCATGATGAACCACTGGCAGGTCGGCGAAGCAGCCGCCGCAGATAAGCTGCAGGCCTTTTTTAAGGTGATGACCCACTACCACAGCCAGCGCGATCTGCCCGATCAGGCGGGTACATCACAGCTTTCACCCCATCTGCATTTTGGCGAAATCAGCCCGCGTCAGATCTGGCAGGCAGCGATGCAGCAACCCGAATCTGAAGGGCGCCGCATATTTTTAAACGAAATTGGCTGGCGTGAATTTGCCTATCACGTGCTCTGGCACTTTCCTGACACTCCGCGCGAACCCCTCAACGCCCAGTTTAAAGCCTTTCCCTGGGCCGATAAGCCGCAGGATCTCAAGGCCTGGCAACAGGGCCTGACCGGCTACCCGATTGTAGATGCCGGCATGCGTCAGCTCTGGCGAACGGGCTGGATGCACAACCGCGTACGCATGATCGTGGCCTCCTTTTTGACCAAGCACCTGCTGCAGCCATGGCAAAGCGGGGCCGATTGGTTCTGGGACACCCTGGTGGACGCCGATCTGGCCAGCAATACCCTGGGCTGGCAGTGGGCCGGCGGCTGCGGTGCCGATGCCGCCCCCTACTTCCGCATTTTTAACCCCATCACCCAGGGCCAGAAGTTTGACGCCCAGGGCCAGTATGTACGTCGCTGGGTGCCCGAGCTGGCGGGTTTGCCAGACAAATGGCTGCACGAACCCTGGGAAGCCCCCCCGCTGGTGCTGCAGGCGGCCGGTGTGCAGCTGGGCGGCAACTACCCGGCACCCATCATTGATCACAGCTTTGCCCGCCAGCGGGCCCTGGCTGCGCTGGCACAAATCAAAAAAAGCTAAAAGGGCTTTAATACCATATCCTGACTCTGCTCTGCAGCACGCAGCCATTTACCCTGATGATCCACGGCGCGAAGCTCATAATCAAGCACCTGGCCCGCCACATTTTTTAAGGGCGTATAAATCACCTGCCCAATATAAGCAGCATTGGGTGAAAGCGGACCTGTCTGCAGCGCATTTGCACAATCGGCCTGTTCACGGATGGGGTTGCAGATATCCTGCCAATAGGGCGACGCTGACTGCTGGGCAGCTAGTTTCAGCGCAGCAAGATCTGACGGATACATCCCGTGATCCACATGATATATAGAAACCATGGTTTGTACAGCATACAGATTTTTACGTAAGTTAAAACGCTCCTTTGACAAACGCTCCAGAACAGTTAACATATGCACCATTTTTGCGGCGTCCAAAACCGGCTCGAACACAGTGTGCTGATCACGCGGAGCATAGGCAAGCCAGTGTTGTTTCAGCAAATCCGACATATTACGACCCGACTGATCTCGCAGTTCAGGATTGACCAGAGGCAGAAGTTTACGCACAAGGGTGTAGGCCTGATTTTGGAATGCCTTATGCCAAAGCGTTTCGCCCTGGGTATTTTGCGTATTTAAATCAAAGTATTTTTGCAGCGCGCGCCAGTGTTTTTGCAGATCAGCCTGATCAGAGCGGCCAACCGCAGCAAAGAAAGGCGGTTGCCCCTGCTCATCCAGCTGATGAACGGGCGCGCCCTGCGCTAACAAAGTAAAAATCATGTCAAAATCACTTGAGCGAAAGGCTTCTCGCAGGGCCATGGTATCTGGTTTTACACCCACCTCAAGCAAAAACTGAGCTGTGCCGTTCTGATGATTCTCAAGGGACGCCATCAGCATGGCTGGGCCGGCTGTTGTCAGCAGGCTGCGCTCAGCATCCAACAAACGCTTCAGACTGTCTAAATGACCAAACTCAATGGTCAGAAACGCCAGTTCCCTGTATTGATCTTTAGGCAGTTGCGTCAATAGGTTGGCAAAAGCCTCTTGATAACCATGCTTTACCGTCGCTGAGATCAACAGCCAGTCGAGTGCTTCAGCATTATAAGTGCCTCGAAAAGCCTGAGAAGACTGATGCCAGGTACGCAAGGCCCTGTAAGTCTCAGCCGGTAATTTGCCTTCCTCATAAAAACGCACCGCATGCTCAAACGCCTGGGCATGACCTGCCTGCATCGCCTCCTGAAGCCACAACCAGGCCTTGTCCTGATTGGCCGGCCAGGCCAGACCATCAGCATATCTCGTGGCCAATTTTAACTGTTCTTGCAGACTGCCTTTCTGTGCAAGCTGATCTAACCAATACTGAAGCAGAACCTCATTTTTTTCAGCCAATGCGCCGTTTTCATAATTAAAAATCAGGAAATCTGTACTCATTGCATTGCCTTGCAGAGCCTCGGCCTGCAAAGACGGAAGGTTTTTTCGACCATAAAGCAAAATATCAGAAGCCAGCTCAAAGCCCTGCGAAAAGGCTTTGCCCAACCAAAACAGGGCTTGCTCAAGATCCTGGTTTGTACCCAGTCCTTGCTGATACAGATAAGCCAGCAGGCTTTGGGCGTAAGCGTCATTGGCACCAGCCAAAGGCAACAGCGAATCAAAAGCCTGGGTACACTCTGTCTGTATATTGCTTGCATCAGCTTCTATCCAGATGCCCTCAGCCAATCGCTGACACATGAGTGCTTTTGCAATGGGCTGCCCCTGCGCTGCAGCAGACTGGATCCTGCTCAGGCTTTCATGGTGGGTATTTTGTTGACCTGCTCTGTAAGCACGGGCTGCTGAAAGCATCAGCTGTGTGGCTTCAGATGCGTTAAAAAGAGATTTCGCCTGGTGGGACAGATCAAAAGCAACAAAGGCTTGCCCAGCCCAGGCTATGGGCCGTAAAGAAAACAGCATCGCAGACACCAGCACCAGTGTCAGGCCAGCAGCTGCCTCCCGGATAAAACCATGTAATAAGCGCTGGGAATTCATCTGGGCCTCCTTTAAAATAAATCTAGTTCTAACGCTTTCTGTTGGTAATGACCTTTACCTGATTTAGTGGACACACAGTTAAGAGACATTCTGCAGTTCAAACTGTTCGGGGCTGAGATAGCCCAGCGTTGAATGAAGACGTTGGCGATTGTAGAATACTTCAATGTATTCAAAAATGGCCTGGCGAGCTTCTGAACGACTTGCAAACACTTTACCACAGCCCTCAGTCTTCAGGCTGCCAAAAAACGATT
>JACYMC010000033.1 GCA_015272195.1 Candidatus Sericytochromatia bacterium
TTTTACCCCTGCTGATCCCTGGATTGCGTACCGAACACTTGAGCCGAAACGTTGTGTCCACAAGGATTTTTAAGTGTAAATCTTCATGAGGCAATGTATCTATGAGACGCATGGCAAGCCATTTGAGCCAGAGCTGAGGGCGTAAATATTTAGCGCGCAAAAACTGTAAAAGCCTTTTATATTCAATGTTTGAAGCATGTTTATGGAGTGTTTTAAGGTTGGCGGTTTCAAAACAAATGATGTGCAAAAAAACCAGCCAGGACAGCGTGAGCAAATGCTTTGCCCGGAATTGATGACGTAAGCCTTCCAGGCTTTTTCTGATTTCAGGGGGTATACAAGAAAAGGAGTACATGGTAGCTTGGCTTCAGACCTTTTTGTATGGTTTTTATTTTGTTTGTTGTTATTCAAAATATACACCATTCTAAAAAGGTCTTCTTTCTTTGCTTTCAGCGATCATGTCAGGCAAAAGCTATGAACATTGAGTAATAACATTTGTTTTTTAAATACAAAGCAAAAAATCCGCAAAAATATTCTGTTCAAGCGCTACAATAAAGAAGTTATCTGCGCCTGCATCATTCATACAGAGGAAACCATGCCGCTTAAATCTGCTTTTAACCTGATCCCAGCCCTTGCACTGCTGACCGTCAGCGCTTGTGGCGCACAGCAATTGCCCCTCAACCCGGCCATCGTGTCAGGCCAGCAGGGGCTGAACGGGCTGCGTGCTTCTGGTCAGCTGCCCGCCAGCACGCTCCCGCCCGAGGCCCCGCCCCTGCCCAACGCCAAACGTCTGGATATCCGTCTGTTTCGCAGTTCTGGCACCGCCGAAAATGTCGTGATTCAAGCCCGCGTGATCGAATACCAGGGTGAAGCTCCCCAGCCCGACGAGTCCCGCTGGCGCACGATTCTTCGCAACCTCAACGGCATCACGGTCTATGAGGTGCCTGGTGTCAAGGTGCGATTTAACCTCAACGGCCAGGCCGTGTACGGCGTTTCAGACAAAGAAGGCATGATTCGCCTCAGCACCCCCAACTTTGGCCCCCTGACACCCGGTCTGCACAGGCTGAATGCCGAAATGGCCGGTGGTCAGCCCTACACCGCCACGCCCAGCAGCGAAGTCCTGAGTATTCATGCCAGTCAGGATCAGAGTCTGGCCGTGATTTCTGATATTGACGACACCCTCAAATTCAGCAATGTCAGCAACAAACTGGACGCTGCCCGCAAGCTGTTTTTTCAGAGCCCTTTTGAGGCCCGGCCCATTGCCGGCATGCCCGTGCTTTACCAGCGTCTGGAGGCCCGCATCGACGGCCAGAGCAATGATGGCGATATCTTTTATCTGAGCGGCAGCCCGCTCAATTTTTCGCGTCAGATTTACACCTTTCTGGATCATCAGCGCTTTCCGCAGGGTGCGGTGACCCTCAAAAAATGGGGCTTTGGCGCCGATTCCGACAATCCGCTGATCCAGACCGAGTATAAGCTGCGCAGCCTGCGCGATACCCTGACCCGCCATCCCGGTCGCCCCTTTTTGCTGTTTGGCGACAGCAGTGAAGCCGACGCTGAAATTTATCAGCAGATTGCCGCTGAGTTTCCCGGACGCGTGCGGGGGATTTTTATCAACAACGTCACCCAGGCCTCAGCCCAGGACCCGCGCTACCAGAACGTGCACCTGACGCGCAGCAGCGTGGAGGCCGCCGTGATTCTGCAGCAGATGGGACTGCTGACGCCTGAAGACGTTGTGGCCGTCCAGCAATCCCTGGCCCCCTGAGCAGCCGACCGGCTCAGCCAGTTATCTGCTTGGCTCTGACCTGTCAGACTTGTTAAGCTGAAGCTTCACGCAGATATCTGACCCTAAGGAGCAACGGCATGGTACACGATCAAAAAATTGTTTTGCGCAACCTGGTGATGGAGGACTACGACGACCTCGTGGCCGTGATGCGCAAAGCCTATCGTACCATTGGCGGCCAGCCCTGGAAAAAAAACCAGATCGAAAGCCTGCTGGTCAAGTTTCCTGAAGGGCAGCTGGGCATTGAGGTCAATGGCACCATCGTGGCCTGTGCTCTGTCGCTGATCGTGGATTACAAAAAGTTTGGCGACGACCACAGCTACGAACAAATTACCGACAACTATCGCTTTAATACCCACAATCCCAATGGCGACGTGCTCTACGGCATTGATGTCTTTGTAGACCCTGACTACCGGGGCATGCGCCTGGGTCGGCGACTGTACGACGCCCGCAAAGAGCTCTGCGAAAACCTGGGCCTGCGCTCGATTGTGGCCGGTGGGCGCATGCCCGGCTATGCCGAGCACGCGGCTGAAATGACACCCAAACAGTATATTCAGAAGGTGCGCAACCGCGAGTTGTACGATCCGATTCTGACCTTTCAGCTGGCCAATGACTTTCATGTCAAAAAGTTTTTGTCGAACTACCTCAGTTTTGACAGTGAGTCCAAAGGCTACGCCACCCTGATTGAGTGGAACAATATTTATTACGAAACCGAAGAAAGCCTGATCAACACCCCCAAAGCCGATGTGCGCATCGGCCTGGTACAGTGGCAGATGCGAACGGTCAGCTCCCTCGAAGGGCTGATGGAAAACGTGGAGTTCTTTGTGGACGTCGTCTCGGATTATGAGTGCGATTTTATTCTCTTCCCTGAGTTCTTTAACGCGCCGCTGATGGCCCAGTTCAACGACAAGCATGAGTCAGAAGCCATCCGCCTGCTGGCGGAGTACACCGAGCCCCTGCGCAACCGCTTTATTGATCTGGCCGTGAGTTATAACGTCAATATTATCAGCGGCAGCATGCCCTATATCAACGGGGATAAACTGCTGAACGTGGGCTATCTCTGCCGGCGCGACGGTAGCTGGGAATCCTTCAGCAAAATCCATATCACCCCCAGTGAAGCCTATGCCTGGGGCATGGTGGGCGGCGACAAGGTACGGGTCTTTGACACCGACGCTGGTAAGATCGGCATTCTGATCTGCTATGACTCCGAATTCCCGGAGCTGGCGCGCCTGCTGGCCATGGAGGGCATGCAGATTCTGTTTGTGCCCTTTTTAACCGATACCCAGAACGGCTATAACCGGGTGCGCCACTGTGCCCAGGCCCGCGCCATTGAAAACGAATGCTATGTCGCCATTGCCGGTTGTGTAGGCAATCTGCCACGCGTGCAGCACATGGATATTCAGTACGCCCAGTCCGGGGTCTTTTCACCCTGCGACTTTGCCTTCCCTCTCAATGGGGTGGTCACCGAGGCCACGCCCAACACCGAAATGACCCTGATTGCCGACGTCAATCTGGATCTGCTCAAAGAGCTGCACTTTAACGGCAGCGTGCACAATCTGATGGATCGGCGCACCGATCTCTACCATCTGGACTGGAAAGCGGGCATTTCCTGAGTCCGACTGCGTGGTAAACTGAAGCAGTTTAAACCCGAGGTGCTTTTTGATGAAACTGCGACTGCTTCCCCGTCTGGCTCTGGCCTGTACCCTGCTGGCCGGTGCCAGCCTGCCCGTCCTGGCCCAGGCCCCGGCTGACAGCGCTGAAATCCAGCGCTACAGCCGCAAGTACATTTCCTTTTTTTACCCGCAGGATTTTCCGCTGAACAGCAAGCTGGCAGAAGCTTTTCAGTCCGACTTTCCCCGCTTTGACTATCACCTGGCCAGCAACGCCCTGAACCTTGACCTGATGCAGTTTTTGCGCCAGGTACAAAGCCTGCAGCAGGAGCGGGCTGGTGAGCTGGCCGCCGGGCGCGGTCAGGAAGACGCCCGCTTTGGTGATACGGTGGTCAGCTGGAGTGAGACCCAGCGCATTGCCAAAGCCGCTTATGTGTTTGTGCCCCGCTGGACCTTTGACAAAATTGAACTGGACGGCCCTTACCCCAGCAACAGCCGCGATCCGCAGAGTGCCGCCTGGACCCTGCACGCCGAAAACGACGTCAGCCTGGAGATGCGCCTCTACAATCTCGAAGGCCGCCAGCCCCGTCTCTATGACACGGTCGAGAACAGCTGGAGCGTCAAACGTAAAGACGTGATGAGCATCCCCTTCCGGGATATTCAGGCGGCGGCAGCCCGCGCCAGCACGCCCGAAGATCCGATTGATCTGAGCAAAAGCCTTTCCAGCTCAGAGCGTGAGCGGGTGTTTAAAGTCCTGCGTCAGAATGCGGCGCTCAACCGTCTGATGCAGCAGGTTGAAGCCCAGAACCCCTATGTCTATATGATGAGCAGTGCGGTTAAATCCGTGGGTTATGGCGGGGTAATCAGCAGCGTGCAGCGGCTGGACGCCTTTCTGATCCGGGCCGAGGTGGCCGAGGCTGACATGCAGCGGGACCGGGTCAAAATCACCCTGAGCGAAGGTGAGAGCGTCAAGTCTCTGGGCATTGACCGCGACGCCAGCTACAAGATCATGGAATACGTGCAGGGCAAAGACCCCCGCGAAATTGGCTGGGTCAAGGTGCGCGACCGGGCCGAAGATCACGTCTTTTCGCAGCCGATTATTGTGGGGCGCGACTTTGAGCTGGGCGACCAGGTGGTGGAATACCCCAAGGCCGGCTTTGGCATCAATCTGCGCGGCGGCCTGAGCAGCAATGGCGATATTTTAGGCGGTGGCGGCGCCCTGGATCTGGACTTTAACATCGGACCGGCTTTTGATGTTTCTGAACTCTATTTCAGCCTGACCGGCGGTTATTATAACGGCCTGATTCTGGGAGAGCTGGGCCTGCAGCAAAAATGGTACATGCGCCAGCTGATCTTTGCCCTGGCGGGCCGGGTCGGCGGCGCTTTTGGCGAAGACGACGCCGGCGGCGGTGTGACCGGTCTGCTGGGCCTGCACTGGCAGGCTACCCCCGAATTTGTGATCGGCCTCGACGGCGGCTGGCGTTTTTACAGCAACCTCAACGGCCCGCTGCTGGAGGCCTTTATCCGCTTTGACCTCTGAGGCCAGCCAGGCCCTGCAGCAGGCCATGCAGGCCTTTGAGGCCGCCTGGCAAGCAGCCGACCGGGCCGCACTGAACGCTGCCCTGAGCAGCCTGCAGCAAATCGATCCAGCCCACGCCTGGACCCACTTTGCCCGGGGCATGCTGGCCCGACTGGATCAGCAGCCCCGTCAGGCGATCTCAGCTTTTGAGGCCGCACTCAGGGCTGAGCCTCAGAGCTGGGAGGCCTGGCTGGTCCTGGGGCAGCTGCAGTTGCAACAAAGCCAGCTGACAGCCGCCATTCAGAGCCTGGCCCAGGCCAGCCGTCTGCGACCCGATTGCCTCAGCGCCTGGGAGTCGCTGGTGCGCGCCTTGCTGCTGCGCGGTGATCACACCACCCTGCAAGCCCTGCTGCAGGATCTGCTGCACCCGGACTGGCCCGGCCAGCTACCCCAGAAGCATCTGTTTGACCCTGAACACTTTCAGCGCCTGCGTTGTATCTGGGCCAGCTATTATCTGCTCAATCGTTTTGCCCAGCCCGATTGTACACAGGCTGAAATCAACGCCCTGCTGGCGCGCTGGGGCCAGAGCTTTCCGGCCAGTCAGCCCCCCGCCCTGCATCTGCCGTCC
This sequence comes from Candidatus Sericytochromatia bacterium, assembly GCA_015272195.1. GTDB lineage: Bacteria > Cyanobacteriota > Sericytochromatia > UBA7694 > UBA7694 > JACYMC01. The sequence continues at coordinate 5,538 of JACYMC010000033.1, forward strand.
AGAAAGGCCGAGCGCCCGCTGCACATCGGCTGGGTCAGCAACGAATGGTTCTCACCCGTGGCGCAGCGCATCTTCTGGCCCCTGCTGGCTTTTTATGATGCCTCGAACTATACCGTGACGGTTTATGCCGACGACGCACAGTCAGGTGAAATGCCCGCGCGGCCGCGTGCCCTGAAGCAGGTACACCATAGCAAAGACTGGGATACCGAGCAATTTTGCCGCCAGATCCACGCCGACGCCATCGATATTCTGGTAGATCTCAGCGGCCTGTTTAACCCGCTGCGCCTGGACGCCCTGCGCTGCCGGCCCGCCCCATTGCAAATCAGCGCGGCCACCAATCCCCCTTTCAGCAGCGGCCTGCCCGAAGTCAGCTGGCGCTGGAGTGACAAGCTCCTCAGCCCCCCGGAAATGTGCACAGCCTATCTGGAACAGACCCATTATTTGCCCAGCTTTATCGGCTGGCAAGCCCCGCCAGAGAGCCCTGAGCCCGTTGCACCGCCCTGCCTGCACAATGGCTTTATCAGCTTTGGCGCGCTGGCTTCAGCCAACAAGCTCAATGCCGAAGTGCTGCAGCTCTGGGGCCAGCTGCTGGCCCGCCTGCCTGAAGCCCAGCTGCACTTAAAATCCCCGCTGTATGCCGATCCGCCCAGCTGCGAAGCCATTCTGCAAAGCCTGACGGCGGCGGGCTGCCAGCGCCGGCAGATTCACTTTGAAAGCGGTGACGGCAGCCTGCAGGGGCAGCTGGCCTTTTTAAAGCGCTGCGACATCCTGCTGGACAGCTTTCCTTATGCCGGTGCGCTCAGCACCTGTGACGCTTTCTGGATGGGCGTGCCCGTGCTGAGCCTGCGCGACAGCCGCCGCCTGGCCCAGTGTATGCATCAGCAGGTCGGCACCGCCAGCGCCTGGCTGGCCGACAGCCCTGAGCACTGGCTGGCCCTGGGGCAGCAGGCAGCCCGTCAGCCGGCGCAGCTGAACACCTGGCGTCAGCAGCTGCGCCCCATGCTGCTGGCTTCACCGATTGGGCAGATTGAACAGCATGCCGCCGAACAGCAGGCCAGCTACCGTCAGATCTGGCGGCAATGGTGCCTGAGCGATTATAATAGCTGATATGCAGATTGAACCGCGCCCCCTTCCGCTGAGCCCGCTGAGCACCACCCTGAACACCGCCGCTGCTGAAGCCAGCGGTTTTCAGGATATTCTGGCCCGTGTGCAGCACGATGCACCGGCCCAGCGCCCTGGCGCAGCCACAGACCCTGCCGCCGCGCCACTCTATCTGCCAATGAACCCGCCGCTTGACGAAAAAGCCAACGACACGCAGCTGCAAAAAAGCGCGCTGGATGAAGACCTGCAGGAAGAAGCCCAGGAGGCCGAACTTGAGCAGGAGCTGGAGCTGGAGCTGGAATGGCGCGATGAAACGCTGGACGAATACTACGAAGACCAGCTCCGGGAAGAAAGCCTCAAACACGAAGAGTCAGGCATCAGCGAACAGGAAGGCCACAGCAATGGTCAGGAAGCCGGCAGCGAGCAGGCTGAAGGGGCTGAAGGCGACGGCGGCGAGGGCGAGATTTCCAGCGATAACGAAGAGATTCCCCTGCCGGAACTGACCGCGTCAGGTGATTCAGATGAAGGCAGTGTGCGGCTGGGCTGGGCCGCTGCTGCCCCATCGGTCAGCACCCAGGAGCGCCCGCTGAACTATGAAGAGATTCAGCACCTGGTCAACACCATTCTCAACAGCGGCCAAAAACTGCCGCATCAGGTGCGGCATATTCTGCAGGACCTGCTGAATGCTTTGCTGGACGGTCAGCGCCAGTTACTCGATCAGCACCGTCTGGTCGGGCTGGAGCCTGAAGAGTACACGCTGATTCTGAAGCTCTTTCCGCCCCATTTTTATGCCGGCTGGCCCCGGCAGGAGCGCCAGCGCGGTCAGCAGCTGCCGCTGTATGGCATCATGCAGGATCTCTTTGTGCAATCACCGCCGGATGCCGCCCGCAAAGAAGAGCTGCTCAGCCTGCTGGCCTACAGCTTTGACCCCCTGCCTTTGCCCTTGCGCAACTGGGTGCTGGATCAGCCGCCCCTGCTCGAAGACCGCGAACTGATCAACCTGCTGGAGGTCTGGCAGCAACAGCAGGCCCTGCCGCCGGGGGCCACCGGCCAGCTGCTGAACCTGGCCCAGACCTATCAGCACCATCCCGAAACCATGCGGGCCTTGTTTTCGCTGAGCCAGGCCTGCCTGCACCAGCGCCCCCTGTCAGAAGATCAGATTGATCTATTGGCGCAGAAACTCTACGAACGCTGCTTTCCGCCCCTGGCGGATGCCCAGCAGACCCAGGTCATTTTAAAAGAGGTGCTGCAGGGCCGCGAACCTGATCATGAGGGCCTGATGCGCCTGCTGCTGGGCAGTGCGCAAGCTGTGCTTTCGTATTTGCCCTACGCCTATCTGCATCCGGCGCTGCAGGAGATTCAGGACTATGTGCGCCGGGATCTCTTTGGTCAGGAAGCCATGCTGCCTGAACTCTTCAGAGAGGAAGCGGCCGCAAAGATGGCCTGAGAACCGGATTTAAGGTATGATGCATCAGAATCACTTGCAGAAATGGCCGTCAACGCACAGATGAACGCCGTCATTGAATATATTTCAAGCCTGGGCAAGCTGGGTTTTTTCAGCCTGCGCATGTTTCGCACCCTGTTTACCACCGCGCCACAGCCGCGCCTGATTCTCGACAACCTTTACCGCATTGGGGTCGAAACCCTGCCGGTGCTGATTGCCGTCTGCGTTTTTGTCGGCACCAACCTGGCTTTGCTGGGCTTTCATATTTTTAAAAGTTTTGGGGGCCAGAGCTTTCTGGGCGCCTATGTGGGCCTGAGCTGCGTGCGCGAACTGGCACCGATTCTGACCGGGGCCATGCTGGCCGCCAAGCCCGGCACCGATACCGCCGCTACCATTGCCACCATGCGCGTCAAGGAGCAGATCGACGCCCTGGAGGTTATGGCCGTGGATCCCTTTCGCTTTCTGATCGTGCCGCGCCTGATTGCCTTTGTGATTGCCTCACCTCTGCTGGTGCTGTTTGGGGCCTTTTCATCTGTGGCCGCGGGCTATATGGTCGCAGTTTACCAATTGAACATGAACCCCGGCGTTTTTCTAACGGATCTGCGCCATTACGTGCTGCTGAGCGATATCTTTAACGGCATGCTCAAAGGCATGCTCTTTGCCGTGGTAGGATGTATCCTGTCGACCTATTTTGGTTACCACTCCCAGCCAGGGCCCAAAGGCGTCAGCCGGGCTATCAACCTCTCGGTGGTAACCGTGGCCAGTTTTATCGTGATTTTTAACTTTTTTCTGACGGCAGCCATTTATGACTGAAACACAGATTGAACACGCGGTCGAGTTCCGCAATGTGACGAAGGCCTTTGGCAAACTGGTGGTTTTAAACAACGTCTCCTGCCAGCTGCCCAAAGGCCGCACCACGGTCATTGTAGGCCCCAGCGGCACGGGCAAGTCAGTCTTTTTAAAACTGCTGGTGGGCCTGCTCAAGCCCGACAGCGGCACCATTCTGGTCGACGGGCAGGATATCACCCGCATGAGCCAGCAGGAGCTGTTTGAACTGCGCAAAAAATTTGGCATGCTGTTTCAGGACGGGGCCCTGTTTGACTCCTTAACCGTCGGCGACAATATTGCCTTCCCCCTGCGCCAGCACACGCGCAAAAAAAACAAAGAAATCATGCAGATTGTGGCCCAGAAGCTGGAGCAGGTGGGTCTGCCCGGCATTGAGGGCAAGCTGCCATCTGAGCTGAGTGGCGGCATGCGCAAACGCGTTGGCCTGGCACGGGCTTTGGCCCTCAACCCCGAAATCATTCTGTTTGATGAACCCAACTCCGGCCTCGACCCGGTCATGTCAGACGCTATCGACAAGCTGATTATCAAAACCAAACACCTGACCAACTCCACCTTTATTGTGATCAGCCACGATATTCCCGGCACCTTTCAGATCGCCGACTATATCGTGATGCTCTACAAAAGCAAAGTGATCGCCAGCGGCAAGGTCAAAGACATTCAGGACTCAGAACACCCGGTTTTAAAACGCTTTTTTGCCCGCGACAGCGAAATGCCGATTGACCCCGACCACGGCACCGGGCAACTTGATTTGCGCCCCTATTATACGGGCCAGCTGCAGGGAGGCTAAACACAGATGGCCGTTGCCGGAATCCGGATTTCACTTTTAAAGGTGCTCGCGCACTACCTCACGCCCCAGCAGTACAAGCGCTATGTGCGCAGCGATGCCCCGCCCAACCAGCTGGCTTCACCGCAGCATTACTATAACGCCGCCCTGCGTGACCTGAGCATTCGTAACACCGAGTCGGCCATTTACAACCTGATCCGGGTCTTTGACGTGGAGCCCCGCCATGTGCCCTCACTGCATCTGGCGCGTACCATGCTCTTTGGCCTCAACAAGCTCTTTCAGGAAGCCGGCGGCGAACTCTACCGCAGCAAGTTTCCCAACCTCAACTCCTATCGCACGCGCCTCGACCGCCAGATCGAGGCCCTGGAGATGGAGGACCAGAACCTGCGTAACGAGATGCTGCAGGTTGACGCCAAAAAGGGCTTTCTGGGCGGGCTGTTTGGCGGCCAGGCCAAGCGCGAGCAGAAGCTGATGGGGCTGCGTCAGCGCCAGCAGCAGGTACAGCAGGAAATTCAGCAATTGCAAAAATGCCGCACCCAGACCATGAAGCTGGTGCAGGTGCAGGAGTTTGCCAATGTGGTCTCGCTCTTGCTCGAGGTCTGCATGTTTCCGGCCCGTTACTCCTGGCTGGCCGAAGAACAGAAGCCCCAGCAGCAGAGCAGCGGTCAGGGCTATGAACAGCAGATGTGGTACGGTTAGTCGTCGCTGAGCACTTTATCGATCACCGTCGTACTCAGCCCCATGACCACCCCAAAGATCAGGGTCGGGATAAAGCCGTTGATATCAAAGCCCGGTGTCAGCCAGGCCGCCAGCCAGATCATCAGCACGTTCAGCACAATCAGAAACAGCCCCAGAGTCAGCACGGTCAACGGCAGCGTCAGCAACAGCAGCACGGGTTTGACCAGGGTGTTGACCACCGACAGGGCCACCACGGCCAGCAGGGCCGCCACAAAGCTGTCGACCTGCACACCGGGCAGTACCTGTGACCAAAGCAGCAGCGCAACCGCTGAAAGCATAAAACGGATCAGCCAGGTCATCAGAGGGATCTCCTTCAGCGCAACACAAAGCGCAATAGAATTTTTTTCAGTTTACAGGAAAGCCTCTCAAAAAGGCATTAAAATACCGGGCCCGCGTCAGGTATACTAAAACCATGAAGCTTTTTGCTCCCCGCCTGCGCTTTGGCTGCAACCAGTGCGGCGACTGCTGCCGCCAGATGCGCGTACCCCTCAGCCACGCCGACGTGCTGCGCATCCGCCGCCTGCGGCCCGATCAACCCCTGGCCAGCTGGATTCAGGTCTATCCGGCAGAGCCGGATGACCTCGAAGCCGTCTGGATCGGCGAACGCCTGAGCTTATTGACCCTGCGCACCCGCCCTGAGACCGGCTGCATCTTTTTAAATCAGAACCGTTGCGGCATCTATGCGGCCCGGCCCCGGCCCTGCCGCAGCTGGCCCTTTGAGCGCGGCAGCCGCCAGCTGCGCATTGCCCCGGCCTATGCGCTGATGGTCTCCTTAAGTTGTGAATCCACGCCCTTTAAAGATCACAAAGCCGTTGAAGCCGAAATTGATGCCAGCCAGCGGGAGTACGCGCAATTCCGGCAGCTGGTGCAGGCCTGGAACCAAGCCGTGGTAAAGGTACCAGAGCGCCAGACCCTGGAAGCCTTTGTACATTATCTGACATCTGTTGCTGAGCCCGCGCCATGAAAGCCAGCTTAAAATGGCTGAGCCTGGCCTTTGCCGCCAGCGTGGCCCTGCTCTGGTTGATCTGGCTGGCCTGGCCCGGTGCCCCTGGCCGCAGCGTGCAGCGCGATATTTTGCTAACCCGTCTGCAGCAATTACAGCGTCTGGAGGTGCTACAGGCCCAGCTGCTGGCCCACCAGCAGGTGCGCGACCCCGGCCTGCTGAGCGGCAGCGAGTTTCTGATTGTGGCCAAAGGCCGCGCGATTTATGGGGTGGATCTGAGCCAGGCCCGCTTTGACAGCGCGAGCGGGCAATTGCAGCTGCCGCCGGTTGGCGTGCTGGAGCTGGTGGTGAACCCGGCCGATGTGGAGTATATCGGCCTCAAAAAAGGGCTGCTGCTGCGCCAGCAAAGCTTTGAACAACTCAAACGTGAAGCCCTGATTGAACTGCACCAGGCCCTGCGGCAGCAGGCCCGCAGCCCGGAGCTGCTGGCTGAGGCCGAAGCCAGTCTGCACGGCTATGTCTCCGGCTGGCTCAAAAGCCTGGGGCACGAAGAGATTGAAATTGTCTTTGGCAGCCCTTTGCAATAGCTCCGAGGCCCGGAATCTGGTATCGTGAATAGACATTCTCTGAAGCTGAGGTGAGTTGATGCACGTTGAAGATCTGAAAATACCCGGTCGCACCACGCTGGCCGGCAAGCTCTATCTGCCCGCTGAACAGGGTAACTTTCCGGGTGTCTTGCTCTGTCACGGCTTTGCCTCCTGCAAAGAAGAATTTATGGCCCTGCCCCACAACCTCTGCCGCGAAGGCTTTGCCGTGCTCAGTTTTGACTACAGCGGTCATGGCGAAAGCACCGGCCATCGGGGCTATGTGTCTGAAAATGGCCATCTCGACGATACCCTGCGCGCTTACCAGGCCCTGATTGACCGCCCTGAAGTCGATGTCAACCGCACCGCCCTGGTGGGCCACAGCCTGGGTACGGCAGCTGTGCTGCGCTTTCTGGCCACGTCTGCCGCCAAGCTGGTGCGCTGTGGCGTGCTGCTGGCCCCCATGCATCAGATTCGCCAGAGTCTCAAACCCTTCGAAAAAAACACCTACACTGCGCTGGCCACGCTGGCCCGGCCCCTCAAAAAAATGACGGGCAAGCACATGTATATCCCCTACCGGGTCAAACCCAAAGATATTTATGAAAGCAAAGAGGCCATCCAGCGGGCGGTCACCCACAAGCTGCTGCTGAATCAGATCTCGGTGCACAACTACACCTATCTGATGGAACGCCAGGACAACGTGCTCTACGCTGAAAAGGTACACACCCCCCTGCTGGTGATGGCCGCCGAAAAAGACCGCCTGATTCCGGTGGCCCAGGCCGAAACGGTTTACCAGGCCCTGCCCGCCAAAGACAAAGCCTGGGAGCTGGTGCGCGACTCCGGTCACTCCCTGCTGGGCGATCGCCAGGCCAAGGCCGTGACGGCCCGCATCAGCGAATGGCTCCAGGCCCATACCCAAAACACCGCAAAAGTTTAAGTTGCGTTTATTTTTTACTTAATTTTTAATCAAGCTATAACAAGCTAAGGGGCTCAAAGCCGGACATTAACTGTATTGAGCGTATCTGCTGAAGCGGATCTGGAGAGAGGTTATGATGCACAAACAGCTGCTGATCATCGGTTTGAGTCTGAGCCTGGGCCTGAGTGCCTGTGGCGGCGAAGAAATGCCCCCCAATATGGCCGCGGGCCCCGATATGCTGGGCGGGGGTCTGGGTTCATCCCTGGATACCATGATGCCCATGGAGCCTATGGAGCCAGCGTTTCCGGGCGCTGGCATGACCACCCCCGTCAACGACCCCTACGCCGAAATGTACACCGACCCCATGGCTGACGGCACAGGCTATGACACCGGTGCCGCTTACCCCGAAGACGCCTACCCTGAAGATCCTTCGGTGGCCTATCCAGCCGAGCCCCTGCCCGAAGAGCTGGCCGATCCCTCTGCCCAGAGCGGTTTGACAGACGAGCTGCCCGCGCTGGATGACAGCAGTGAGTTGCCTGCGCTGGGCGACCTGGGTGGCACTGAGGATCTGCCCGTACTGGATGATCTCGGCAGCAGCGATGATCTTGCCATTGGCGAGTTGCCTGACATGGATGTGTCGGATCCTTTTAATCCGGGGGCTGGCAGTGGCTACAACAAAACCGACGCCTTCAAAGTAGATCAGGATCGCATGAACCAGTGGCAGGCGGTCAACATTGCCAGTGATGGCAGTCAGATCTTTGTGGCCGCCGTGGATCGCAAGTCGCCCAGCAAAGGCACCGTGATCCGCCTGGATGGCAGTGGTGAAAACTGGAACGACCTCAGTACCTCCTGGGCGGGCAGCATCGATCTCTTTGACTGGTCCTACAGCCTCAAATCCAGCATTACGAGCCTGGCGCTCAACAGCAACGGCCAGCTGCTGGTGGCCGATCAGAGCGCACGGGTCTATACTGCCGAAGGCGGCTCCCGCTACACATTCAACGAAATCAGCGTCAACGGCCTCAACAACACCCTGGATACCCTGTATGCCAATGGCCATTATTATATTGCCACCCCAATAGGCATTCAGCAGCTCAGCAGCAGCTTTGGCATTCCCAGCACCTTCAGCAGCCTGCGCCCCACCGGCGGACTGGCTGCCCACAACGAAGACCTTTATGCGGTGGTCGATAACGAAGTGCACCGCATCAACGCCAATGGCCAGAGCAGCCGTGTTCTGAGCGGGCTTGACAGCCCGATTGATGTGGCCGTCGACAGCGAAGGTCAGATCTTTGTGCTGAGCACCAGCGGCATCCGCTGGTTTGACGCCAGCGGCACAGAGCAGGGCGAGTTTGGGCTGGGTGAGTTTATTCAGCCCCGCGGCCTGTGCCTCGACAGCAGCGGTGCGGTGTATGTAGCCGACGAAGGCAATGATCACAGCGACTCCCAGATCGTGAAGTTCAGCCGCTGATGCCTGAACTGACAGACTATCTGGCGCTGGCCGAACGGGCTGCGGCAGCTGGAGCTGACGTGCTGATGCACTACCTGGGCCAGCTCCAGAACGTGCGCGCCAAGTCCGCTGCGGGCGATCTGGTTACCGAGGCTGATGAGGCCTCAGAGCGTTCCATTCTGCAGCTGCTGCGCGCTGAAGTCCCCGAGCATGCCATTCTGGCCGAAGAGTCCGGCCGCCACGCACAGGACTCCCCCTGGCTCTGGGCGATTGACCCTCTCGATGGCACGCTTAACTACGCCCATGAGGTTCCTTTTTTCTGCGTGTCTGTTGCGCTGCTGCACCACAACCGGCCCGTGGTCGGGGTGGTGCATGCCCCGCGTCTGCAGGAATGCTTCAGTGCTGTGCAGGGCGGTCCGGCCCGGCTCAACGGCCAGCCGATCGCCGTGTCACAGGTCGACAGCCTCAAGCAGAGCTTTCTGGCCACCGGCTTTCCGTACCGCAAGGCTGAGATGAGCGACAACAACTACCGGGAGTTTATTCATTTTGCCAACCGCTGCCAGGATATCCGTCGGCCGGGCTCAGCAGCCCTGGATCTCTGCTATGTGGCCTGCGGCCGATTTGACGGCTTCTGGGAGCGTCACCTCAATGCCTGGGATGTCTGCGCCGGGGCCGTGCTGGTTGAGGCCGCCGGCGGTCAGGTCTCCGCTTATGACGGCAGCCCGCTGGAACCTTTCAGCGGCGAGATTCTGGCCAGCAACGGCCGGCTCCAGCCGCTGATGAGCCATGAATTAAAGCAGCTGGCCCAGACCCGGCCGCTGCGATCCTGAATTCAGACCCTGCACCACAAATCCATCGCTGCTTTATCCGGTCTTAAGGCACAAGGTCTTAGCCCGCATTTCTCACAAACAGATCAGTAGATAAAAACTGGCTCCTTTCTGTAGATTAAAGTTATCATACAGAAATCACAGAAAAGGAGCCAGCTGTATGAAGTGTAACCCTGAGACCTGGGAAGTTCAAGGCAAAAATGGAGAGCC
>JACYMC010000071.1 GCA_015272195.1 Candidatus Sericytochromatia bacterium
CAGAAAGGAGCCAGTTTTTATCTACTGATCTGTTTGTGAGAAATGCGGGCTAAAGCGCCGACAGAAAATCTGTCGGGGGCTTGATTTTTTTGATTTGAATTGCTTAAATAAGATTATTGAGAGCTTCAATTCAAAAGACCCTGTCTGATGACAGAGGTCTCCCTAATGTCTTGACAGACGTTACCCACTCTGTTTAAACTTGTTAACTGCATCTTTTAAATTCTGACAATTTTTGAGTGGGTCCCACAAATTTTCATGTCATCAAAGACGAGCTTATCCAACAGCACATGCCCTCCTCCGGCCAGGCCGGCAGGGGCATATCGTTTTTTTTGGGGTTTTATGCCCGGACAGCCCATTGTTTGTCACTGCCCGCAGTGACCGTTTCCGCGGCCCGTGCCGCGCACCAGAATCAGACATAAGGTAGGTTGTATATCTGAATGACTTCAGTAAGCGCCGCAACACGCAAACAAATTCACAAGCAGATCTCCGACAGCTTTCAGCAGCTGCCGGATCTGATCGAGATTCAGAAACGCTCATTTGAGTGGTTTCTGAAAGAAGGGCTGCCCGAAGCACTGGAATCGTTTTCACCGATCCAGGACTACAGCGGTCGGCTGGAGCTGCACCTGCTGCCCAACTATGAACTGGAACAGTCCCAGTACAATGTGCCCGAGTGCCGGGCCCGCGACCTGACTTATGCATCTCACCTCAAAATTCCCGTCCAGCTGGTCAACAAGCAGAGCGGTGAAATCAAAGAACAGAAAATCTTTATTGGCGAACTGCCCCTGATGACCGACCGGGGCACCTTTGTGATCAACGGTGCTGAGCGCGTCGTCGTTTCTCAGATTGTGCGTTCTCCTGGCGTGTACTTCAAGCGTGAAGACTCTGACACCAGCGGCAAAGTGCTCTACTCTGCCACCGTAATCCCCAACCGGGGTGCCTGGCTCAAATTTGAAGTGGATACACACAGCCTGATCCATATTCGCGTTGACAAAACCCGCAAAATTCTGGCCTCCACCTTCCTGCGCGCCCTGGGTTACCAGACCCAGGACATGCTGGAACTCTTCCGCCACCGCGAGTTTTTCCAGAAAACCATCGACAAAGAACAGACCCTCGGCATTGAAACCACCGAGCAGGCCCTGATCGAAGTCTACAAAAAGCTGCGTCCCGGCGATCCGCCTTCGGCTGAAGGTGGCCAGCAGATGATCAAGAGCCGCTTTTTTGATCCCAAGCGCTACGATCTGGGCCGCGTGGGCCGCTACAAAATGAACAACAAGCTGAAGCTGGATATCCCCGAGGACACCCGCACCCTCGACAACCAGGATATCATCGCGATCATCGATTACCTGATCGGCTTTGGCTATGACCTGGGCGAGTTCGACGATATCGACCACCTGGGTAACCGCCGCATCCGCTCTGTGGGCGAGCTGCTGCAGAACCAGTTCCGTGTGGGTCTGACCCGCATTGAACGCATTGTGCGTGAGCGTATGACCATTCAGGACATCGACAACCTCACCCCCCAGAACCTGATCAACGCCAAGCCCCTGGTGGCTTCGATCAAAGAGTTCTTCGGCAGCAGCCAGCTCTCTCAGTTTATGGATCAGACCAACCCCCTGTCCGAGCTGACCCATAAGCGCCGCCTCAGCGCCCTCGGCCCCGGCGGTCTGAACCGTGAGCGTGCCGGTTACGCCGTGCGCGATATTCACACCTCTCACTATGGCCGCATCTGCCCGATTGAGACCCCTGAAGGCCCCAACGCCGGTCTGATCAACTCCATGTCCACCTTTGCCCGCGTCAACGAGTATGGTTTTCTTGAAACCCCCTACTGGCGTGTGCGCAATGGGGTGATCACCGATGAGCTGGTGTTTATCACTGCCGATAAAGAAGACAATCACTACGTTGCCCCCGGCGACCTGGGCTTTAAAACCATCGACGGTGAAAAGCGCTTTGACCTGCACAAAATCCCTGTGCGCTTCAAAGGTGACTTCTTTGAGGTCGACCCCACCGAAGTGGAATTTGTTGGCGTGTCTCCCGTCCAGATTGTGTCTGTAGCCACCTCGTTGATTCCCTTTCTGGAGCACGATGACGCCAACCGTGCGTTGATGGGCTCCAACATGCAACGCCAGTCGGTGCCCCTGGTCCGGGCCGAGCCGCCCCTTGTGGGCACCGGCCTTGAAAAGCGTAGTGCCTTTGACTCCGGCACCATGGTGCTGGCCGAAGAAGCCGGCGAAGTGACCTATGTCTCCGCTGATAAAATCCGCATCAAAAATGCCAAGGGCGATATCAAGCAGTACGACTTGCTGAAGTTTTATCGCTCCAACCAGGACACTACCATCAACCAGAAGCCCGTGGTCAGTGTGGGCGACAAGGTCGAAGCCAGACAGCTGCTGGCTGACGGTGCTTCCACCGTTAACGGTGAGCTGGCCCTCGGCCGCAACGTGCTGGTGGCCTTTATGCCCTGGGAAGGCTACAACTTTGAGGACGCCATTCTGGTCTCTCAGCGTCTGGTGCGCGACGATGTCTACACCTCCATTCATATTGAGAAGTACGAAACCGAAGCCCGCACCACCAAACTGGGCGCTGAAGAAATCACGCGTGAACTGCCCTCTGTGGGCGAAGACGCCGTGCGCGATCTCGACGAAGACGGCATCATCCGCGTGGGCGCTGAAATTGACCCCGGCGATATTCTGGTCGGCAAAGTGACCCCCAAAGGCGAGTCTGAGCACCCGCCCGAAGAAAAACTGCTGCGCGCCATCTTTGGCGAAAAAGCCCGCGACGTGCGCGACACCTCCCTGCGCGTGCCTCACGGTGAAAAAGGCCGCGTGGTCGACGTGCGCGTCTTCAGCCGCGAAAACGGCGACGAGCTGCCCCCCGGGGTCAACAAAGTGGTGCGGGTTTACGTCGCCCAGCGCCGCAAAATCTCTGTCGGCGACAAAATTGCCGGCCGCCACGGTAACAAAGGCATTATCTCCCGCATTCTGCCGATAGAAGACATGCCCTACCTGCCCGACGGCACCCCCGTGGACATTGTGCTTAACCCCCTGGGCGTTCCGGGCCGTATGAACGTGGGTCAGATCTATGAGTACCTGATGGGTCTGGCAGCCTACTTCAAGGGCCAGTCCGTGGAGGTTGTGCCTTTCGACGAAATGTTCGAAGAAATGGCCTCTCAGAAACTGGTAGAAAAAGAGCTGACCGAAGCCCGTGAGCTGCAGGAACAGAACATGATTGCCGATATCAAAGCACGCGCCGAAGCCAATGGCGATGACTTTGATGAGGCTGCCGTCACCGCACAGGCCAAAGCGAACTGGGAGTGGCTCAACAAAGACGGTAAAATCACCCTCTATGATGGCCGTACCGGTGAGCCCTTCTTGCAAAAAGTGGGCGTCGGCTGCATGTACGTCATGAAACTGGTTCACCTGGTGGATGACAAAATTCATGCCCGCTCCACCGGCCCCTACTCTCTGGTAACCCAGCAGCCCCTGGGTGGTAAAGCCCAGTTCGGCGGCCAGCGTTTCGGAGAGATGGAAGTCTGGGGTCTGGAAGCCTACGGCGCTGCCTACACCCTCCAGGAAATGCTCACCATCAAGTCTGATGACGTGATGGGCCGTGCGGCGGCTTATGAAGCCATCGTCAAAGGCAAAAACATCCAGAAACCCGGCATCCCCGAATCGTTCAAGGTTCTGATTCGCGAGTTGCAGAGTCTGGGTCTCGACATGCAGATTCTGCGTGTCGAAGAAGACGGCTCTGAAACCGAAGTCGAACTGTTTGAAGAAACCAGCCTGCAACAGTACAAAGAACGCTTAAAAGATCAGCTGGTCAAATCCACCCTGCTGGAGCCTGCTGACGCTGGTCAGTAGTCGCCCCACGAGTAAATATTGAGGATTGAGAAGGTAAACACAGCGTGATAACAAATACCGAAACACTGATTTATCCAGAAGGCCAGCAGGCCGCGACCGATACCGAGGGCGATGTCTTTGACTGTATCCGCATTGGTATTGCGTCCCCCCAGCGTATTCTGGGCTGGTCCCGCGGCGAGGTCACCAAACCGGAGACCATCAACTACCGCACCCTGAAGCCCGAAATGGGCGGCCTGTTCTGCGAACGCATCTTTGGCCCGTCCAAAGACTGGGAATGCTATTGCGGCAAGTACAAGCGCGTGCGCCACAGAGGCATTATCTGTGAGCGCTGCGGCGTGGAAGTGACCGAGTCCAAGGTGCGCCGTCACCGCATGGGCCACCTCAAGCTGGCGGCCTCTGTGGTGCACATCTGGTACCTCAAGGGCATTCCGAGCTATCTGTCCCTGCTGCTGGATGTGCCCCTGCGCCATCTGGAAGACGTGACCTATTACAACGCCTACATCGTGCTGGAAGAAGCCACCCTGGTCCGCCCGCAGGAAGAAAGCGTGCAGGCTGAAGCCGATGAAGACGAGGGCGAAGCTGAAGCTGAAGCCGAAGCCAAACCCAAAAAAGCTGTCAGCAGCGATATTCACCTCAAAAAAGGCCAGCTGCTGAGCGAAGATCAGTTTGACCAGCTCTGCGAAGTCTACGGTGAAGAAAGCTTTGTGGCCGATATGGGCGCGCCCGCCATCAAAAAACTGCTGGGCGATCTGGACCTGCGGGCCATTTCTGAAGAGATCTGGAAAGAGCTCAAAGAAAACAAGCCCACCGGCCAGAAAAAAATCAAGCTGGTCAAGCGCCTGCGCGTGATCGAGAACTTCCTGCACTCCGGCTCCAACCCCACCTGGATGGTGCTGGACGTGGTGCCGGTCATTCCGCCCGATCTGCGCCCGATGGTTCAGCTCGATGGCGGCCGCTTTGCGACCTCCGATCTGAACGACCTCTATCGCCGCGTGATCAACCGCAACAACCGTCTCAACCGCCTGCTCGAAATGGAAGCACCGGATATCATTATCCGCAACGAAAAGCGCATGCTGCAGGAAGCGGTGGACGCCCTTTTTGACAACGGCCGCCGGGGCCGTACGGTGGTGGGCCCCAACAACCGCCCCCTCAAATCCCTCAGCGACATCGTTGAAGGCAAACAGGGCCGCTTCCGTCAGAACCTGCTCGGCAAGCGCGTCGACTACTCAGGCCGTTCGGTCATCGTGGTCGGCCCCAGCCTGAAACTGCACCAGTGCGGTCTGCCCAAAGAGATGGCGCTGGAACTGTTCAAGCCCTTTGTGATGAACAAACTGGTGGAGCAGGGCGTGGTGCAGAACATCAAGTCTGCCAAAAAAATGATTGAGCGCCAGGAAACCGTGGTCTGGGACGTCCTTGAAGAGGTCATCAAAGGTCACCCCGTGCTGCTCAACCGTGCGCCTACCCTGCACCGTCTGGGCATTCAGGCCTTTGAACCCGTGCTGGTGGAAGGCCGCGCGATTCAGCTGCACCCGCTGGTCTGTACCGCCTACAACGCCGACTTTGACGGTGACCAGATGGCCGTACACGTGCCCCTTTCGATTGAGGCCCAGACCGAAGCCCGCCTGCTGATGATGTCCACCAATAACATTCTCCTGCCGGCCACCGGTCAGCCCGTGGTCAAGCCTTCACAGGATATGGTTATTGGCTGTTACTACATCACCGTGGATAACCCTGAAGCCGACGCTGAAAACTCTGCCCTGCCCGGCAACAACCGCCTGTTCAGCTCGATTGACGAGCTGGAGTCGGCCTGGCAGTCCGGCAAAGTGGATATTCACGCCAAGGTCATTCTGCGCATGCCCGCAGCCCGTCTTGAAGGCAATGAGCCGGTGATGCTGAGCCTGCGCGACGCCGTGGCGCGTGATGGCAAGGACCATCCGATCTACGATCAGCATGGCTACGTCAACGTGCGCTTTGAAGGCATCCCCCTCAAAGAGCTGAACCTGCCTGCCGGCACCAAATACGTGTATATCCGCACCACCCCCGGCCGCGTGATTCTGAACAAATGCTTCCCTGAAGGCATCAAGTTCAAGAACTACGCCTTTGGCAATCCCCAGCTTTCAGCTCTGATCGCCGAGTGTTACCATCTCTATGGCAATGAGCGCAGCGGCCAGCTGGCCAACGATCTCAAAGACACAGGCTTCCACTTTGCCACCAAAGCGGGCGTGTCCATTACCATTAAGGATCTGGTGATCTCCGAGAAGAAAAAAGGCATCCTCGAGCGCGCCGAAAAAGTGATCGAAGAAGCCGAACACCTCTTCCACCGGGGTCAGATTACTGAAACCGAGCGCTATACCCGCGTTATCAACACCTGGCACGAAGCCTCCGAAGAGCTGACCAAGCAGATCGATAAAAACGATCTGACCAACAAGCTCAACTCGGTCTATATGATGGCCTTCTCCGGTGCCCGCGGCAATATCTCTCAGGTGCGTCAGCTGATCGCCATGCGCGGCCTGATGGCCGATCCCAATGGTCGCATCATCGACATTCCGATCAAGTCCAACTTTAAAGAGGGCCTGAACGTGACCGAGTACGTGCTGTCATCCTACGGTGCCCGTAAGGGGATCGTCGATACCGCTCTGCGTACCGCTGACTCCGGTTACCTGACCCGCCGCCTGGCCGACGTGGCCCAGGACGTCATCATCCTTGACGAAGACTGCGGTACAGAGAACTACTTCCGCCTGCAGACCCTCAAAGAAGGTGACTCGGTCATGCTGGAGCTGAAGCAGCGCCTGATTGGCCGCACTTCGGCCCGCGATATTGTGGACGCTGACGGTAACGTGCTGATCAAGCGCAACGAGGTTTTCTCGCCGGTGCTGCGCGATCGCGTGATAGACTATATCTCCACCCTGCCCGAAGAGCAGCAGTTCATTGATGTGCGTTCGCCCATGGGCTGTGAGTCCTCCTTTGGGGTCTGCCGCCACTGCTACGGCTGGTCACTCAACAACCAGCGCCTGGTTGACCGGGGTGAGCCGATCGGCATCATCGCGGCCCAGTCGATCGGTGAGCCGGGTACCCAGCTGACCATGCGCACCTTCCACACCGGGGGCGTATTTGAAGGGGCTGCCGCTGAAAAAATCTACGCCCGCTTTAAAGACAAACTGGCCTTTGAAGGCAAAGTCAGCTTTGACACCGACAAGGTCGAAACCCAGCAGATCCGTACGGCTGCCGGTCATACCGTTCAGGTGCTTGAAAAAGAGCTGACGGTTGAAATCGCTGTCAGCGGCACTCGTGGTAAAAAAGAGAAGCTGACCATTTATCCCGGTTTCACGCTCAAAGTGCAGGACGGCGACACGGTGGATCAAAGCACCATTCTGGCCGTGGCGGTCCGCGAGTCCGGCAAATTTGGTCAGGGCTCCATGGAGCGCAAGTACAAAGACGTCATCGGTGGCGTCAGCGGCCAGGTGGTGCTGGACGGCATCAATACCGAGACCCGCAAAAACCGCGCCAAGCAGCAGGACGAAACCATTGTTACCAGTAAAGAAGGCATTCTCTGGATCTACAACGGTGACGTTTACTCCCTGCCGCCCAAGTGCGAAATCAAAGTCGAAGACGGCCAGCAGCTCAAAGTGGATGACACCCTCGGCTCCATTGCCACCACCACCGAATACGGCGGTCGCGTCATGCTGAGTCAGAACGAGGACGGTTCCCAGAACCTGTCAATCGTGACCGCTGAGCTGACCGTTAAAGATGCCGTGGTCGACAAGAGAAAGCCCAGCGAGCCCATGCTGCACTTCAACGAAGAAGGCCTGCCGATTCGCGACTTTGAACTCAAAGTTGACAACGGACACCGTCTGGAAAACAACCAGATTGTGGCCAAAGCCTTTGACGCCCGCTACAAGCTGGAGCGCAACGGCGTGATCCACTACACCCACGATATCAACGAGAAAGAACCCATCGGCAAAGACGTGGAAGTGCTGCTGCTGTTTGAAGAACCCTTCAACATCAAGGGCAAAACCCTCTTTGTGGATGAGTCCATGAGCGTGGCGGCCGGTACCCAGCTGGCCGAAGATCTGAGCGTTGAAGAAGCCGGTTTTGTCAACACGGACAATATGGATACTTCTCAGGAGCTGGTCTTCTACCCCGGTGCAGCCGCTTACCTCTTTATCCTGGCCGACGAAGGCTCTGAGCTGAAAGTCGACGAAGGTGAAGTGATCAAAAAAGGCAAGGTGCTCGGCACCCGCTGGAACCCCGAGACCGAAGAGACCGAAGATGTGGTGTCTGAAATTGACGGCATGATCGAAATGATTCCGGTGGAAGAGCTGGAAACCCTCGTGGTGGTCCGTCCCTTTAAGAAATACAAGGTCAAAGCACTGAGCAAGCTCTTTGAAATTGACACCCTCTCCGACAATATCGGTCTGGAGCCCGTGACCCGTCTGCAGCACCGCCAGGGTGACCGCGTCAAGGCCGGCAGCTCGCTGACCCGGATTGAACTGCAGTTCAAGCTGCAGGGTTCGCTGGTCACACTGGGCGGTCGCGTGATGCTGGACGCCGGTGCCGAAGATCATCTCTTCACCCTCAGACTCTCCAGTACCGAACTGCTGAGCGGCCAGAAAGGCAGCATGCGCAACGCTTCACTGCCCGACTACCAGGATATCGGCATCTTTATTGAGCCCCTGGTCAAAGACGGCGAAATGGTCGAACCACGTCATCAGGTGGCTTCAACCGAGTACCGCGTCAAGCAGGAAGGCCAGATCACGGTTTACAAAGACCCGGATACCGGCCTGACCCGTCTGATGCTCTTGACTGACGAGCACGCGCATACCTATACCCTCAGTAAGGCCGCTGGTCTCAAAGTGGGCGACAAGGTCTATGAAGGCGACGAACTGGAGTCTGGCGTTCACGTCAAAGACACCGGTGTGGTCACCGCCGTCAAAGGCAAAGATGTCACGGTACGCAAAGCACGTCCCTACCTGATCTCACAGGGCTCTCAGCTGATGGTCACCGACAAGAGCATGGTGCGCCAGGGTGAAGTGATTGCGGTTCTGACCTACGAGCAGATGAAAACCGGGGATATCATCCAGGGTCTGCCGCGCGTTGAGGAAATCCTTGAAGCACGCAAACCCAAGGAAGTCGCTACCCTGAGCGAGTACACCGGCAGCATCAAAGACGTGATCCGCGGCGATGAAAAAACCATCGTGGTGATCGACGGTGCCGCTGGCGATGAACCCACCAAGGAACACCAGGTCAGCCTGCCTTACAATAGTGTCTGCATGGTGAACCCGGGCCAGAAAATCAGCCGTGGTGAGCGCCTGACCATGGGCTCCATCAACCCACACGAGCTGCTCAAGCTGCTCGACGTGGCGGCTGCCCAGCGTTATCTGGTGGACGGTGTCCAGCAGGTTTATCAGTCTCAGGGTGTAAATATCTCCGATAAGCATATCGAGGTGATTGCCCGTCAGATGACCCGCAAATCCCGCATCGAAAACCCCGGTGAAACCACCTTCCTGCCCGGTGAGATTGTGAGTGAAACCCGGATTCAGGCCGAGCGCCGGCGCATTGCCGAGCTGGGTCTTGAAACCGAAAGCCTGGAGTATACCCCGATTCTGCTGGGGATCACCAAGGCCTCACTCAACACCGAAAGCTTCTTCTCTGCGGCCTCCTTCCAGGAGACCACCCGCGTGCTGACAGAAGCCGCCGTGGAAGGCAAGCGCGACTGGCTACGCGGTCTCAAAGAGAACGTGATTATCGGTCGCCTGATTCCTGCCGGTACCGGCATGCGCTCCAAACAGAGTCGTGACGATCTGGCCCGCAAGCAGCAGTCGGTCAAAGACGCCCAGCAGCTGGCTGAAGCCGAAGCTGACGCGGCTGCCGCCGAGGCCTGATGATGGGTCTGACAGGAAGCCTTTGCAAACAGGGCCTTAAGCTCGGTCTTGGGCTTGGTTTTGGGCTCCTGTCAGCCCTGCCTGGCTGGGGTCTGGAATCCCCGGTCAGTCAGTCTCTGTGGGGTTACAGCGGCCTGCTGAATGTTCCCACAGCAGACGTTCTGCCTGCGCAGTCCGTTTATACAGGACTGCGCTACTTTCCGCTCAACTCTGGTCTGTCGGGGGTGGCCAATATCTCACCGCTCGACAATCTGGAGGCGGGTCTGGTTTTTGGGGTGCCCCCGGCCAACGGTTTTTCGGCCCTGGCCGCCAGCCTCAAATACCGCATGATGGATCAGGCCCGCGACCAGCCCCTGTCGCTGGCAGTGGGTGCCACCCTGCTGGGCCTGAACGAAGACCCCGGCTCCTATGTGCCCGGCAATAACGCCTTTATCAGCGTCAGCCGGGGCTTTGACTGGGACAATATCCGCCTGGTGAATCTGCACGGCGGCTTTATGGGCGGCCTGCAGGGCGCCCGGCTCTTTGCCGGTCTGGATGTGCCGATTCTGGATCTGGCGCGCTTTAAAACCGAGTACCTGGGCATGGTCGGCGGCAGCTTTCAGGCCTTTAACTTTGGCCTCAGCATCACCCCCCACCCCAGCTTTAGTATCGATCTGGGCCTGATGCAGCGCCCCAATCAAACCTTCTGGGATCGCGACTTTGTGCTGGGTATCGCCTGGCACGGTGACTTTGGCCATTTGCTGGCCGCCTCACCTGAGCCCGTGCCCGACAAACCCCAGCCCACCCCCAGCGCACAACCCGCGCGCCCCGGCCAGGGAGACGTGCGCCTGCGCATTCTGGATCGCAGCGATATCGTGGCCCTCAAAGACGTGGCCATCACTCTGAGCCAACAGGGCAGCAGCGAAGTCTACCGGGGCCAGACCGATATCAATGGAGAGGTCCGCTTTGAGCGTCTGCCCAGCGGCAATTACGAAGTGCGGGCCGAGCGCAGCGGCTGGAATCCCGAAGTGCGCCTGATTTCAGTTCAGGCCGACCTGGAAACCTTTCTGGAGCTGGCCCTCAGCGGCCAGCTGGGCAGCATTCAGGGCAATATTGAAGTGGCTGGCGGCGGCACGCCCGGCGAACTCAGCCTGGAATTACTGAATCAGACAGAGCGCAGCGTGCGGCGTGAAAGCGTCAGCGGCAGCAGCTACCGCCTTGAAAACATTGCCCCCGGCCCTTATACGCTGGTGGTGCGCCAGAGCGGTGAAGAACGCCTGCGCCTGCAAATCCGGGTCAAAGGCAATGCCGAAAGCCAGTATGACCTCAGCCTGCCGCCCGCGCCGCAGCCTGTGCCCACGCCAGCCACTTCTGCAGCGCCGACACCTGCGCCCACAGCGGTGCCCGCCGCCCCGGTGTTGGCCAGTGTCAGCGGCACCATCAAAGACAAACAGCAGAACCTGATCGGGGGTGCCCGGCTGGAACTCAAAAACGACGACCTGCTGGTGATTACCCTCACCACACCTGAAGGCAAATATATTTTCCGGGACATCCCCCAGGGCGTTTACCGGCTGACCCTCAGCAAAGAAGGCTTTAAATCCCGCGTCTTTCAGCTGACCATCACCAAATCTGAGGCCCTGGAACATAATTTTGACCTGGAGCCCGAAAAAGAATGAACTTTAAAAGCGGTTTTGTTTCGCTGGTGGGCCGCCCGAACGTCGGTAAATCCACCCTGATCAACCACCTTGTGGGCGAAAAAGTGGCCATTGTTTCGGCCAAAGCCCAGACCACCCGCACCCTGATCCGGGGTGTGGTGACCCTGCCTGAAAAAGCCCAGCTGGTGTTTGTGGATACCCCTGGCATTCACAAACCCCGCTATCTGCTGAGCAAGCAGATTGTGGATCAGGCCATGCACGTGCTCGGTGAAACCGACTGGAGCCTGTTTGTGGTGGACGCCACCCAGGCGCCGGGCAAAGGCGATGCATTTGTGGCCCAGGCCCTGGGCGAACGCGCCAAACGTACGTTTTTACTGCTCAATAAGATTGATCGTGTGCCCAAACGCGAGCGCAGCCGCTATCTGGCCGAATACCAGGCGCTGGGTGACTTTGCCGACACCCTGATGATTTCAGCCAAGCACAATCAGGGGCTTGAAGGCCTGCTGGACGCTTTGCTGCCCCATCTGCCCGAAGGAGAAATGCTTTACCCCGAAGACGAATACACCGATCAGACCACGGCCACCATTGCCGCCGAACTGATTCGGGAGCAGGTCTTTCGCCTGACCGGCGAAGAAATCCCCCATGCTTCTTCGGTGTATATTGAGCAGTTTCATACCCGCGAAGACGGCCTGACCTCCATTGCTGCCGTGATTGTGGTTGAGCGTGACACCCAGAAGCGCATTGTGATTGGCAAAAACGGCCAGAAAATCAAAGAGATCGGGGTGGCCGCCCGCGAAAGCCTGCAACACTTTTTAGGCGACGGCGTCTACCTGGATCTGTTTGTCAAAGTGATTCCCAAATGGCGCAACGAGCGCCAGCGCCTGCTGCAGCTGGGTTACAGCAACGCCTTTGAGGCTCAGGGCTAGGTGATGCCGCTGCTGACGCCCGTTTTGCTCTGTGGCGGCTCCGGCGCCCGGCTCTGGCCCCTGTCCCGCGAACAATACCCCAAACAGTTTATCGCCTTCGACGGCCCCAACTCCCTGTTTCAGAAAACCCTGCTGCGTCTGCAGGGCCTGGATTGTGCCCCTGCGATGCTGATTTGCCACGAAGATCACCGTTTTCTGGTGCTGGAACAGCTGCGCCTGATTCAGGTCAGCAGTGGGGATCTGCTGCTGGAGCCTGAAAGCCGCAATACGGCACCGGCTCTGACCCTGGCCGCCCTGCGCCAGCAAGCGCAAAACCCGGTACAGGACCTGCTGCTGGTGCTGCCCTCCGACCACGTGATTCAGAACACAGAAGCCTTTTACGCCGCTGTGGCCCAGGCTGTGACTCTGGCTGAAGGCGGCCGTATTGTGACCTTTGGTATTGTGCCCGATCGCCCGGAAACAGGCTATGGTTATATTCAGGCTGAAGGTCACCAGATCACGGCGTTTATCGAAAAGCCCCCCCTTGAGCAGGCCGAGGCTTTTTTACGCAGCGGCAACATGCTCTGGAACAGCGGCATGTTTCTCTGCCGGGCCAGCGTCTGGCTGGCCGAAGTGGAGCGCCTGCAGCCTGGGATGCTGCAGGCCTGCCGCGCGGCGCTGGCAGAGGGCATGCAGGATCAGCTGTTTTTCAGACCGGCACGGGAAGCCTTCAGCCAGACCCCGGCCCTCTCAATTGATTATGCTTTGATGGAGCAAACCGAACTGGGCAGCGTGGTGCCGCTTGATGCCGGCTGGT
Source organism: Candidatus Sericytochromatia bacterium (assembly GCA_015272195.1). Lineage (GTDB taxonomy): Bacteria > Cyanobacteriota > Sericytochromatia > UBA7694 > UBA7694 > JACYMC01. The sequence goes on from JACYMC010000071.1 coordinate 13,093, forward strand.
CAGATCTGGGCTCCTGGTGTGCCGTGCACAGCCTGCGCCAGCCCGATGCCCGGGGCAATACCTGCCAGGGGGCCGTTGTCGCCGTCAACAGCCACAACAACACCCTCGAAAGCACAGGGCGACTGCTGGCCGTTGTGGGTGTGGATGATCTGATTGTGGTGGAAACGGCAGATGCTGTGCTGGTGACACGCCACAGCTGTGATCAGGCCGTGCGCGAACTGGTCAACACCCTGCGCAGCCAGCAGCGTCCTGAAGTGGAGCACCACCGCAAGGTTTCGCGTCCCTGGGGAGCTTATGAAACGGTGGATCAGGGCCCTCAGTTTCAGGTCAAGCGCATTACCGTGCAACCCGGCCAGGCCCTCTCACTGCAGATGCACCATCACCGTTCAGAGCACTGGGTGGTGGTACGCGGCACTGCCCGCGTCACCCGCGATGAAGAAGTGCTGATTCTGAGCGAAAACCAGTCGATTGACATCCCGCTGGGCACGGTGCACCGCCTGGAGAACCCCGGCAGTATTCCGCTGGAACTGATTGAAATCCAGTCGGGCAGCTACCTGGGCGAAGACGATATTGTTCGCTATGCCGACCGTTACCAGCGTCATACGGGCGGATGAAAGCCCTGCCAGCAGCGGCTGAGCGCCCCTGTGTCTGGCCACTGCCTCTGAAACAGATCACGACCCACGCCCGCCTGATGGCCTGCTGTTTTAACAGCCAGCAGCCTGAAGCCTTTGATATCCCTGAGTGCCGGCAGCACGGCCTGGAGACCTGGGTTCCGCGTCGGCAGGCTGAGTATCTGGCCGGGCGCTGGTGCCTGCAGCAACTGCTGACCCACGCGGGTTTGCGCGTACCTGTGCCCCGGCGCAGCGCCAGCGGCGCACCTGACTGGCCGGCAGGCTGGACGGGTGCACTGACACACACCCATCTGCCCGACGGCACAGGGCTGGCGGTGGCAGCGCTGGCCCCCGTGACGGTTTTGCACGCCATTGGCCTGGATCTGGAGCCCCTGATTGCCGACAAAACCGCCCGCCGCATTCAGCGCAGCATCCTGCACCCGGATGAACAGCCCCAGATCCAGACCGCCGCAGACATCACGGCCGTGTTTTCGCTCAAAGAGAGCATCTATAAAACCCTTCAAACCCCGCTGCAGCGCTTTATTGCCTTTGATGAAGTGAGTGTCAGTCATTTGGCATTGCCCCGGATTGACTTTGAGCCCCGCGGCGCGCTGGCACAGGACATGCCGACCACGGCCCCCAGACATGGCCAGATACACTGGCTGGGGTCTGAACTCTGCCTGAGCCTGTATCAATGGCCCGTACAGCCGACTGAATCAGGCGTTTAACAGAATCTTTATCGCCTGAAGGGAACTTTCAGCCGCCCGCAACGCCACCACGGTTCTGATTCAGCGCACCAGCGGCGAGGATCGCGATGTCCAGATTGTCCGCACCGACAACAATGGTCTGTTTCGCTTTAACAATGTTTCTGCCGGTGATTACCGCCTGGCCTTTGTCCTGCAATCTCAGTCCGAGCGCGATCAGCGCATCCCCAAGTACTACGATCCGGTCAATGATCCCCAGAGTGCTCAGTACTTTGCCTTTATGACCACCAATAACTTTACCTTTCGCGGCAACAGCGCGGCATCTTACCAGATTCCCCAGCTGAATGTGGGCTGGGTCTCCAATCTGCAGCCCCATGACACCAGCGTCAGCGCCAGCGGGCCAATTGAATTTTCCTGGAACGCCGTCGACGGGGCCAGCAGCTACACGGTAGATATCCGCGATCGCAACAACAATCCCTTCTACAAATCCAGTGAGCTGAACGGCACCCGCTTCAGCTGGCGGGACCTGCGCGGCAACCAGGACAATAACAACGGCGTGGCCGTACGCTCAGAAGAAACCTATTATTACCTGATTGCCGCCACACTCAACCGCAGCAGCACCTCCATTGACGGCCCCACCGTCAGTTCAGGCGGCACGGCCCTGGCGAAGTTTAGCACCCGCTAAGGTCGCTACGGCCTAGACGGGGGCTGACAGGGCTCTCCAAAAGTCGTGAAAGGGCATAAAATAAACCTCACCAAGTTAAAAA
>JACYMC010000117.1 GCA_015272195.1 Candidatus Sericytochromatia bacterium
TTTCTGGGTTTGAGTGAGCCAAGCTTAGAGTTGCTTTTTGAGTTGCTTTTTGAGTCACCTGAAGGGGGCTTGGAGGAATTTTTGCTATTGAGGCCCAGCAGCTCTTCGATTTGCCGTGAGCGCTCTTTCAGTGCGGTATTTTCCGCTCTTAAAGCGGCATTCTCAGCTCTGAGTAACGCATTTTCATGCTCAAGCTGTGCCACTTTTTCTTCCAGATAAGCAATGCGTTCTGATTCTGTCATGTCTTTAGATTAAGCCGAGATTTGCGTTTTGGGAAGGGGGCTGAAGGGATACCTCCAGTCTAACTGAGATGTCCCAACTCCCTCAAACCAACCTCAAAAATGTCCGGACCATTGAAAATAGATACAGGCTCAAAAGCAGGCTGCGTTTGGCATTAAGAGAGATTGGCAATTGTTTTCCCACTTTACGGAATAGATATGTATTTTGTAATCATACTTATTTAATGAAAAAAATAAAAGGGTCGATTTGTATTATTTTTGATAAAATACAAAAAATAAAGAGAATTATTGCGCGCATTCAAAAATTCAAAGAATTTGTTACAGCGCTATCAATAACTGCAAACTTTGCAGGGAGCTGCCGCGCAGCATCTAGGACTTCGTCAGGGCTTGTGCTGCGCCAGCCGGGCTTCCAGATCACGGGCAATGGCTAAGCGGCGGGCGCTGGGATCCAGCTCGGCAAAGCCGGCCAGATAGCTGGCAATATCGATCAGCTCAAAGCGCATGGCCAGACGCTGAAACAGGCGAATACGGGCTTCGCCAGGCCGGTTGACGTGGTGCAGGCCGCCGCTGTAGGCCAGCATCATTTTGCCCTCGCCCAGAGCCTCTAAAATATCGGCAATGCCGCCGCGCACGCTCATGGGTTTGCCGTGCTTGTCGCGGCCATCGGACCGCATCATGCGGCCTTCGGGGGCAATGGCCACCAGGCTCTGGTTGGCAATGGCCGCCATAAAGGCATCCCAGGAGGCGTCGCGCTTGCGGCTGATGGCAATGGTGCGGGGGGCAAAGTAGCGGTAAAAGCGGCCGATAACCGGGCGCTTGAGGGTAATATCGGCGCCGGGGACCACCGCCCGGGCGGCCCCGTCCCACAAAAAGCGCGTGGGCACAGCCCCAAAAAACAGGGGCTCCAGCAAACTGGTGTGGTTCAGCAGGGCAAAGACGCGCAAATCCTGCCAGGCGTCGGGCGGCGGCGGGCTGACCCAGGAGACCTCAAAGCGGTAAAACAGGCGGGCAAAGAGCTGCACGCTCAGAACAATGCCGCGGCTGAAGCCAATGCGCAGCCAGCTCATAAAATCTCCGGCCCCATTTGTTTGATCACAGCGTCACACTGGGGGTAGTCGGGAATATGAGTGTGCACCAGGGCCCAGAAATCAGGCCCGTGATTCAGGTGACGCAAATGGGCCAGTTCATGCACCAGAATGGCATCAATGCAGGCCATTGGCAGCTGGACGGCCCGGATATTGAGGTTGATATTCTGGCGGGCGGAGCACGAGCCCCAGCGGCTTTTGAGCCATTTGTAGCGCACTTTGGCCGGGCTGATCTGCATCTGGCCACACCAGTGCAGCAGGCGCTGGTGCATCACGCGGCGGGCTTCGGCAGCCAGAAAGCGCATCACCAGATCTTTGACACGCTCTGGCTGCTGCAGCTCTGCCGGCAGATAGAGCTGCAGGGCGTCCGGCGTCAGCACGGCCTCTGCACAGCGCCCGGCTGTGGGCTCATAGGGTATCAGCGGGTAGTTTTTGCCAAGATAGTAGACGGCCTGCAGCGTTGAGCGGGTTTCGGCCTTCTCCAGCTGCTGCTGCAGCCAGTCGTGGTGCTTGTCGAGCAGCTGCAAAATATCCTGTTTGCGGACGCGTAAAGGGGTGCGCACCAGAATATGGCCGGGCTGAATCGACAGGTAAACGCGCTTTAAGCGCTGGTCAGGCTGGTGCTGTACCGGCACTTGCGCGCGGCCAAAGGCAGGCAGTTTAAACATGATAATAAATGGGCTGTGATTGTTTCAGGGGCCTGCCTGGCGCTGGGCTTCAGGCGTTGACCGCAGGCTGGCTCTGATCGCCACTCAGTTCGTCTTTGCTCTCAATCGCGGTACGAATGGCTTTGTTTTGGCTGATCTGGGCTGACATATCGTGAGAGATAATCACCTTGGCTTTTTTGGCCACGGTGTTAACCAGCTGGTAGCGGTTTTCTTCGGGGGCACGGGCAGACTCTGGTGTTGTCATAAGACAGACTCCTTCTTGATTTTCTGACGCTCAGCCCGCACAATGGCCAGCATATCATCCACGGCGTCAGTAAGCTGATCGTTGATGATATAGTAGTCATAATGCGGTATCTGGGCGCACTCTTGGGTAACTTTTTCGAGACGCTGGGCAATGGCTTCAGGGCTTTCGGTCTGGCGACCGGTCAGGCGCGCTTTGAGATCGGTTTCGCTGGGGGGCAACACAAAGATCTGAACCATGCGGGCAGCCCAGTTCTGGCGCACCTGCTCCGCACCCTGAACCTCAATTTCGAGGATCACGTCCTGGCCGGCCTGCAGCGCTTCCATCACAAAGGCTTTAGGGGTGCCATAATAATTGCCGTTGTAGCGGGCGTATTCGAGAAAAGCGCCGTGTTCAATCAGCGTTTCAAAGTGGGCGTGATCGGTAAAAAAATAGCTCTGGCCTTCCACTTCACCGGGCCGGGGGGGCCGGGTGGTCATAGAAACAGACAGACGCACGTCATGCAGACGCTGGAGCGCCTGGTTAACGATGGTTCCCTTGCCCGCACCTGATGGACCGGAGACCACAATCAGGCTGGCCTGGGAGACGCTCTGAAGCTGTTGAATATGGGCATCTATGGATAAATTCATGGGGTGGACTGGCCTCTTCTTTCATTATATAGCATTTTGAAAGCCAAGATCGTAAGCACTTCAAAATCAAGTTATGCTATGGTGTATTTCCGAAGCGTCTCTTGGGCGTTTGCCGGGTATGCCAGCCTGAATGAAAAGGAAGCACCGCACATGACAAGCACACCCCGCTGTCAGATTGGTTTTGATGTGGGCGGAACAGGGCTTAAAGCCGCTCTGGTTCAGTCCGGGCAGATTTTAACACAGGTCGCAGCAGATACCCCTGCCCAGGCCCTTCCCGACGACGCTATTGCGGTCATGCTGGGTCTGATCCGTGAGCTGCAGCAGCGTGCAGCTACCCAAAACCTGATGATTGAAGGGGTTGGCCTCGGGATTGCGGGCTTGATAGATGCCCCGGCCGGGGTGGTGGTGACCTCGCCCAATCTGCCCACCTGGCAAAATGTATCCCTGGCAGAGCGCTTGCAACAGGCCATCGGACTGCCCGTGGCCATCGATAACGACGTGCGGGCCATGGCCATGGGTGAGATGCGCTACGGTGCCGGCATCGGCGCGCAGCATCTGATCTGCCTGACTGTGGGGACGGGTGTGGGCAGTGCCCTGATTTTTAACGGCGAAATTTACCGGGGTGCCAGTCTGAGTGCCGGTGAATTTGGCCATATGGTGGTGGTACCCCAGGGGGGGCGCACCTGTGGCTGTGGCAACCGAGGCTGCCTGGAAACCGTGGCGGGTACAGAGGCCATTCTTTCGCTGGCCCGCCGTCAGCTGGAGCGCAATCTCGCGCCGCAGCTGGCCGCTGCAATGGCTGATCAGGTGCTGAGCCCCAAGCTGATTGCTGAAGCTGCTGCCGCGGGTGATCCCGGTGCGCAGAGCGTCTGGCAGGAGGTTGGGCACTGGCTGGGAATGGGCCTCGCCTCGCTGGTGAACTTACTGAACCCGCAAAAAATTGTGATTGGCGGGGGCATTGCCCAGGCCGGAGATTTGTTGTTAAATCCCATTGCGCGCGCGATTCGTCAGCAGGCTTTTGCCCGGCCCGCTGAAACAGCTGAACTGGTGCTGGCCGCGCTGGGGCCCCAGGCTGGCATGATTGGTGCGGCCGCATTTGTAGAAGAAAGAGGACAGCATTCATGAACCGCTTCCGTAAAACCAAAATTGTGGCCACCCTTGGCCCCAGTACCGATAGCCTTGAAATCATCGAAAACCTGATTCAGGCCGGGGTAAACGTCTTTCGCATGAACTTTTCGCATGGCACCCATGCTGAGCATCTGGAGCGACTTGAACGCATTCGCAGCGCCAGTGAAAAGCTCAACGCCAATGTGGCCGTGTTGCAGGACCTGCAGGGCCCCAAAATTCGCATTGGTGATGTTGAAAACGGTGCGGTGGAACTCAAAAACGGCAGTGCTTTCCGCATCAGTACCACGCCCTGCGTGGCCAATGCCGAGCGGGCCTCGGTGTCTTACCCCTACCTGCTTGAAGACATTGAGGTCAACTCCCGCGTGCTGATTGACGACGGCAATATGGAGCTGCAGGTTCTGCGCAAAGAAGAAGACGCGCTGGTTTGTGTGGTGGTCCACGGCGGCTTGCTCAAGCCCCGCAAAGGCGTCAACTTCCCGGATGCCTCGCTGCAGATTGCGGCCCTGAGCCAGAAAGACCGCGATGATCTGGCTTTTGCCATTGAGCACAAGCTCGACTTTGTGGCGGTTTCTTTTGTGCAGCGCCCTTCAGACGTGATGGAGACCAAAGACTTTTTAAGCGCACGGGGGGCGTATATTCCCGTGATTGCCAAAATTGAGCGCCAGGAAGCCATCAACAATATTGAGCGCATCATTGATGTGGCTGACGGTGTGATGGTGGCCCGTGGCGACCTGGGCGTTGAAATCCCGCCGGAGGCCGTGCCCCTCTCACAGAAGAAGATCATCTCGCTCTGCAATGAAGCGGGCAAGCCCGTGATCACCGCGACCCAGATGCTGGATTCCATGGTCAACAATCCCCGCCCGACACGGGCGGAAGCCTCTGACGTGGCCAACGCCATTCTGGACGGCACCGATGCCATTATGCTCTCCAATGAGACCGCTGCTGGCCAGTATCCGCTGCAGGCGGTGCAGACCATGCACCGCATCGCCATGGCGATTGAAACCCAGATGCGCGAAGCCTTCACGGGCAAGCTACTGCGCAAAAACAATACCCTCAATATCTCGGCTTCTGTGGGCGCTGCTGCCTGTCAGATGGCCCACGCCCTGCACGCTTCGGCCATTATTTCGGCCACCATGGGCGGCTCGATTGTGCGCCAGATTGCCAAGCACCGTCCGCCTGTGCCGGTGGTTGCCGCCACGCCCCATGAGGCCACGCTGAAGCGCCTCAATTTGAGCTGGGGGGTGTTTCCAATCAAAATTGAAGCGGCTGAAGACACCGATACCCTCATGCGTACGGTACTGGAGGCTTCACTCAAACATGAGCTGGTCAGCAAAGGCGATACGGTGATCCTGACGGCGGGTATTCCTGCCGGGCAGCCTGGCAGCACCAATATGATCAAGGTGGAGACCGTCACCAAGGTGCTGACCAAGGGCATGGGCCTGGGGCATGCGATTGTCAGTGGCCGCGCCATGCTCTGTCAGAGTGCTGAAGAAGCCCAGCAAAAGATTGAAGACGGCGATATTCTGATCACTGGCATGACCTCCCGCGACTATATGCCAATCATGAACCGGGTGCGGGCCATTGTCACCGTTGAAGGCGGCCTGACTTCCCATGCGGCCATTGTGGGTATGTCGCTGGGCATTCCCGTGCTGCTGGGGGTCGAAGACGCTTTTGAGATTCTTAAAGAAGGTGGTCAGATCACGGTCGATCCCAGCCAGGGGCTGATCTTTACCGGCGTGCCCAATATCACCTGATCGCGCTATAATGGCCTTATGGCCATGCATCATGTTTTTGGCGCGCCCGATCCTCGGTGCCGCTACACGCCCGTTCACAGCGTCTATGCCCTGCTGCTCAATGCTCAGGGCTGTCTGGCCCTGACAACTGGCAGCTTGCCGGGTACGGCCCTGCCCGCACCTGAGCAGGCGGAGCAAACCCTCCAGCACTATCTGCAGCAGGATTATACCCTGGACGTGCGCATACTCTGGCATCTTGCCAATACCGAAAGCTACTCCCCGCCTGCTGCTGCCCGGCTGGAGCAGAGTGCTTTTTATCTGGCTGAGCTGGAAGCCCCTGCTGGCGAACCGGCAGAACAGCTGCAGTGGCTGGCCCCGCCGGCCGCACTGGCACGGCTGCCCGCCGGCCCGCAGCGCTGGGCCATCGAGCGCTTTTCGCCCTATCTGACGCCTTAATTAAGCGCCGTACTGGCCTGCCAGCTGTACCAGCTCCGCAAAGGAAGCTGGCTCCAGACTGGCGCCACCCACCAGGGCCCCGTCAATTTCAGGCTGTTGGATCTGGGCGGCAATGGTTTCCGGTTTGACGCTGCCGCCATAGAGCAGGCGCAGCGCGCTGGCGCGGTCCTGGCCATAGAGCCGGGCCAGATGCTGGCGAATCAGCCCCAGAATACGATTGGCTTCGCTGTCGTCGCAGGTTTTGCCCGTGCCAATGGCCCAGATCGGTTCATAGGCGATCAGAATGCGCTCAGCGTGGGTGGGCAGCAGGTTCAGACCGCTGAGCCCCAGCTCAACCTGGTTCAGAATTTTGGCTTCAAAGCCGCCCTGCTCGCGCTCGCCCAGCGACTCACCCACGCAGAGAATCGGGTTCAGGCCCGATTCGAGGGCTGCTTTGACCTTTAAATTGACCAGCACATCGTTTTCCTGAAAGTACTCCCGCCGCTCGGAGTGGCCAATAATCACATGGCTGCAGCCGCTCGCCAGCAGCATGCCGGCGGAGACTTCGCCTGTAAAAGCCCCCTGGGGCGCGTGGTAGAGGTTCTGGGCACCCAGCTGAATCTGGCTGCCGCTGAGGGCTTCCTGCAGCACCCCCAGAGAGGTAAAAGGCGCGCAAAGAATGGCCTGCACCGCCTCCTGGCGGCGGCAGCTTTCGGGCAGGGCCGCTACAAAGTCGCGGCTCTCAGCGGGGCTTTTGTGCATTTTCCAGTTGCCGGCAATCACCGGTTGACGTTGAGACATGGTATACACCCTTTCGTGCATTTAATTGTGTTTTAAAACAGCCAGGCCCGGCAGTTCGCGGCCTTCGAGAAATTCCAGCGAGGCGCCGCCACCGGTTGAGACATGGGTAAAGCGATCGGCCAGGCCCAGCTTTTCGACGGCAGCCACTGAGTCGCCGCCGCCCACCACGGTCTGGCAGCCGCTGAGGCTTTTTTCGGCCAGAATGCGGGCCACGGCTTCGGTACCGCTGGCAAAGGGCGGGTTTTCAAACACGCCCATGGGGCCGTTCCAGAGGACGGTCCGGGCCGGGGCCAGGGCTTTGCTGATGCGGGCAATGCTCTCAGGGCCGATATCCACACCGGTCAGGTTGGCCAGTTCGGGCGCGCTGGGGCTGTCGAGGCGCGTGACCTGGGCGGCACGGGGAGCATCCACGCTTGCGGCCATCACCGTATCCAGAGGCAAAACAATCTCTGTCTGGGCGGCCTCGGCCTGCTGCAGCAGCTGCAGGGCGGTTTCATACAGTTCGGGCTCCACCAGGGAGCGGCCCACGTCTTGGCCCTGGGCCGCTAAAAAGGTATAGGCCATGGCCCCACCAATGATCAGCTGATCCACTTTGGGCAGCAGGTTTTGCAGGACGGCCAGCTTGGTTGACACCTTGGCCCCGCCAATAATGGCCACAAAGGGTGATTCGGGGGCTTCCAGCAGGTGTCCCAGAGCCCGGATTTCTTTGGCCATCAGCAAACCGGCATAGGCCGGCAGATGGGCCGCAATGCCAGCGGTGGAGGCATGGGCCCGGTGAGCCGTGCCAAAAGCGTCATTGACGTAGATATCGCCCAGGGCTGCCAGCTGGGCAGCAAAGGCGGGATCGTTTTTTTCTTCTTCAGCATGAAAGCGGGTGTTTTCGAGCAGGATGATGTGCTCCGTGGCGCTTTGCAAAGCATCCTGTACGCCCGGCCCCACACATTCAGGCAGGCTGCGCACGGGCTGCTGCAGCAGCTCTGCCAGATGGGCGCCAATCGGAGCCAGACGCAGGCTGTCGTTGACCTGGGCTTTGGGACGGCCCAGATGGGACACCAGGACCACCTTTGCGCCGTGGTTCAGCAGATATTTCAGGGTCGGCAGGGCCGCGCGGATGCGCTGATCGTTCTGGATCTGGCCGTTTTTAAGGGGAACATTAAAATCGACGCGAACCAGAACGCGTTTGCCTTCCAGTTCAGCGGCAGCGAGAGCATCAATACAGACAGGTGCCATGGTTGGAGGACCTCCGTGGTTTTGGATATACAATCTGCCTTCAGCATACCGCAATCCCCTTTTGGCTGTCGGCAGCAGCGCCCTACAATACCTGCATGAAAGTCTGGGATGTAATCATTATTGGTGCCGGCGCTGCGGGCCTGATGTGTGCGGCCGAAGCGGCTCTGCGCGGCCACCGCGTGATGTTGCTGGAGCATGGCCGTGAACCGGGGCGTAAAATTCTGATTTCTGGCGGGGGCCGCTGTAATTTTACCAACCGTGAAGCCAGCCCTGACAACTATCTCTCCGATAATCCCCACTTCTGCAAGTCGGCCCTGGCCCGTTATACGCCCTTTGACTTTCTGGCCCTGGTTGAAGCCCACGGCATTGCCTGGTATGAAAAAAAGCTCGGCCAGCTTTTTTGCCGTGATTCGGCCCGCCAGATCCTGGATATGCTCCTCAAGCGCTGTCAGGATGCTGGCGTACAGCTGCTGACCGGCGTCAGTGTGCAGCAGGTGAACCGGTCTGAAGGCCAATTCTGTGTGCAGGCCGCCAGCCAGACCTGGCGGAGCCAGAAGCTGGTGCTGGCCTGTGGTGGGTTGTCGATTCCCAAAGTGGGGGCCAGCGATCTTGGCTACCGTCTGCTGCGCCACTTTGGCCATCGGCTGGTGCCCACGCGTCCGGCCCTGGTGCCCCTGACCTTGCATCCGGCTGATCAGCATCTGCAGGATTTGCGCGGCCTCTCACTGCCCACACGGGTTTCGCTTAATGGCCAGAGCTTTGTTGAAAACACGCTGTTTACCCATTTTGGCCTGAGTGGACCGGCGATTTTGCAGATCTCTTCTTACTGGCAGCCGGGTCAGGCTCTCGAGATTGATTTTATGCCGGGTAAACCGGCGGCTGAAAACGCGCTGGCCCAGGCCCGCCAGCAGCAGCCGGAGCAGCATCTGCAAAACTGGCTCAAACAGTACCACCCGGATTTGCCTCAACGCTGGCTGCAGCACTGGAAGCAGCACTATCTGGCGGCCAGGCCGCTTAAATCACTGCGTCAGGAAGCTTTGTCACAGGCCTTGTATCCGCTGCAGCACTGGCAGATCCAGCCAGCCGGTACGGCAGGTTATGGTAAAGCAGAGGTCACGGCCGGTGGTGCGGATACCCGCGATTTTTCGTCTAAAACCATGGCTTCACGCCATGTGCCCGGCCTGTATTGCATTGGCGAGTTGCTGGATGTGACGGGCTGGCTTGGGGGATATAACTTTCAGTGGGCCTGGGCCTCTGCTTATGCTGCTGCAGAAGCGCTTTGAAAATTCTCTGCTTTTAATCTCCTGATAAGCGGGTGCCGGGCCAAAATATCATGTTAATATAGAGATGATTGTATTGACTGATGCGACTTAAAAACAGCCGGATCCTTTGGGGAGAAATAAACAGACCATCAAGGCCGAGACTTTTTAATTGAGCTGGACCCGTGACTTTTTGACAAAACTGAAGACTGAACAGAACCAGAAGACCCATGCTGAAAGCTTGTGAAGCGGCAAATGCCAGGAGAGCAGCGTTTGCACACGTCGGGATTCAAGAGTAACGCCAGATAATCAAGGCGCAGGGCCAAAAATATTGGCAGGGCTTTTTTTGTGAGAGATGAGACTATAGGGAGATGAGAACCGCAGACCATGGATAATTATCAGGATCAGCCCAGACGGGGACATTATAACCGCGACGATTATAATCGGGATGATCGTGGCTATCAGCCTCGCCGGGACTATAACCGCGACGACCGGGGTGGTGGCTATCAGCCGCGCCGTGACTATAACCGCGACGACCGGGGTGGTGGCTACCAGCCGCGCCGTGACTATAACCGCGACGACCGTGGCGGTGGCTATCAGCCGCGCCGTGACTATAACCGCGACGACCGGGGTAGTGGCTATCAGCCGCGCCGGGATTACAACCGCGATGACCGGGGTGGTGGCTATCAGCCGCGCCGGGATTACAACCGCGATGACCGTGGCGGTGGCTATCAGCCGCGCCGTGACTATAACCGCGACGACCGAAGCGGCGGCTATCAGCCGCGCCGTGACTATAACCGCGACGACCGTGGCGGTGGCTATCAGCCGCGCCGTGACTATAACCGCGATGACCGGAGTGGTGGCTATCAGCCGCGCCGTTATGACAACCGTGATCAGCGAGGCGGTGGCGCTTACCGCCGGGGACCGCAGGATGGCCGGCCGCCGTTTCGCCGTGAAGGTGGCTTTCAGGAGCGCCCTCGCCGGATGGCACCAGCCATCAGCATTGAGGACTCACCCTTTTTGCTGCCTGAGCATCCGCTGACCCAGGACTTTCAACGCGCCATTGGCATGTGCAAGGGCGTGATTGTGGATGTGGATCCCCGCAAAAAACGCGGTCTGATTGAAATTGACGGTTTTCAGTATAAATTTGAAGACGAGCGCAAACGGGATCTGCAGCGCAAATACCCGATTCAGAAGTTTAAGGATCGTGAGATTCAGTTTGCCTTTTGGCCAACATACTCTCAAAAAGCGGCCCAGTATCGCAAGATTGATGAAGCCCCGACCATTAAAATTGCCAATTTACGCCGCACCCTGCCCCAGCCGGGCATGGTGGAGATCATTGGCCAGGTGCTGATGGTCGAGGAAAACCTCTTTGTGATGAGTGTCTTTTCAGCCAGTCAGCGCAAAAAATATATGGTCACGATTCTGCAGAAATATCCTGGCAGTATCGGTGAGTTTATTCAGATGTTTGGCGTGCTCAAAGATGGGGGGATTCACTACCAGTCGCACCGGGTGATTCCCACGGGCGCTGAAGCCGAAGCGCTGAATGCTGAGCGTGAAGCCGCCAAAGCACAGGCAACAGCTGAGGCTGCTGCCGGTACTGAAGCAACAGACGCTTAGTTTTTATCAGCCAGCGTGGCCGGGTTTTCGAAGAATTCAAAAACCCGGCAGAGCGCGGCACTGAGCGCATAGCGGGTAACGATCTGCTCGCCCCGAAAGGTATGATCGCTGTACAGGTTCATGAACTGGTAACGGTTCAGGGCCTGTTCGATATAGGGCTTATAGGCTGAGCTGGCATCCAGATCCACGGCCAGCTGGCTCTGGCGGCGCTCAGGTCTGAAGCTTTTGCCACGGGATTTTTCCAGATGCCCCAGAAGTTCTGACAGGGCGTAGGCCAGTTCTTTGCGCTTTAACGGCTTGTCACCTTTAAACTGCCCCTGCTCGATCAGCCGATCCAGCAGGCCGTTTTCGGTGCGCAGCTTGCGCACATAAGGGTAAGCCCAGTGGTCGGGCAGCACGCCGGCACTGCGTTCAGCGCCCACCGGGGCGCTGGGGGCCTGCAGGCCTTCGCGTTGCTGGAGCAGACTCAGGGTACGGGCCACCGCAGCGGCCAGCGCGTAGCGGCTGACGGTCCAGTCTCCCCGGAAGGTATGATCCTGGTAGCCACTCAGAATTTTATATTCATCGATTACTTTGACGGTGCAATCATAGCACCAGTGGCCTGTTGAGAGGTCCACGAGATAGTGGCTGTCAGGGTAGCGCTGGGTCTGGGCCAGAGCGGTCGTTGCGCTCAGCAGCAGCAGGCTGCCGGCAAGGCTCAGACGACGTAAGTATCCCATGAAAATTCTCCTAACCATTGTTTAACTTGATTGTGGGTCTGTTCCAGCGTGCCGCTGTTATCGATTACAGCGTCTGCACGCGCTTTTTTGCTTTCAATCGGCAGCTGGGCCGCGATGCGCTGCCGTGCTGCGTTTTCGCTGAGCTGGTTGCGCGCCATCAGGCGCTGCATTTGTTGGTTTTCACTGCAGTAGACCACCAGCACCTTGTCAAACAGCGACTCCAGCTTGTTTTCATACAGCAAAGGGATTGCACTGATCAACAGCCAGTTTTTATCGGCCTGGGCTGCTGCGCTGGCCAGGCTTTGGCTGCGCGCCCGCAGTGCAGCGTGCACATGGGGATGTACACAGGCATTCAGACGGGCGAGCGCTGCCGGGTTTTCAAACACGTGGGCTCCCAGCTTCTGGCGATCAATCTGACCGTCAGGCTGCAGGATGTCAGGGCCAAAAGCGGTCAGTATCTCGGCATAAGCCGGCCCCTCCGGCTGCATCAACTCATGGGCCAGCAGGTCGGCATCCAGGATCAAAGCACCGGCGGCCTGCAGCAGCTCTGTCACCGTGCTTTTGCCGCTGGCAATGCCACCTGTCAGACCGATGCGATGCATATTTACCAGAGCCTGACCTGAATGCCCTGCTCAATCTGTACCTTGACGCCTTTTTCGTTCACGATTTCATCCAGACTGCCGTCCTGCAGCACCTCATTGGCTTTATCCACCAGGGGATCCAGCTTTTCAACCAGGGTACTGGCGCCGCTTAAGACCGGTGAAAGCTGGTCCAGGACGCCGGGCAGGCGATCCAGGGTGGCGGGTGCTTTTTTGAGCAGGGGGGGCAGTTCGATCAGGGTGTTGTCGAGATTGGTCACCAGATTGGGGTGTTTTTTGAGGCTGCTGGTCAGACCGGCTGTATCACGGGCAATTTTATCGAGGTTGCTGGCCAGCTCCGGGGCTTTGGTTTTAAAGGGCGCGGTGATTTCGCGCACGTCGTCGGTGGTGGTCCGCAGGCCGGCCAGCAGGCCGGGCGCGTCGCGACGCAGCTCGGCGACCACCACATCGGCGTTCTGTACAATGCGGTCCAGGGCCGGGCGGTTGCGGGCCAGCAGGCTGTTGGCCTGGGCAGCCGTGGCATCCAGGTTCTGAATGCTGCGGGCCAGAGCGGCCTTGTTTTCGCCAATGACTTCCATCAGCACCGCCCCACCGGCAATCAGATCGCCAATTTCTTTGCCCCGGCCATCCACGGCGACAGCCAGGCTGTGAATCAGGGTGTTCAGATCTTTGGGATCCAGCTGGGTGAGCACCGGGGACAGATGGTTCAGCACCTCATCCAGATCCACCGGGGTCATGGTGTCACTGATCTGGGCACCGTTCTGCAGCGGGGGCTCACTGGTGCTGCCGGGCAGCAAGGCAATATACTTTTCGCCCAGCAGGCTTTTGGCACGGATTTCGGCGCGTGCATCGCGATAAACAGACACATTGGGCTGTAAGACGAGGGTCATCAGGGCCTGGCCGTCTTTGACTTCCATTTTTTTGACGTGTCCTACTTCAATGCCAGCCATCATGACCGGGGCATCTTTAACAATGCCTGAAGCGTTTCTGAAGATGGCCTGCACTTGCAGGGTTTCACCAAACTGGACTTTGCCAATGGTAATCGACATATAAGCCAACAGAACCGCTGCTGTCAGAATAAACAGGCCCAGGGAAAATTCTTTCCAGTGTTTCATAGTGCGATGCGTTGTTTCCTGCCAAATACATTCTCAAAACTTGTGGCATTATAGCAGTTTAAGCTGCACTTGCCTATTGCCCGGCAGCTTTGCGGATTCAGCTGTCTGGGCTGTTTTGATGCTGCTGGCTTCGAAAGCGTGTACTCAGGCATTTTGTACGGCTGGATACCCGGATGGGTTTGAAATAAAAAATCAAACTAATTTTAAAATTAAATTGATTTTTTCTTAACCATAAAAAGCACAAAATCTGTTAAAGTTCATTTTTTGAGTTGCGTCTTTACATCATAAAAACAAAAGGCTTTTATTCAGTATGATGCTCTCTATTCATTCATCATCTGCAGCATCTGAAACAAACGGCACCAGTGCTCTTCGCCTGCTGCTGATTGAAGATCATCCCCTGACTCGCCTGGGTATTCAGCACATGCTGGCACATGCTGACTGGCCTTTGTTTCAGAACATCAACATCACCGCAGCCGGTACAGCGGCAGAAACCCTGGAATCTCTGCAGCAAAATGCCTTTGATGTTGCGGTGCTTGATTTGCATCTACCCGATGGCGGCGGCCTGGAGCTGGTGGCGCGCATACAGCAAGTGCAGCCGAGTCTCAGAGTGCTCTTGCACTCTGCTGCAGCCCTGCCGCTTCCGCCGCCAGAATTGATGCAGCAGGGCATTATAGGCTATGTGCACAAAATGGCGGCCCCTCAATATCTGGTGGAAGCCATTCTGGCGATTTATTACGGCGGGGTCTATTTTCCGTCAGAGCCGCTCCCGATGCTTGGCCAGACTGACATGCCACTGGCTGAAGCTGCAGACGCAAGGCCTGACGACCGTGGGCCTGTTGTCAAGCTCTCGTTCCGTGAAGAGCAGGTGCTCAAAATGCTGGCTGCCGATCGCAACAAGCATGAAATCGCCGCTGAACTTGCGATTTCTGTGCGTACGGTTGAAACCTACCGCACCCGACTGATGAAAAAGCTCAACTGCCGCTCGCTGGTGGGGCTGATTCATTACGCGCTTGAACAGGGTATTGTAAAACTTTGAATTTTGTGCACAAAGCAGGTTTTTAAGATGTCTCTGGCCATTCTGATATCTGATCAGAGCGCGTGCTGTCAGGATCATATGCAGCGTCTGAGCGCTCTGTATTCTCAACAGCACAGGGTGTCTGCCTATGCCTCTGCCCTGGTTGACATGCTTGCCTTGCAGCCCGATTTGCTGATTTGTCATATTCATGAGGCAGTAGAGGTTGAAGCAGCGAATTTTTTGGCTGCTTTGCAGCAACATCCGACCACCATGGCGATTCCCCGGGTTTTGCTGCTCGAAGATTACAGCCCCGAAGTCCAGTTGCAGTGGCTGCGAAAAGGTTGTGTGCTGTGCTTGCCGGCCGCTGTGGACCCCGAGGATTTTATTGACTTTGTGCAGGTTGCACTGCAGCGTCATGCCCAGATTCGCGGTGAATTGGAGCAGAGAAAGTTGAAGATTATCAAGCACACCGTAAAACCCCGTCCTTCAGGTCGGGGATATAAGGTGTAGCCATTGAAAATGGCTCATCAACCAAGTATGCTATTTATATGCGCAAGACCTACAAATTCAAAGCCACTGCGAACGAAATAACAACACAGAATACTGAACGCTGGCTGTATTTGTGCCAGCAGCTGTACAATGCA
>JACYMC010000200.1 GCA_015272195.1 Candidatus Sericytochromatia bacterium
AGGCTGGCTGGCTCAGATGATAGGCTGTCTCAGGACTTTTCATTCTGAAGCACTGAGTTCCTGAAACCTTTACAGACGCAAGCTTGCCCATTTGTTATAATAACGACACCTGCATCACGTTCCGGGAGATTGCCATGCACCCGTTAAAAGCCCGCCGATTGAAGCCTTCGGACTACCAAAAGCTCCTGCGCGGCCTTGTCTGCAGCCTGCTTTTCTGGGCAGGTGCCGCCATACAGCCGGCCAGTGCCCGGATGCTCAGTGCAGCCGACCGTGCTGCCCTTGATCGGCTGGTTCAAACTGAAATGGACCAGCAAAAACTGACCGGTCTGGCGCTGGGCGTAGTACAAAATGGTGATATCGCTTATCTGCAGGGCTATGGCTGGGCCGATCTCAAAAACCGGCGGGCCGTCAACCTGCGCTCACGCTTTCGCTGGGCTTCGGTCTCCAAACCCGTCACTGCCCTGCTCAGCCTGCAGCTGGCAGAGCAGGGCCGCCTGAACCTCGACACCCCGATCCACCACTGGCTACCGGGCTATCAGAACGCCATGGGCTGGCCGGTCAATCAGCGCCAGCTGCTGAGCCACCAGGCGGGTGTGGGACACTACCCTGAAATCAGCGACTGGGCCAGCAGGCTGCAGACTTACCGCCAAAGCATCAAAGCCGCTTCGGCAACAGATGATTACCGCGACCTGAGCCAGGACATGCCCGCTGTGGTCCAGGCCATTATCAGCGGCCAGCCCCTGCTGTTTCGTCCGGGTACAGGCTACCACTACACCAGCCTGGGCTATCTGCTGGCCGGCGCCACCGTGGCAGCAGCCGGCCAGGCCCCTTACCTGCAACAGTTTCAGCAGCGCATTGCGGCACCTCTGGGTCTGACAAGCATGCAGCCCGATACGGGGAATCCTGGCCTGAACGAGCGGGTGGCAGGCTATTATCTGGACGAGCAGGGCCAGGTTCAAACCCAGACGCAGCGGAATATTTCGTGGAAACTGGCCGGGGGCGGCTTCAGCTCCAATGTCTACGATATGACCCGCCTGATGCAGGCCATGCTGCGTCATGAGCTGATCCAGCCCCGCACTTCTGAACACATGTGGACGCCCCAGACCCTCAGTACAGGCAAAGGCACCCACTATGGTCTGGGCGTGAGTGTCTGGCAGGGTCGCCAGCCCAATGGTCTGCCCCTGCGGCGCATCGGGCATATGGGCGCTCAGGCTGCGGTACGCAGCGATCTGCAATTCTGGCCAGAGCAAAACTTTGGACTGGTGCTGCTGAGCAACAGCGAGTGGGCCGATCTGGCACCGCTGCGCAATAAAATTTATGTTTTATTAAACGCGTGATAACACCACATCATGGTCAGCTGCTGAAGCTTTGACAGCCTGCTTCAGGACCAGGCTCTACCGTCTGTCGGTCGTCAGCGCCAAAACCAGACACCCCGTCGCGTTGTTCAACGCCCGGCACGGTAACTGACAGCGCCGGCAGATACCAGTCCCGGGCAGCCATAGTATACTGAGCACACATCACTGGAAGGATAGGCATGCATGCATAACGTACCTGAATTTGTTCACCTGGTTGATCTGGCCGCCGAAAAAGTTGGCGGCCAGGCTTTGTTTGCCAACGATGAGTTCTTTGCCGAAAAAGAAAACCTGCTCAAAGAAGCCCAGCCCGTTTTTATTGCCGATAAATACACCGATCGGGGCAAATGGATGGACGGCTGGGAAAGCCGCCGCAGTCGCCAGTCCGGCCATGACTGGTGTCTGATTAAACTCGGCATCCCCGGCGTGATTCACGGCTTTGATGTCTGGACCGCCCATTTTAAAGGCAATTACCCGGAGCACTGCGCGCTGGAAGCCTGCGTGGCCGAAGACAGCGCAACCGCAGAGGAACTGCTTTCAGACCAGACCCGCTGGGTGACACTGGTGCCCCACAGCCGCCTGCAGGGTGACAGCCACAACTACTTCAGCTGCAACAGCACCCAGCGCTGGACCCACCTCCGCCTGAACATCTACCCTGACGGCGGCGTGGCCCGTTTGCGGGTGTATGGCAAAGCCAGCCCGGACTGGAGCCATCTGGGCGAAAATGACGTCATCGAACTCTCCGCCCTGCACAGCGGTGGTGAAGTACTCCTGTGCAACGATATGTTTTTCAGCCCCAAAGAAAACCTGATTCTGCCGACCAAAGCCGCACATATGGGCGAAGGCTGGGAAACCCGCCGCCGGCGCGAGCCGGGACATGACTGGGCCATTGTACGCCTGGGGGCCACGGGCAAAATCAGCGCCATTGAAGTGGACACCGCCCATTTTAAAGGCAATTACCCTGACGCCTGCTCCATCGACGGCTGCCTGCTCGAAGAAGACGTCCCAGCGGACTTTATGGCCAGTCGCAGTATTGCCTGGCAGGAAATCCTGCCCCCGGTCAAACTGCAGGCTGATAACCTGGAGCGTTTTACGTCGGTGCTCAAAAATACAGCGCAGTCTTACTCGCATATCCGTTTGAATATCTTCCCGGACGGGGGCATCAGCCGGCTGCATATCTGGGGCACTCCCAGCCGTTTTGCGCGCTTTAATCAGCGACCGCAACAACAGGTCCGTGCTGATCTGGCACGCTGCTGCGGCGCGTCCAAATGGCTGGAAGGTATGCTGACACACTTTCCCTTTGCAAGCACCCGACAGGTGCTGAATCTGGCCGAGCAGGTAGCAGACCAGCTGCACGAAAAAGACTGGCTGGAGGCCTTTACACACCATCCCAAAATTGGCGATATGGCCAGCCTGCGTGAGAAATTTGCACACACTGCCGATCTGGCCAGCAACGAGCAGGCCGGCAGCCTGAGCGCTTCAGAGGATACCCTCAAAGCCCTGGCTGAAGGCAATAAAGCCTACGAAGAGCGCTTTGGCTTTATTTTTATTGTCTGCGCCACAGGCAGATCAGCAGCCGAAATGCTGCAGCTCCTGCAAGCACGACTGCACAATGACCGCAACACCGAAATCCGGATCGCAGCAGCCGAACAGCGCAAAATCACCCAACTCAGACTGGAGCAGATCTTATGAGCACCCTTTCAACCCATGTTTTGGATACCGCCACGGGCCGCCCGGCAGCTGGTCTGGCCATTATGCTCGAAAAACAGCCTGACCCAGCAGCCTGGAAGACCTACTGCCAGAGCCGGCTGGCGGGTGAAGACAGCCACAAACCCAGCTGGGAAACCCTGGCCAAAGGCGTGACCAACAGCGACGGTCGCTGTCCGGGTCTGCTGGCTGACGGCACCCGGCTGGCGCCCGGCGTTTACCGCATGGACTTTGACACCGCAGGCTATTTTGCACAGCAGGGCCTGAGCGGGTTTTACCCGCTGGTACAGGTGATCTTTGAAATACAGGCCCAGGATGAGCACTATCACGTGCCCTTGCTCCTGAGCCCGTATGGTTTTTCAACCTATCGCGGCAGCTAAGGTCCTTTGCCCCGCATCAGATGCGGGGCTTTTCAACCTGAATCGACAGCCGGATAAACATTGAGATCAGCATTAGAATCAGCACCAGACTGAAGGGAAAGGCAAAGGTCAGCGAAGCAGCCTGAAGCGCTGTCAGACCACCGCCCAGCACCAGCAACAGGGTCACAACCGCCAGCATCACCCCCCAGAGCATTTTCATGCGCAGGCTGGGGTCCAGATCCCCTTCGGTTGTCATCATGCTGATCACAAACGTGGCTGAATCGGCTGAGGTCACCAGAAAGGTGAAAATCAGCAGAATGGCAATACCGGAACTGATGGTATAAAACGGAAAGCGACTGAACAGTTCAAACAGTGCCGTGGTTTCGTTTTGCATCACCGCAGCGCCGGTGCCATTATTCGTAAACATCTCCAGAAACAGACTGATGCCCCCAAAGGTCGAAAACCAGAAGATACTGAAAACCGTTGGAATAATCAGGGATCCAAAGATCAGCTCCCGGATCGTGCGGCCCTTGGATATACGGGCAATAAAAATGCCCACAAACGGTGACCAGGCAATCCACCAGGTGAAATAGGTCAGGGTCCACTTGCCCATCCAGCCTTCATAATTGGACTGAAACGGCATCAGGGTAAAGCCGAGCGCAAACACCTGGCTGAGGTAATTGCCCAGACTGTCTACAAAAACTTTCAGCACAAAGATCTTAGGCCCCAGTGCAAACAGAAAGAGCATCAGCACAATGGCAATGATCATGTTCAGATTCGACAGAATTTTGATGCCTTTGTCCAGACCTGTGGTGGCTGAGACAATAAAACAGCTGGTCATAAGTACCATCACCAGCACTTTGCCCCCGGCGGTCTCAAAAAAGCTGAGTTCAAAAACATGGGACAGGCCCGCAGCAATCTGGCTGACACCCATCCCCAGTGAAGCGGCCACACCAAACACAATCGCCAGGGTGGCGGTCAGATCGCAGGTCACTTTTAAGACCTGATTCACGCGGTGATTTTCAAAAATATCCATCACACTGGAAGACACCAGATACTTCTTGCGCTTGCGAAAGCCATAATAAGCTACCGCGACCGAACAGACCGTATAAATGCCCCAGGCATGCAACCCCCAGTGAAACGAGGTATAGGTCATGGCCATCCGGGCAGCTGCAGCGGTTTCAGGAACGCCCGTGGGCGGCTGCAAATAATGATAAAGCGGTTCAGCACCACCCCAGAACAACAGCCCACTGCCCATGCCGGCTGAAAACAGCATGGCACACCATGAAATCATACTGAATTCGGGTTTTTCGCCAGGGTCCCCCAGCACCACATTGCCATAACGGGAAGCCCCAAGATAAATCAGAAAGATCAAAAAGACCGAACTGCACAGCACATAAAACCAGTTAAAATAGCGGGTAAAAAAATCTGATACCTGAGCGGCCACACCCTCCAGCTGGCTCGAGAGCAGCAAGGCCCAGCCCACAAACAGGGCCAGAAACAACAAAGATAAAATCAGGTTCAGACTGATGTTGACTTTTTCTTCCTGGCGGATATCCGCCAGATCACGGGACTCATCTTCAAGTTCGTGTTCGATCAAAGCCTGCCGAAAGGTGTGCTGTTTTAAATCCAGCTGGGCTGTTGAAAGTTTTTCTTTGCTGCGCCGCAAACGGCGCAGGTACTCCTCTGTCTGGGCCTCGATTTCCAGTCGGGCTTCTGAAGACAGCTCCTGGGTCAGATTGGCTTCCTGTTCGGACATTAAAGCCCCCCTTTCGTTGTTTTTTTGCATTTTATTTAATCATTAAATTACTTTTAGGGCTTAATTAAAAAGTCCCTGACAGTATATCAGATGAAAGGCCTGGCCATGGTCAGCGGCCGGCTCAGGCGCTTGGACAGCGAAACAAACAAGGGGGAAAGGTCAGAGTCTAAGGCTGGGAAGGACTCGAAGTCAGGCAAAACTGCAGATTCAGATTTTTTTGTCCCAGCAGCTGATCGTGAATCTGCAAAACCTGGGGCGCAAAGCGATGGCGGCGAAAAGCGAGGCGCCCCTGATAGGATTCACCTGGCAGTACAGGGCGGGCCCGCAGCAGGCTGCGATACACCTCAGCCATGGCCTTGGAGCGATCCAGCATGTGCTGTGGTGATCGCACAGCAGCAGTCGGCCAGTTGGCTTCAAAAAAAGTACTGTCCAGCGCTTTTTCTGTTTTTTCGCTATAGTGCAGCGTCATCTGTTCTGGCTGCAGCCAGAGGGTCTGGGCAGAGGTGTTTTCAATACTTAACGCAAACACCACTGTATGCGCTGTAAAGGGCTGTACATAGCGGGTAATGCGGCCCAGCAGATTGCGTTCAGTGACCACTTCAGGCACCGCACCCATCTCCGAAAGCTGCCAGCGCACGCCCTCAGCGGCCTGCACAGCGGGCTCACCCTCACAGATTTTTAAACGCCAGTCGGCAGCAGATGCTCCCGGCAGTGCGTCAAGGCCCAGACCATAACAAGCCTGCAGTCCCAGCAGACAGCCGATGGCCGCCAGACGTTCAAACCACTTTTTCACGTAAGCGGGCCCGTTGGTGCAAATGAATTTTGTTTTTTTCAAGGGTCAGCAAGCCTTCATCCTGAAAGTCCATGAGAACGCGGGTCAGGGTTTCTCGTGAGGTGCCTGCAATACTGGCAAATTCCTGGCGCGTCATTTTATGCGGAATGGTCACCTCAGCATCCGGCTGCTGGTTTTCAGCCTCGGCCCAGTTGAGCAGGACCTGCGCAATCCGGCCAGGTGCACTTAAAAAGGCCAGGCTTTCAACATGTTTATCGGTTTTGCGAAGACGCTCGCAGAGGGTGACCATAATTTTCAGCGGCATTTCAGGATTTTCGCGCAGCAGGCGCACAAAGTCGTCCCGACTCAACATCACGACCGAGACTTTATCGAGAGCAATGGCTGTCGCTGAACGGGGCTCACCATCAATCAGGGAAATTTCACCAAAAAAATCGCCGCTGTGCAGCAAACCCAAAATGTGTTCGCGGCCATCGTCAGACATGATCACAATTTTGACGGTACCAGAAACAATAATATACAGACTGCCACCCAGATCACCCTCATAAAACAAAATCTGATTGCGATCAAAACGGCGTTCTCTGGCAATCTGAGCCAACTGGGTCAATTCTTCGGCAGACAGATTGCTGAATAAAGAGCCTTCCTTAAAAAAAGCGGCTAATTTTTCTGTGCTCATTTATTCAGCTCCATGACTCTCCAGCATTTTGTTTTTCATATTATACCAGTTGTATTATCAACTTGCCTGAACCCTGGCTTAAGCCCATTCAGATCGCCATGCTTCAGGCACGGGTATCCACCCGTTTATAGACATTCAATCCTTGCTGAACCCGTAAAACCCCCGGTGGGGTATCTTCATGCACCCATGCTGGCTGCACGTCCGTCTGCTCTGCTGAATCTGGCATCCGGGGTCTGAGCAGATAAACCATAAAGCCCTGAACCCGCTCAGGTTTTTTCAGCGTGTCAGCCAGAGGCGCAAAAACAAAAGCCGCCAGACCGGCAGCATTTACAAGCGCAGCCGCGTAAAGACTGATTCCCTGGGTCAGGCGAAAACGATGCTTGCCCTGAATGCCAAAGGCATGCAGCATTAACACAAGTGGCGTCTGTGCACAGTGAGCGCGAAAGCGCAGCTGTATCTTCAGCTCACGCGCTGGATCCAGCTGGTCAGTTAAAAAAAAACCCAGGTAGCGTACCCGCTCTTCAGCGGCCGGCATCTCAAACGGGGATGCCTGGCGAAAGCGCGCCAGATTCTGATCCAGCTCAAAACCGGCCTGTGAGGCCAGCACTGCCACCACAGACTGTAAGTCCCGAAAGTTTTCCATGCTCTGCTGCAGCAAAGGACTGGGCGGCAAAGCCTGGGCCAGAGCGGCGACTTCCGGTGGTGGCAAAAACACTTCTGACCGCCCTTAAAGCTGATCGGCAAAATAGTTTTGTTTGAGCAGGTCCAGAATTACCGCCGATAATTTATGGGCATCATGCCTCACATAATTGGTCTGACTCAAAAAATCGCCTGCAATCACACGCAAAGGGTAAGCAGCCAGGCGATCTGGCGAATACTTCACCGGCTGAGAGCCTTCTTCGGCATAGCGCTGCAAGAGGTCAGCCGCAGGAACATGGGTGTTGACCAGCACATAATCCAGCCAGTCCCGCACACCGGCATGCCGATAAAGGGTTTCAATATAGTCGGCCACGTCATAATTAACGGTCTCACCCGCCTGGCTCATGACGTTACAAATATAGACCCTGGGGCCCCGATGGGCCTGAATCGCCTCAACCAACTCTGGCAGCAGCAGGTGCGGCAAAATACTGGTATATAAACTGCCGGGCCCCAGAATCAGAATATCTGACGCCCGAATGGCCTGCAAAGCTTCGGGCAAGACATCGAGGTGTTCGCCACACAGATGCAGAGACTGAATCTGCCCCCCATACTCTGTAATCAGAGACTCCCCGCGCACCACGGCACCATCTTGCATTTCAGCCTCAAGGGTTACATTGCTGAGTGAGACCGGCAACACCCGCCCGTGAATGGCCAAAACCTTGCTGGAAGCCTTGATGGCCTGATGAAAATCACCCACCACTTCAGCCATCGCGGTTAAAAAGAGGTTGCCAAAACTGTGCCCAGAGAGACCCCCCTGACCATCCTGAAAGCGATGGTTCAACAGCGCTGTCATCAGGGCTTCTTCATCTGCCAGGGCCAGCAGACAATTGCGCAGGTCCCCCGGCGGCAGAATACCCATTTCTTTGCGCAAACGGCCACTGCTGCCGCCATCGTCAGAAACCGTTACAATTGCGCTGAGATCGTCAAAAACCGTTTTAAAGCCCCGCAGCAGATTGGATAAACCCGTGCCGCCCCCGAGGGCCACCACCGATAAATCCTGGGGCCGTTTTTTTTGCGGCGTCCGGTAACGCTCCTGATCTTTACTGATATCGCGATGCTTTTCGAGCACATAATAATTCTGGTCACGCAAGGTCTGCACCAGGGCCTGGGTAATGGCAACGGAGCGGTGTCGGCCACCCGTACAGCCGATGGCCACATTCAGATTGCTTTTGCCTTCCTGGCGGTAATGGGGAATCAGATAATTCAAAAAGTCAAAAAACTGCCGGATAAAAGTCTGGGTAACCTCCTGGTTCAGCACATAGGCCTGAACCGGTTTTTCGAGCCCGGTAAAATGACGCAGGTTGGGATTATAATAGGGGTTCGGCAAAAAGCGCACGTCAAAGGTCAAATCGGCGTCCATGGGCACGCCATAACGATAGCCAAACGAAGTCACTGTAATCACAAGACCCTGCTGAACCTGCTGCTGGTTGACGAGCTGCTCTGCAATGGCCTGTTTGAGCTCAGCGGTTTTCATCCGGGAGGTATCCAGCAGAAGATCGGCCTGCTCACGGATCTCACGCAAGCGTTCTTTTTCACGCTGAATGCTTTCAATCAGGCTAAGGTCTTCATTTTGCAAGGGGTGCCTGCGCCGGGTTTCGCTGAAACGGCGTACCAGAATATCTTCCTGGGCATCCAGAAAAGCCAGCTTATAGCCAAAGCCCTGCTCTTTTAAGGTGTGCAGACAACCAGAAAGCGCGTCAAAGAAGCCGCCCCCCCGCAGATCGACACCCACTGCAATCTGCTGAAACTGGGTGCTGATCAGATCTACAAATGAGGGCAACAAGGCGGGGACCATATTGTCCGTGCAAAAAAAGCCCAGGTCCTCTAGGTGACGCAGGGCAAGACTTTTGCCGGCACCGGAGGTACCGGTGACCACAATAAACTGGAAGGGGTGTGTCTCAGAATCGTGCATATTCAAGCCGTTTAATTTATGGTATGATGCAGTCAAATTCAATGACTGTAAACAATTGGCCCGTTTAAGGGCAGCATATCAGGTCTGCAGTCTGAAATCAACAGGAAAGGGTGATGGACATATGAGTATCCTGCTTGAAGCCTTACAGCACCGCGTGCAGAGCTATCTGCAGCGCGTGGGTGCCGACTACAGTGAAAATGATGGAGAATACCTTCTGACCCGCGGCAGTGCAGCGGTTGTCCTGTATCTCTCAGAATTTGACGGTCACGTCTTTCTGGACTTCCATGGTTCCGTTGCACAGAATATTCAGCTGAACGCCGAAAGTGAGCTGGCTTTGTATAAAACGCTGCTCAGCTGGAACGTTGCAGATGTTTTTGGCAAGTTTGCCCTGGTCGACGATCAGGTCATTATCAAATACAGACAGCTGGCTGACCAGCTCGACTTTGATTCGTTCTGCTTCACTGTAGACTCGATTCTGGAATACGCTGACTCGCTGGATGAAATGGTTGCAGCCATGTCCAACGGGCAACGCCATATCGACGCTACAGAAGTCTCAGCAAGCTAAAGCTTTTCAGTCTGCTGCTATATCATCGCCGGAGCGTAAAAGCTCCGGCTATTTTGCTGGATTGCGGGCATAATAGTCTTTTAAAGCGGCTTCGATTTCAGGGCGACGGGCATAACCCAGTTCAAGAATCAAATGCCCGAATTTTTTGCCTGCATGCTCTGGCAAATCCAGCAAGGCCATGGCATGCGACAGCTGCCATGGCTGAAGCACCTGGGTTTTCACCAGAATCTCACCCAAAGACAGCGCGCGCTGGGGCTGGGCTTCAGACAAAACCTCCTCAAGCTGACTACGGGTCAAATACCCCAGCTCGATCAGGATTTCACCCAGGGGTTTGTGCAGCATACGCGGCAGGCGCTGCTGGTAGTCCAGGGCGTCTTTCAGCTCGTCCTGAGAAATATAACCTTTGCGAATCAAACGCTGACCAATAGGCAGCGGGGTGTCTGAACTGTCTGCAGGTGACGGGGGCATGTCTGCAGGCTGGGCCTGAGCACCTCCCGACTCAGGGGCCAATGGTTTGACTGCAGACTTCTGATAATACTGCTTCAGCGCCGTTTCAATGGTATCTTTGGTGGCCTGGCCCATTTCAAGCAAGACGGTGCCCACACGTTTTTCAAGATGCATCTCATTGCGAATCTGCAAAGCCAGCTGCAGCTGATCTTCCTGCACAGCACCTTCTTTAATCAAGGCCTGCAGCAAAAGATCCTCTTCGGGAATATCATCACCCAGAGCGGCTTTTAAAGCAGCCTCCGTCACAAACTCCATGGCCACCACAACTTCTGCCAGGGGCATTTGCTGCCCTGGAGACAGGCGACATTGATACTGCAGAGCCTGGGTCAGTTGCTCAGGCGTGACCAGCCCCTTTTCAAGCAATACACGGTCAATTGAATCTGCACGATGACTCACAGGTATTCCCCATCTCTCACAACTGTATCTAGATACAGCGCTGATACCCATGCCAACTGTGCACAGGTACTGTTGTATCTATCATGTAACAGGCCTTATAAAATCATTGTAACAGAGTTCCGCGACAACAAAAACTAACGGCGGCGGAAATGTGTCAGAATCGCGGCTTCTATCTCTGGCTGCGAAACATAACCCAGCGTGGTTAAGATTGTCCCCAGATTCTGGCGTCCTTCTTCGGGAGTTTCAAACTGAATACAGAGCGCATGGGCCAGTTGCCACTCCTCAATTAAACCCTGTTGAATCAGGATCTGTCCCAGGGGCTCCCGCACAAAGTCAGGCTGTTCACTCAGCGCTTCCTGCAACTGGGCTTCGGTCAGATAACCCTTCAGCACCAGAATATCACCCAGAGGCATATAGTCAGCTGCAGACTGTTTTTGCTGCGATGCCAGCGCATCGTTTAACTGCGGTTCAGTAATATAGCCTTTGGCCATCAGCATCTGTCCAATGGGCAGATGGGCCGGGGACGCTGATGCCGGCGGGAGAAAAGCAGGGTTTGAAGATTTTGAAGCAGCCGGACGAGAAACACGCGGCGGCGGGGTCAAGTCAGCATGGCCTGCTGACGCTGGTTGCTGTTTCTGATAAAAGCGGCTGAGGGCGCCTTCTATTTCGTCCCGTGAAGCATAGCCCAGCTCCACCAGAAGTGTGCCCAGTTTTTTTTGTGCATGTTCAGCAGAAAACTGCAAACTGAGCGCATGCGACAACTGCCACTCTTCAATCAGCCCCGAGCGAATCAGAATTTCACCCATTTTAGGTCTTGGCTGCTGCTGTTCAGACTGCATCAGCAGAATTTCCTGCAGCTGCTCCTCATTGATATAGCCCAGCGAAACCAGAATTTCTCCGAGGGGTTTATACATGACTTTGGGCAAGCGCTGCTGATATTCAATGGCATCACGCAGCTCGTCCTCACTCAAATAACCGCGCGCAATCAGCTGTCTGCCAAGCGGCAAATGCACGGCAACCTGCTCTGCTGCCGGTGCAGACTCGGGGACAGGCTCGACAACGCTGGATTCTTCAGCGTTCTGTTTGGTGCTGGCCTCAGATACAGGCTCCACAGGTCCATCATAAACTGGTGACAGACTTTGCAGACGCTTAATTTGTGTCAGCTGGTGTTTTGAAATCGCCTGGCTGACTTCGGCCAGAGAGGTAAAGCCCATATCAATCAGGATATCGACAACATGGCTGCGCGGAAAAGTATTCAGAACTTCCAGGGCTTGCTTGAGCTGTTCCAGAGAAACGAGTCCCTGCTGAACCAGAATCTGCCCGACCGGATCCTGGGCCTGCGCATAAGATGTGCCTAAAACAGCTTTCAGCTGATCTTCTTCCAGATAGCCAAAATCCATTGCAATCTGGGTAAAGGGCATGTACTGCCCTGGCGGCAGTCGGCACTGATATTCCAGAATCTTGGTCACCTGATTCTGAGACAAAAGACCTTTGGACACCAGAAGTTGCGGTATATCTTGATGCAGTTGCTCAAAGTCCATAAGTGTATAGACAGTTTCCTGTTTTCCTCTCATTATAGGATCATGAGCCAGCGGAAGTCCACACAAGCGCCACAGAACAGTCCCGGTAAGCAGACAAAGCCTTTACATCAGCTGGGTCGATTCTGGCTTTATCTACTGGGCGGTGCGGTACTCTGGGGCACTTTGCTTTGGGTGATTGCTCATTGTATCGGGGTGTTGAGACACACAGTTGAAATACCGTCAGAGCTTCAGAATATTTATTTTGTAGGGCTGTATTTCTGGTTGCTTCTGCTGGTTTACCTTTTTCGCAAAAGCAGCCGGCCCCACTGGCCAGCCTGGCTGGCGCAGGCCCTGATCGGCTACGCTCTGGGGGCTGCAGTGGTACTGGCCTTCTGGCTGATCTTTGCTGCCGGTGGCGGACTCCAGCTTCATGCCCCCAGACTCAGCAGCCTGCAGATGCTGCACGCCGTACTGCTGGGCTGGCTGGTGGCCAGCACCGAAGAAACCGTCTTCAGAGGCATGACCCTGGAGCTGCTGGGTCAGCGCTTTGGACTTCTGACCGCCCTCAGTGGCCAGGCCTTGCTGTATGCCGGCCTGCATCTTTTGCGGCCCCAGGCACTGAGCCTGAGCGGTATGATCATGCTCTGCGGTCTGTTTAGCGTGGGCTGCTTCCTGGGATTGCTCCGCCTCCATACGGGCCAGCTGGCCTGCAGTACAGGCCTGCACGCAGGCTGGATCAGCTTCAGTATGATAGGCGCATGGAGCCAGGCCCTCAGCTGGTCACCCGAGTGTATCCTGTGGAGCGGCAACGGCAATCCAGCGCAGGGATTAAGCGGTATGATCTGTTTTGCACTGCTCAGCGCCGGGCTCTGGCATCTGCTGCCGGCACACCGGCAGCTGTGGCATAATGAAGCCAAAAGACAGTGAGAAATGAGGAAGATCACATGGAAGTAAAAGTGGTTGTCAAACCCCTTGAAGCCGTCGAAACCGAAGTACTGGTCGTGACGGTCTTTGAAGATAAACTAAACGACAACGCCCGCATCAAAAGTCTGGATGAACAGCTGAACGGTAAAATTACCCAGCTGATTGAAAGCGGTGAAGTACAGGGTAAATTTCGCGAGTTCACCATTCTGCACACCGAAGGTATTGGCCCCAAACGCCTGCTGTTTATGGGCATGGGCAAGCGCCAGGACTTTTCACTGGACCGTATTCGCTCTATTGCGGCCAACGCCTCACGTTATGTGCGCCGCATTAAAATTTCTGAAATGGCCATGCCTGACTTTGCTCACCTGGACGTCTCTGCCACCGACTGCGGCGAGGCGATTGTTGAAGGCATCCTGCTGGGCATGTATCGCTTCGATAAATACAAAAGCAAAAAGAAAAGCCCCGAGCGCAAGCTGGAAACCATCAAAATTATTGCCAGCAATGAAGGCGAAGTCGAGGCCCTGACCCAGAGCGCCCAGACCGGCAATACCCTGGCCAGCAGCGCAAACTTTGTGCGTGACCTCGTCAACGAGCCCTCTAATTTTATGACCCCCACCCGCTTTGCCGAACTGGCCAGCGAAGTGGCCAGCCAGCAAAACTTAAAAATCGAGGTGCTCGGCCGCGAAGAGATGCAGCGCGAAGGCATGGGATCTTTTCTGGGTGTGGCACAGGGTGCTGAAGAACCTCCCAAAATGGTGGTCATGCAGTACATCGGTAACCCCGGTGGCAAAACCATTGGCATCGTAGGCAAAGGGGTCACCTTTGATACCGGCGGCTATGACCTGAAGCCTTCTTCAGGCATGCTGCGCATGTATGGCGATATGGCAGGCGCTGCCGCAACACTCGGTGCTATCCAGGCCATTGCCTCTGAAAAGCTCCCCATCAACGTGGTGGCGATTATGGGACTGACTGAGAACATGATCAGCGCAAAAGCCTATAAAGCTTCCGATATCCTGACTTCCATGTCCGGCAAAACGATTGAGGTTCTCAATACCGACGCCGAAGGCCGCCTGGTGCTTTGCGACTGTATGACCTACATGCAGAAATACCACAACCCCGATATCCTGGTCGATATTGCCACCCTGACCGGTGCTGCCATCATTGCCCTGGGTCGTACCGTCTCTGCCGTACTGACCACCGATGACGATATCTATCAGCGTGCCTTCGCTGCAGGCGAATACACCGGTGAGCGCGTCTGGCGCCTGCCTCTCTATGACGAGTACCGCGCCCAGCTGGTCAGCGACGTGGCTGATATTGAAAACGTCGGTGGCCGCTCTGCCGGCACCATTACCGCCGCCATGTTCCTAAAAGAGTTTGTTGATAAAGATCGCCCCTGGATGCATATTGATATCGCCGGCACCTCGATGATGGAAGAAGAAATTGCACGCTATGTCAAAAATCCCTACCTGCCCAAAGAAGGCGGTACGGGTACGGGTACACGTCTGCTGTTCCACTTTGTCAAAAGTTATATCGACAAAGCCTGACAGCAAGCCATAGACTGAATCAACAAAAGGCCCTGATAATCAGGGCCTTTTGTTTTGGCTGCTAACCCGCATTTCTCACAAAGGTGCGTTCACATAGGGTGTAGGGTATATTTCGGGAGTTTTTACTGAACTCGGTAGCCTCTGAACAGGCCGTTTCACGCTTGATTCATTGTCTGTGTTCGTTCGCTGGGTGACAGACGACAGGCCAAAGATAACCTGGTTTCAGGCGAT
>JACYMC010000159.1 GCA_015272195.1 Candidatus Sericytochromatia bacterium
TTTCTGGGTTTGAGTGAGCCAAGCTTAGAGTTGCTTTTTGAGTTGCTTTTTGAGTCACCTGAAGGGGGCTTGGAGGAATTTTTGCTATTGAGGCCCAGCAGCTCTTCGATTTGCCGTGAGCGCTCTTTCAGTGCGGTATTTTCCGCTCTTAAAGCGGCATTCTCAGCTCTGAGTAACGCATTTTCATGCTCAAGCTGTGCCACTTTTTCTTCCAGATAAGCAATGCGTTCTGATTCTGTCATGTCTTTAGATTAAGCCGAGATTTGCGTTTTGGGAAGGGGGCTGAAGGGATACGAAGATTTTACGCTGGGAAACATCTCGCGTTTTGAGCGCATCAACGACTGGAGTCGCCGGGTACTGGAGAAGTTTACTCAGGCTTCCTGAGGGCTTTTATCGAGCAGATGGGGCGCCCAGGCCGTCAGTGCACTGCGCAAAACGCCGGGCTGCTCCAGGTCGCCAAAGGGCGAAAGCGGAATGCGCATCAGCTCGGACGCGCTGGCGCCCAGTAAAAACCGGTCAGTGATCTGGCCGGGTTTTTTAAGACTCAGACCCAGTACCGGCGTTCCCAGTGGCCCTCTTGCAGAACTGAGTACGGTCAGGCGCGCCACGTTGTCCCAGTGTGTTTCGAGGGTGTAAAACAGGGTCTGGTGCCGAATGCCGCTGGCCGACAGCACCAGCTCAGCCCGCTGACGGCTCTGCTGCAGCAAATGACTGCCCAGAGTCAAGAGTAAAATCATCGGAAAAGCGAGCCCCAGCAACAGCAACAACTGCATGAGATCGCCCTGGGTGCGCCTGACCACGCCGGGAATCACCGCCAGCATACCAGCTCCGGCCAGCCAGGGCAGCAGGCGGGTAAACCAGGTCAGACGGCCATAGGCGTCCTGCAGACGCAAGACCACCTGATCCGGCAAGCTCATAAACGGGCCTGCTTTTGCTTGTATTCACGGGCCTGGCGGGCCAGATAGGCTGTATAATCTTCAGAAGCAAAAGTCGGCAAAGCCTGGGAGAAAATCGTAACCGGTGCTTTTTCGGGCACGCGGTCGTAAATCCAGCGCGCCCCACCACGGTCACCCCAGTAGCTTTCACCGGTTTTGGGATCTGTTTCAACGCTGGCCAGACGGCTCATGCGAATGCAGCCGTGAGAGGCCGGTCGGCCCAGCAAATAAAGGTACCCCCCGTCTTCAAGGGCATGAAAGCCGTACTCGCCCTGATTGCCGTTCATATTAATGGCTGACCAGAAAGGCATCGGCGTATTGTTATACAGGCTGGAGCGCGGGTAAAAATCCTTAAAGCCGACCAGAAAGTCACCCTGGGGCGTGGCCTTGGCTCCGGCCCCCGAAGAAATCAGCAAACGCTCAACAATTTCGCCATCGTGCACAATCTGGGCATACTGCCGCTGCTGGGGCGCTTTCGGGTCAAAATGCAGATTCACATAAATATGAAAACGTTCAGGATCCTGGCTCAGGCTGGTCTGCCGGGCCTGCTCTGAAGGAAAAATCCGGGCTGGGAAGGGGCTTGCATCAAAGTGGAGGCTTTTCCAGACCTTCTGGTCGGGGCCCACAATGTCTACCTGGTGCTGACCGGGGCTCTCAAAGTGCAACGGCAGGCTGCGGGTACTGGGACCCAGGGCCAGACTTTTGCTAAAGGTTTGCGGCTCTCCTTTGTAATTGCGGCCCTGCCAGCGCAAAGTCAGCTCAACCGGCTCAACATCGGCGCCGGCAGGCAGATTGCGCCAGCCCAGATGCATCTCAAAACGGCGGCCTTCGCTAATCTGCTGGGGGGTACGCAGATGCAGATGCGCCGCACCGGGCTGCAGGCTTTGTGACTGCGGCAGATCCTGGGCCAGCACGCTCTGGGCCATTTGCTCCGAAAAGGGCAGGGCCAGACCAATCAGGCTCACCCCGATCCAGGCGCTCAGGCGCAAGGCCAGGCCGGTACGACCAGTAACAAGGGGGCGGCGCAGGGCAGGTGGGGTAAGTTCAGACATCAGCAGACCTCATTCATCAATCAAACTCAGCATGTTTTTCAGTTTAACAGAATTTCTGCGCAAGTTTCTGACGGCGCTGCCGATATTAAATAAAAGTTAAAAAAATATTAATGGAGTACACCATGAAGCATCTTCCCGTTTCCGCTTTCAGCGCTGCCCTGGGCAGCCTCTTACTGCTCAGCGCCTGTCAGACCCCCGGCAACCCCATACTTAACCTGCGCCAGCCCGTTCAGATGAACCGCGCCAGCGTCAGCGCCCAAAACGCCCAGGCCGGTGGCCCGACCATCCGTGTGCAGGACCCCAGCCAGTTGACCGTACCGGGCGAAATCGTGGTGCGCTACCGGCCCGGCCTCAACGCCCAGTCCCGCATGCAGATCATGCAGCAGTTCCAGCTCAGCAGCATCCGCAGCATCGGTCACCCTGAAATGGGCATTGAACTGCTGAAGGCCCCCGAAATGGCCACCCAGGCCGCCATTGAAGCCCTCAACAATAACCCCGCAGTCCTCTACGCCGAACCCAACTTTGTGGTCAGCATTCCCCAGGTGCTGCCCGGCGACGTGCCCCAGCGGCCCAACCCCCGCAACACCTACCCCAACGATGAAATGTTTGCCTCTCAGTATGCCCACCAGGTCAGCAACTCCCAGGCCGGCTGGCAGCTGACCCGTGGCGACCGCCGCACGGTGCTGGCCGTGATTGACACCGGCGTGGATTCACAACACCCGGATCTGGCCGCCAAAATGCTGCCCGGCTTTGATGCCATCACCGGCAGCAACGACGCAAAAGACGAGCACGGCCACGGCACCCACTGCGCCGGCATTGCCGCCGCCCTGACCAATAACGGTGTGGGCATCGCCGGTTTTGCGCCTGAAGTCAGCATTCTGCCCGTCCGCGTGCTGGACGCCCGTGGCAGCGGCACCTCTGCTGACGTGGCTGCCGGTACCATCTGGGCCGCAGACAACGGCGCTGACGTGATCAGCATGAGCCTCGGCGGCCGCGCCAATCCCAAGGTCAAAGAAGACTCCATCAAACACGCCCTGGCCAAAGACGTGGTGGTGGTTGCTGCCATGGGCAACTATGGCGACAACAGCAAAATCTTCCCTGCCGCCCAGGACGGCGTGATTGCCGTGGGCGCCACCGATGATGCCAACCAACGCGCTCGCTTCTCACAGTACGGCACCTGGATCAGCGTCTCTGCCCCCGGCGTCAACATTCTCTCGACCTTCCCCACCAACGCCAACAACATGAACCGCCGCAACTACGGCTCTATCAGCGGTACCTCCATGGCGACCCCCGCTGCTGCTGGCGTGGCGGCCCTGATTCGCAGCCAGTTCCCCGATATGAACCGCGAGCAGGTGCGGGCCCAGCTGGAGCAGGGCACCGATGACCTGGGCGAACCCGGTTACGATATCTACTACGGCCATGGCCGCATCAACGTGGCCAAAGCCCTGACCCTTCCCGGCCGCAGATAAATTTCTGACGGCAGTACCAAAAACTGCCGTCCAGAGCGCCCTGTTAAAACACAGGGCGCTTTTTGCTGCTTGTGAGCAAGCCCCATCTTCTGCTATGCTCAGCAGATATCCAAGCCCTTGGCCGCAGGCCAGAAAGAAGCAACCCATGCACAAACAAGACCGCGAAGCCTGGCTGGCTTTGCCCATCATTCTGGCGGTTGGCGCAGGTCTGGCCTGGGCCGGCAGCCAGCACGGCCTGAGCGCTGGCCCCCTGTCGGTCTATGGCTGGTGCGTGCTCTGGGCCTTTGGCCTGCAGTGGCTGGCCTTTGTGCCGGCCTATCTGGCCCAGACCGAAAAATACTATGATCTGATCGGCAGTCTGACCTATCTTTCAACCCTGGGCCTGGCCCTGGCCCTCAGCGGCCCGCCCCGGCCCCTGGCCCTGCTGCTGGCGGCCCTGATTGGCGTCTGGGCCCTGCGCCTGGGCTCGTTTTTGTTTCTGCGCATCAAGGCCACGGGAGCCGACAGCCGCTTTGACGACATCAAACCCCATTTTGCCCGCTTTTTAATGGCCTGGACCCTGCAGGGCCTGTGGGTCTGCTTTTCGCTGGCGGCGGCCCTGGCGGCCCTGACCACAGCTGAGCCCCGTCCAGCGGGCTGGCTGGCGATAGTGGGCGCGCTGGTCTGGGGACTGGGCTTTGGCATCGAAGCCCTGGCCGACCAGCAAAAAAACGCCTTTCGCAAAGACCCGGCCAACGCCGGGCGCTTTATTCAGCACGGTCTCTGGGCCTGGTCGCGCCACCCCAACTATTTTGGCGAAATCACCCTCTGGTGCGGCATTGCCCTGATGGCCCTGCCCCAGCTGCAGGGCTGGCAGTACCTGAGCCTGATCTCACCGGTGTTTATCTACATTCTGCTGACGCGCATCAGCGGCGTGCCCATGCTGGAGGCCAAATCCGACCAGCGCTGGGGCGGCCAGCCTGACTATGAGGCCTACAAAGCCCGTACGCCCGTGCTGGTATTGCGCCCACCGCGCAAATAAGCCCGCCGCGGCCCGCTGAAATCCGCTTTGCCAAAGGGTATCTGCGGCTCTGCAGACAGACCCCGTTGTCAGGCCTGCCCGCGCAGAATGGCCAGGCGGTTGGGCGGCGCATCCGGCGCCAGAAAATCAGGGATGGTGCGCGCATGGCGCCGGGGTCGCTGCAAAAGCACCACGGGCCACTCCGTCAGGCGCGCTTCTTTGACGTGGCGATACTGCCCCGGGGTGGGCTCATCAATGTACTCTTGCTGCAAAACCAGAGCCAGAGGCGCACCAGCCCCCGGCGTCTGCGCAGCAAAAGCCTGTGCGGCGTCATAAGAGGCAAAGGCCTGGTAACGATCCTGAGCAGCTGCAGTCTTGCCATCGAGCGCGGCGTGATACCAGACCCGATACTCCAGCACCGCATCCCAGACATAGCCCCCGCCGGCTTTGACCCGTGCCGGGTAGCTACCAACCCCGGCAGGATCTTTGACCGGGGGATAGGAATTAAATTCTGAATCACACATCTGGGAAATACTTCATCTTAACATGATTAAAAAACACACCCAGCCAAGTCAACTTATCGGGTGTGTTTATATAGATAATTCAGGATTGTTGCTTAACGAAAGTAGTACAGTGGACCTGGAGACCAGCTTGTATTTAAATACTCTCCCAGAGAAAGGCGGTTGTCGCGATCAAAATCGGCGGCCTGTATGATCTGACGCACCGCATCGGGTGACATATTGCCGACAGCCAGTTCTTCCAGCGTCAAAAACTGGTCCTGGTTTTTGTCGGCACTGATAAATCCCGGCGGTGGGGTAATGTCGTTACGGGTGGGGCCAGGGCCAAAGCTGCTGACATAAAATTCAGAAAAGGACATCTGGCCATCGCGATCAAAGTCCAGATTGGCAATAATACCTGCGGCTTCGTTGCCCTGCACCGCTGTCAGTTCAGCAACAGAAATAAAATGGTCCTGGTTCTGGTCAATCTGTTTAAACTTTTGAATAGACGCAGGCTGTTGCTGTGTCAGGCTATTGGCCTGTAGATTCTGACGCGCAGGCACCTGATAAAAAGCATTTTGCATGGGCGTCTGACACGCGACAAGCACAAGACTTAAGCTGAGAAGCGATTTTTTAAACATAAGTACTTCTTTTATTTCCGTATTCATAATTTTAATTTAAAGCTCATAAAGCGTCAATTATTGAGCAATTTTTTATTTCTAAGCCTTAAATTCATTTAATTGAGCGCCTACCAGTCCAGATCGCTGATCAGCTCGTTTTCGAGGGCCTGGCGCGTGCTGCTGGCGGCCTGATCGACCTCCGTGGCACGGGTGGCCCAGGCCGGCCAGGGCACGTTGACCATCAACGGCGAGGGCAGCTCGGGCTGCTGAATGATCATGCTGCCGGGCCGCAGCAGCTGGGCCCGCTGGCGAAAATTGCCGCGCAGGTAGTCGTATTCTTTGGCCGAGGCCTCGGCCCCGTCGAGGCGGCCATTGACCCGGATGGCGGCGTTGCTGACCACGCGCTTTTCGACCTCTGAGGCCGTCTGCTGGGCCCCCAGCAGAATCAGGCCCATGCTGCGGCCGCGCTCAGCAATATCCAGCAGCATCTCTTTGATCGGGCTCCAGCCACTGCGGGGGGCGTAGCGGTTGAGTTCGTCCAGCACAATAAAGACCGGGGTTTTGTCCTGGTGCAGGGTTTTGTATTCCAGCACCTGCTTCAGCAGCGCGCCCACCACAAAAAACTGGGCCCGCGCGTGCAGCTGGTTAATATCCACCACCGTCAGCTGCTGTTTGCGCCAGTCGATCTGGTGCTGCACGCGCATGTCGTCGCGCACAAAGGCCTGCACATGCTGAATGGCGTGATCAAAGCGGCGCAGAAAGGCCTTGATGGTGGCGCCGGCGTTACTGCCAAACCAGTAGCGCTTGGCCTTGTAGGCCCGCTGGGCCTCGTGGCCGTCGAGCTCATCGTCTTCGCTTTCTTCGAGCACCTGCTGCAGATGATCGCGCAGATCCTGCAGCGTCAGCAGGCGGGCGGCATAGTCATCGGCCGTGGTCATGACCTGCTTCTGGGCCTGGC
Organism: Candidatus Sericytochromatia bacterium; assembly: GCA_015272195.1. Lineage (GTDB taxonomy): Bacteria > Cyanobacteriota > Sericytochromatia > UBA7694 > UBA7694 > JACYMC01. The sequence continues at coordinate 6,532 of JACYMC010000159.1, forward strand.
CGGCCAGCTCACCCAGACGCTCGCAGAGGCGATCCAGCACAAAGCTGAGGTTGCTGCTGCCGTCGTCTTCGCTGAAGAGGTAGCGCAGCAGATCGTGGCGGGCAATGGCATAGAGGCTCCAGCCGTAGACCTGCACGCCCTGCTGCTTGATCGTGGCGGGCACGGGCTCACCCTGGGCGCTGCGGCAGGGGGCATAAAAGCCCACGTCGGCAAAAGGCTGGGCCGGCAGGCCCAGGCGGGCATAGGCCGCGCGCTGGCTGTCGTTCAGCTCGCGGTTGGGCTGATCCAGATAAAACAAGTCTTCGGCCTTGACGTTAAAAATAATCGCGCGGGCGTTTTTTTGTTTGGCCGCCGGCAAAGTCGGCGCATGAAAAATACCGTGCAGCAAAAACAGGGTGTAAGAGGTTTTGGTGGCCACGCCCGAAATGCCCGAAATCGATACATGACCGCCCTTGCTGCCGTCAATAAAATCAAAGTTGAACCAGGCCGGCTGGCCGTTCTGCAGCAGACCGGCGGGCAGGCGGTGCTGCATCTGGCTGAAAAAGAGGGCGTCGTCAAAGGCCTCGCCCTCGGCCCGGTAGACCGGCAGGCCCGGCTGGGGCGGGGTGTAAATCTCCGGCTCAATCCGGGTGATGTTGACGTGGGCCAGATACGAGAGGCTGTAGGGCAGCAGGCCCTCAGAGACCCGACGGCTGTCGCTGTCAAAGCTCAGGCCCTCCAGGCTTTTTTCGACCCGGTCCACCAGGCCATAATACACAATGGTCTGGCCGCTTTCGGGGTGCGTGGTCTCAATCTGCAGCACGTCGTCCAATTGCACGCAGGCGGCCTCGTTGACGCCCACCCAGTATTCCAGTGGGGAAGCGGCTTTGGTGCCGACCACAATGCCGATGGGGCTTGCCGGCTTAGAGGGCTTCGATGCGTTCAATGTAGGCCTTCAGGTAGCCAATCGTGGCCTTGGTGGCCTCATAAGCACCCACGGGGTTATAGGGCACGCCGTCGGGAATCTGGCCCGTGACCGCATGGGAGGCCAGGCGGATATGACCGTGGGCAAAGGCGTCCTGAATGCTGTGCAGACCATAGCCCAGCTCGCGCTCGGCCTGATCAAAACGGCCCCGGCGGGCCAGCTCTACTGCGGCATCAAGGTGCTTCTGGGCCCAGACAAAGCGGGTATCGCCCTGTTCGGGCCGCTCTTTGTTGAGGTTAAAGTGGCGGCTGGGCTTGGCGTCAGGGAAGGCGTCCGTATCGCCGTAAATGGTGTTGTTGAGGTCCATATCGTAGTTGGCGCTGCCAAAGCGGGTGGCCTGCTCATGCGAGAAGCCCAGCTGGCGGGCAATGGCGTAGGTGCCGTAGTTATGGGGCGTTTCGCCGGGCTGGGGCACACCCTTGTGAAAGTCGTGCTCAAACAGCAGGCCAATCTCTTTGGGCGGGTTGTGGCTGAAGTAGCGATCAAAAATGGCCTGGGTGCTGGGCAGCGCACCCTGCTTCAGGTAGCGCGAGAAGAGGTTGCCATTATAACTGGCCTTGACCTGCTGGGGCGGCAGCAGGGGCTCGTCGGGTGAAATGCCGGGCTGGGGCACGGGCACCTTGATCCAGCTCTGGGCCTTGTTGTCTTTGCGGGTAAAGTAGTGCTTATCGACCAGGCTGGCGATTTTATCAAAGGTTTTGGGAAAGGTCTTAAAGACCCAGAAAAAGGTCTTCTGAGCAATCTGCAGGGGTTTGGAGACGTGGTGACTGTGGGGGCTGAAGCCGTCAATTGAGGTCACCAGCTTGTGCACGCCCCGGTCATCGCGGCCATAGGTTTTGGCATGGTGCACACCAATGCTGTCGAGAAAGCCCTGGGTGTCATAGGCCTGCTGGGGCTTGCCCTGAATGGCTTCGATATAAGCCTGGCGGGCTTTGGGGGTCTGCAGGGCAATCGGCGCGCCGGTGACCTTTTCGACCCAGTCAAAGATCCGACCGTAGTCTTCAGGGGTATGGGGGCTTTCGGGCAAGCCGGCTGCGGGCTGCGTTTCAAACAGAGAAATGGGGCTGGCCGGCACTGTGCCCTGGGCTGGACGGCTGCGCAGCAGCTGATCGGGCTTTTGCAGGGTGGCGGCCCGGCTGGTGGCTGCCGGGGCTGAGAAGGGCGCTGCCGGCCGGGAGACTGAACTGGCAGCACGCAGGGGCTGGACCGGAGTAAGCTGCAGGCTGTCAAGACGCATAAAAAATCAGGCCCTTTCTTAATAAATGATGGGTTCCAGCTGCTGAGCCTGACTGACCCAGGTTTCCAGCTGGCTGGCACTGGGCAGGGGCAGACCGTGGGCCAGGGCCATGGTTTTCAGAGAGAGCAGCAGGGCCGTTTGCCCCACGGCGTTGGTGCGGCGGGCCAGATCGGGGGTGCTGGTGACGCCGGCGGCGGCCAGCAGCCAGGCCTGCTCACGGTCAATGCCGGGGACGCGCAGCAGATCGGCCTGCTGCACCCAGAAGAGCACCTGCTCGGCAAAGCGGGCGGGCGAAAAGAGGCCTTCGAGCTTGAGTTTCAGCAGCCAGCGGCGCATGGGCGAACGGCCAGCCATCAAAAAGTCGTGGGCGTTGTCGATGCCCCAGAACTTGGCTTTTTTGCCGTAGCGGGCGTCAAACAAAAAGAGCTCAATATCCACATCTTTGCCGGCTTCAGCGCTCTGCAGTCTGAAGCCCCCCAGATCAGCGGCGGCGTCTTCAGCGGCAATCTGCGGTGCCAGCTGGGCGATCAGGGCCTCAATACGGGCCAGTTCGGCGGCGCTGTAACCCAGAATGCTTTCGGCTTCAGTTTGGCTGGAGCGGGCCTGAGTCTGAGCAGGAGCGCTCTGAGGGGCTGCCGGGGTTTTGGGCAGGCTCACGCGCTGGGGACGTGGCGCAGCACTCTGGCTGACAAGTTCAGCGCTGACCGGCTGCAGGGCAATTGGGGCGGGGCTGATCTCGGTCGGGGTCAGCAGGGCCAGCGGGGCGCTGTCGGCAAGGGTCTGGGGTGCAATGGGGCTGACCTGGCCGCTGCTGCAGGCGCTGAGCAAAATGGCGGCGCCGAGGGCAGAGAGAAGCTGTGCTTTCATGGGGTGCATTATCCCTTAAACTGTTTAATCTGTTCTTAATTTTTATAGGACAAAAACAAGCCCGGCTTGCCCACAGAAGGCCCCTGAAGGCCTCTTTAAGGTTAAAATTTAATTAAATAAAGAAAAATAAAAGGTTAATCAAAAGGTTTGGAGACCGGCGCCGGGCGGCTGGGCCACCAGTTCCAGCGCCCCAGCAGCAGCATAAAGCTGGGCACCAGCAGCAGACGTACCACGGTGGCATCCAGCACAATGGCCACCACCAGTCCCACACAGATCTCCTGGGTCTGGGCCGAGGACGAAAAGACCCCCGGCAAAAAGACCCCCAGCAGAATCAGGACCGCCCCGGTGATCACTGACCCACTGCGGCTGAGGCCTTCGATCACCGCCTCACGCACATCGCCACAGCGCCGGTAATGTTCACTGACCCGGCTCAGGATCAGCACCTCATAGTCCATGCTCAGACCAAACACAATACAGAAAAGCACCAGGGGCACAATATTGGTAATGGCCCCGTTGTCAGGCAGGCCCAGGCCCTGTCCCCAGCCCTCCTGAAAGCCCAGCACCAGCAGACCAAAGGCCCCCAGAATCGGTAAAAAGTTCATCAGAGCCGCCTTGATGGGCAGCACGGGCGTGCCCATCTGCCACCAGAGCAGGGCACAGACGCTCAGCAGAATCAGGCCCAGCATCAGCGGGGCCTGGCGATAGAGTTCATGGGTAAAATCCTGCACCCGCGCGACCACCCCGCCGACATACAGCGGGTAAGGGGCAGCCGCCGCTTCGCGCCGCGCCAGCTGCAGAATGGCCCGGCTATCTGCCAGGGCCATGCCGTCACGCGGAAAGACATAGAGCACCGTGCGCTGATTGCTGGCATTGACCAGGCGCTCCAGGGCCGGGGGCCGGCCCAGAAAGCCCAGGGTATTCAGGGACTGATACAGGGCCTGATACTCCGCCAGCGCGCCCGCACCGCTGACCAGACTCTGCACGCGGGCCACCTCAGGCAAGGCCGCCAGCTGGCGATCCAGAGTATACAGCCAGGCCAGAAAATCCGGGGCAAAAACCCCCTGTGTATGCTCCGCCACCAGCACCACCGGCAACAGCTCCCCGCCCCAGCCGTCGGCTTTGAGGGCTTCATAGGCCTGCATCGACTCGGCCCGCTGGGGAGCGACCCCCTGCACGGGCTCCCAGAGCTGTAAACGGGTCGCTGGCCAGGCCAGCAGACCCAGCAGGCAGACCGAGAGCACAAAGTAGCCCCGGTAATGATCCACCACATGGGTCGAAAAGCGAAGCCAGAAAGGCGTGCTGTCAACGCGCTGAATGCGTTGCGACAGGCCTGCCGGCCAGTTCAGCCAGCGCGCGCCCAATAGCAGAAGCAGAGGCAGAATCACCAGGGCATGAAACAGGGCCAAGGCAATCACCAGCAGCAGATGCAGCATCACCGTGCGGCTGAGTGACACATCAGGTATCAGCAGCACGGCCAGACTGCAGAGCATGATCAGGCCCGAAAACAGAATGGTGTGGCCAGCCTGCTGCAGGGCAATCTGCAGGGCCTTGCGGGGGCTATGCTGCGCAGATTCCTCGCGGAAGCGGCTGACCAGAAAGAGGGCGTAGTCAATGCTCAGAGCCAGGCCAACCAGACTGGTCAGCACCTGGGCCACCGGGTTGACTGAGAGGCCCAGATTCAGTACCAGACTGTTGAGGCCAATCAGACTCGATACGCCCATCAGCAGCGGCAGCAGAGCCGCCGAGAGGGCGCCAAAGTTCAGCACCAGAATCACCAGTGAAATCAGCAGGGCCAGGCTTTCGCCCCGGCGGGAATCGCGTCGGCTTTCGACCTTGGCATCATGCTGAAAAGCCGTATTGCCCGTCAGATAGACCGGCACCTGCTGTGCGCTGCCCCAGTCCTGCAAAAAAGTGCGCAGCGCCGGGGTCAGGGCCTGGGCTTCAACCACCGGCAGATCGGGTGCAAAATCCAGCCGCAGCAATTGCCACTTCTGGCCACCGGCTTCGGGTGCGGGAACCGGCGTGAGCTGTTGCACCACATCAAATCGTTCTGGCAAACGCTGCAGCAGTTCTGTGGCCGGTATACCGGCAGGCAGCACAATGGCCGCTGAGCTGCCCAGACGCAGGCCAAAATCCTGCTTGAGGATCTCAATCACACGGGCCGCTGGCGTTTGACTGGCACCACTGAGCTCGGTTTCGGCGGGCGCACCCGGTGAGCGCTGCCATTGCCATACAGCCAGCGTCAGGCCCAGCAGCCAGATCAGCAGCAGGACCCGATGGTGACGATGGGCAAAGGCAATCAGTGCAGCCAGAAGCATGCGCGGGATTATAGCATAAATGGGAGCTGTGGTATCATACCCATCTAAGCTTTGTATGCAAAAAGAGGGCCCTATGACATCTGAGCAAAGACAGGAACTGGATAACTGGAGCCAGCTGACCCGCGTGGAGCGCCTGGGCGAGTTACTGGTGCGGCTGCAGGTTTTAAAACTGTCACAGCTGACCGAACTAATGCAGGAGCAGCAGCGCACAGGTAAGCGTCTGGGCGAACTGGCAATCGAAAAAGGTTTACTGACGCAGGATGAACTGGTAGAGCACCTGATCACCCAGATTCGGGAAAGCCAGGTCGTGGATGAAAGCCTGCGTGAACTGGGCCGCATGACCCAGGAAGAAAAATGGGAGCGCGTCGCCCAGCATGAGCGCCTGGGTGAACTGCTGATCAAGCGCCACGCTATCAAGCTTTCACAATTGGTGGACGTCATTGAGGCACAAAAAGATCAACCCGAAAAACACCTGGGGCAACTGCTGGTTGAGCAAGGCCTGATCAGTCAGCAGGATCTGGAGGAAGCACTGGAGCTTCAGCAAAAGCAGGCTCAGACCCTCAACAGCACGCTGGATGAACTGCATCAGATTCAGGAAAAGCCCCGGGCATAAGCCCTGTATAAGCAACTGCTGAAGGCATCCGCAAAAAAAAAAAAAGCGGATGCCAGTGGCATCCACGAATGAATTGAATAGTGAGTAGAAGCCCGCTTCAGAAAAATCTTTTGCTTGCCTCTTATACAAGAGAATACAAAACATACAGAGTGCTGTCAAGTGATCTGCGCACATCCACTGAGACACCGGATTTTTTATGCTTGCCGGACCCTGTATTCCCAATTTTAAAATCCGTACAAAATTCTGTATTCAAGCGCTTTGGGCTCTTGACAATTATTTATACGGGGTGTATACAATTAAAGTATGGAACAACAACTGACACGCCGGGAGCTTGAAGCTCTCCGGATCATTCGTAACCACATCCTGCATATTGGGGGATCGCCTTCTGTGCGTCAGGTGATGCATGAAATGGGCTATCGCTCACCCCGGTCTGCGTCGATTCTGATCGATCGCCTGATTGAAAAATCATACGTCAAACGGCGATCCGATGGCGGGCTACAACTGCTGGCGGGCACAGAAAGTGATTCAAGCCATGCACAGACGGTCAATATCCCGCTGGTGGGCACTGTAACCTGTGGCGAACCGATTATGGCCGAAGAGAACGTCGAAGCCATGATCCCGGTCTCCACTCGCCTGGCCCGCCCCCCACACCGCTACTTCCTGTTGCGCGTGAAAGGGGACTCCATGGACAAATGTCAGATTTTTGATCAGGACCTGGTTTTGATCCGCCAGCAGGCCACCGCCAAAGAGGGTGATCTGGTTGTGGCGCTGATCGATACAGAGGCCACGGTCAAAGAGTTTCATCAGTCACGCAATATGATTGTGTTAAAGCCGCGTTCCAGTAACGCAGCACACCAACCGATTGTGCTGACAGATGACTTTCAGATTCAGGGCATTGTGGTGGCAACCCTGCCCCAAAACGTTCTCAGCTGACGCCTTTAATGCATACACAGAAGCGCCACAGGTTCAAGACAACCTGCGGCGCTTCACCTGATGTCTGATTCAGACGCTCAGAGATAAAAAGCAGAAGCCACAACTTCCTGCAGGCCCTGCTCCAGCTCTTCCCGCGAGACATCATTGCGAACACAGTCCTTTAAGTGGACACTGACATAAGCTTCCCCAAACTTCTTTAACGCATTATTGGCTGCTTTGATAAGCCGCAGGGTTTCAACACAGTCCATGGGCTCATTATTCAGCAGACGCTTGCGAATGGCTTCTATCTGTCCCTGTACCCGATTCAGCCGATGGACCAGCTGCCTATCAACATCATTGGCATTTGGCATTGTTTTTCACCTTTTTTTGAATTGCTTTGCATTATGTACTGATAATACAATACACGGTATATTCAAAAAAAGTCAATGCAAAATAAGGGTTTTTCTATCAGGGTTTTAAATTAAAAAATAATCTATAGGGGTATAAAAATAGGCTCAGGCACCGGGCGGATGCTGATTGAGGATGGCTTTAAGCTGCTCTATTTTCAGCGGTTTGGTCAAAAAACTTTTAACAAAAGGGTATTTCAGCGTTTGCTGACGATCACTGTCACGCACCGAACTGGTCAGAATATGTACCCGGGTTTCTGGAAAACGCGGATAAAGACTCTCTGCATAAGCCGCTAAAAATTCAAAACCATTCATAAACGGTAAGTTCAGGTCAAGAACGATCAGGGGTGGCGCTGCTGTATTAAGGCTTTTGAGGTGGTTCAGGGCCGCATCACCATCTGAAAAGGTGCTGAGCCGTCCGACAAGGTCCAGGTCCTGTAACATGTCTTTGATCAGCACCCAGATGATCTCATCATCATCAATGACCATCAAATCAGGCTTCATTCAACTCGTCTTTGCATTCATATTCTTTCAGTTCCAGTATAAAACATGTCCCGGGTGTCTGGGTTTCTACCAGATCAACCCAGCCCCCATTTTTTCAGCCAGGGTTTTGACCAGATATAAACCAATGCCTTTGCCATCCTGCTGGTGATGAAAACGCTGAAAGGCTTTAAACAGTTTGTCTTTGGCCAGACGGGGGGGGGGGGGGGGGGCAAACCCTGACCGTTGTCCTGAACCTGCAGGGCCAGACGGTCGCTTGCAGGACGGCTGACACGAATGTGCAGTTCCAGAGAGCGTTCCGGAGCCTGATACTTGACCGCGTTATCAATCAGATTCTGCAGAATGCTGCGAAAGTAGCCCGGCAAATAACAAAACTGAGCGGCCTCCGTGCTGATTTAGGCTGACCTGCTCAAGCAGCAACTGGGGATAATCACTGAAAATACTTTCAAAACAGGCTTTGACATCTAGCCCGCATTTCTCACAAACAGATCAGTAGATAAAAACTGGCTCCTTTCTGTAGATTAAAGTTATCATA
>JACYMC010000139.1 GCA_015272195.1 Candidatus Sericytochromatia bacterium
ATGAAGACAGCACCGCTAACGTAACCCATTGGGGTAAGCGTAGCTTGAGAATCCCCTTCCTTTAGGGAGGGGAGTATGTCAATCAATACCCGCCGGGCCAGGGCGCGGGCGTTTTGTCCGCTCAGGTGCTGGCGCCAGAGCAGGTAAAACTTGTGGGGTTCATGCGAAACATAGGCCTCTGGCTGCAGGCCCTCAGGCAGTTGCTGCAGCCGGCTGACCAGCTCCTGCACCAGCAGATCGGCTTCCTGCCAGCCAAACAGGCACAGAAAGCGTTCAAAGCGATGCAGGCCAATGGCCATCAGACAGAGCGGGGTTTGCTTCTGGCTTAACTCCTGCAGCTGGGCCTGCAGGGCGTCATAGGAGCCCTGATAACAGGAGGCCACTGGCTGAAAGGCCTGACTGCTCAGGGTACTGGCCCGCTGCAGGCGGGCGTATCGCTTCCAGCAGTTCCTGGCTTAAAAAGGGTTTGAGCAGGTAGTCATCGGCGCCGCTGACCATGCCTTTGCGGATATCGGCCGGCAGCACGGCCACGCCCGACATAAACATAAAGGGAATCTGCTGAAGGCTACTGTCATGCTGAACGGCTTCTAAAATGTCAAAGCCGGTGCCGTCGGGCAGCATCACGTCGCAGACAATCAGATCGGGCTGGAAGCTGCTGGCCGCTGCCGTACCACTGCTAACACAGTCTGCGGTCAGGGTTTTAAAGCCGCTGAACTCCAGGGTGTCCTGTACCAGAGTGCGAAAGGCCAGTGAGTGGCCAATGATCAGAATTTTTTTCATGCTGGCTGTATTATACCCTGTTAGGGTCAGCACAGGTCAGGTGCAAAAGACCAAAAACACCGCGGCAATCAGCAGCACAAAGGCCAGCAGTGGCTTTCAGAACAAGCTTTATGCAAAAGACAGACACACCTCTCGCTGGCGCGGGCTGATCTGCCGACTGTACATCAGCAGCGGGCCGGCTGTGTCTTCGGTAAAATGACGGGCCACCCCCGAAATATTGACCTGTACCCCTGGATGCAGCGCCTGCTCCAGCTTCAGACAGCAGGCTTTGGGATCGCTGGCCTGCTTGAGGCTTTCCTGCAAAAAGGCCATTTCATCGTTGAGGGTATTGCTTTCAAACATCAGTTCCGCGCGGGTCTGTTCCAGTTTTTTCATGCGCTCACTTTCGGCTTCCTGTTGGGTACGCAGATAGATCATGTTTTTGATGTTTTCCTGCAGCTGCTGCCGAATCACGGCCTGGCGAGCAGCAATGTCGCTTAGCTGGGCCTCCAGTTGCGGGTGGGCTCCCACGGCCAGGCGGGTGGGCGTCTGGGCCACGGAACCCATCTGGCGAGCTTCAATCAGATAGGTACTGTAGAGTTCGCCCCCGCAGACCACCCCTTTGCCCTGTTCCAGCCCAATGCGGGCCTGGCCGATCACGCGGGTCTGGCAATGCATAAGCGCTTCACGGATCACCAGATCCCCGCCACATTCGATCTGGGCCTGCTGAATAAATAAGCCTTCGAGATGATAGCGGCAGCGCAGGCGGGTCTGGGGGCCGCCAAACACCGAACCATACAGGTAAATATTGCCGCCAGCAGAGAGTTCAGCGTCTTCAACCGTACCGTGCACGATAATATCGCCACCGGCTTCGACCTGAAAGCCCCGGGTCACGTTGCCCTGAATCAGTACCGATCCATCAAAGCGTACATGGCCCGTTTCGAGCCCCACCTGCTCCAGCTCCAGCACGGGTTCCACCCGCATGGTGCGGGCCATCTGCACCGGCATGCCGGCCCGGGTCGCAATCAGCAGACAGGAGTCGTCGCTGGCCAGGGCCGTGCCCGGCCCTTCGAGCAGTTTAAAGTCAGCGCCCTCGGCAGCTGGCAGGGGCTGACCGTAAATGTTGAGACCCGGCGTGCCGGGCTGGGCCGGGTGACGGCGCAGCAGCGGCGTACCGGCCTGTACCGAGCGGTGCTGGCGACGCGTGCGGTGGTCTACTGAGCCATCCTCGCGCAGCTGTGGGGTGTCGTCTTCAGTGGCCAGCAGGCTTTCAAACCAGGTCGATTGGCCTGCCTGTGGGGCCTGGCCTTCGGCAATCAAAGTGGTCTCCAGAAAGCTCTCGCGGCCTGCCAGGGCCAGCACTTCAGGCTGCAACCCAACCTGAATGCCCGCTTTGTCGAGCAATTGCTGAACGCGTGCTTCAGAAGGGGGCTCAATAGCATAGGTAGCGTCCACGCTGATCCAGGCCTGCAGGCCGTCGGCGCTGGCTTCCAGACTCAGGCCCGCCTGGCGGTCCAGCCAGCGGCCCGGGGCCTGATCCAGGCGCTGCAGGGCTTCTGCATCGAGGTGATCCCGCAGACTGCCCATCGCGGGGCGGGTCTGGTTGCCCGCTTCAGACATCACGGCCTGGCGCGGCGGCATGGTCTGACGCTGGCGCTGGGGGCCAGTGGGGTGGTCACTGTTCTCTGCGGCCGTGTTCTGGCTGGCCTGTACCTGCTGTGAGACCCCACGCAGCTGCAGCAGGCTGCGGGCAATATCGCCGCAGGACTGAAAGCGCTGTCCCCGGCGCTTGTGCAGACAACCCATGATAATGGTCACCAGCTCTTCAGGCAGACGGGGGTTGTGCTGCTGCGGTGAGACGGGCTCCTGCGACAAAATCTGCATGATGGTCTGGCCCATGCTCTCCCCGTTGAAGGGCAGCTGGCCAGTAAACAGCTCATACATCACAATGCCCAGCGAAAAAATATCGCTGCGCTGATCGACTTCGGCTGCATCCTGCAATTGCTCAGGCGACATATAGTTCAGGGTGCCCATCATCATGCCGGGCTGGGTGCTCAGTAAAAAATGCTCGGCGTTGTTTTGCCGGGCAATGCCAAAGTCCATGATTTTGGCATTGCCTTCGGTATTAATAAAGAGGTTATCGGGCTTGATATCGCGGTGAATCACGCCCTGCTGGTGGGCAAAATGCAGGCCGTCGCAGATCTGAATCAGGCAATCCAGCAGTTGGGTGCCGCTCAGCTTGAGCTGGCCCTGCATAAAGTCTTTGAGGGTCTGGCCTTCGAGATATTCCATCACCAGATAGGGCGTGTTTTCAAACAGCAGCGAGTCATAGACTTCCACAATATTCTGGTGTTTGAGGGCCAGAGACATGCGCCCCTCGCGGGCAAAGCGGGCCCGCATCTCGGCCTGTTCCTGGGGCGGGTAGGCGTCCAGCAGCAGGCTTTTGATGGCCACCGTGCGCTGCAGCTGCAGGTCCTGGGCTTTATACACCACACCCATACCGCCCCGGCCCAGCTCCTGGGCCAGTTGATAACGCCCCGCCAGCGGGGTTTCAGCCTGAATCATGCCTGAGGTACATCCATCACATTTTGCTGCATTATAATGCAGCCAGTGACTGAATTACAACGTTTGCACAACAATATCAGTACAGCGATACCAGATTGCGTTCTTTAAGGCCCCAGAAGCAGCGGGTCAGGGCCTCCACATCATTCATGGCGTTATGCGCCCCGCTGAAGCCCTCATTAAACAGCTTGTGGTGCAGCTCTTCGAGCTTCGGGAACTTAAAGCGATTGCCCGATTTGATGGCACAAAAATCCACGCTGGACTTCATGGTGCAAATCTGGTTGAGCTGGTAGAGCGGGTTGGACATGCCGGCACGCAGAAACTCAGCCCCGATGATTTTTTCGTCAAAGCTGATATTATGGGCCACCAGCACGGTGGTGGTTTTGAGTACTTCGGCAAAGCGCTCCAGCACGCTTTTGACCGGCAGCCCGTCGCGCAGGGCCTGATCGTGGGTAATGCCGTGAATGCTTTCGTGAATATAAAAATGATCCGGGCAGATTAAAAAATCACCCCGCGACAGCTCTTTGGCCTCAGCATCATGCTGAATCCAGGCCAGCTGGATCATGCGGGGCCAGTTTTCGACCTCACTGACCGGGGCGTCATAGTTATAGGGCAGGCCGTTGGTTTCGGTGTCAAAGAATAAAAAGACCTCGTCCTGCACAAATTCTTCGGTGTCAAAGAGCGAAAATTGTCCCATGCTTGCGACTCACTTTTGGTTTGATTGTGACATGCATTGTAACGGATCCGGCCGGGGTTCAGGGTTGACCCCGGTAAGTAATGGGCACCACCCGCTCTTTGATGCCTCTGTCGCTGACCTGCAGCAAGACAAAGTGGTAATAGGCACCACCTTCGGGCGAAAAATAGAAAAGCATGCGGTACAGAGGCCCGCCGGCACCCCCTGAAATCACATAATTCACATCATTGTGCAACATTTTGTCGTAGATATGCATATGCCCGAGCAGCACATAGTTGGCCTTGTAGCGTTCCACCAGCTTCATCATCTCTTTGGCTCCGGTGCTGAAGGCGTGAAACCAGTACAGGTTGCGCGGTGGCATGTGGGCCACCACAAAACGGTAGCGTGCGCTCTGCTGCAGCTCATTTTCAAGCCAGGCCAGCTGGTCGGATCTCAGCTCGCCATCAGCATTGTCCAGAAAAATATAGCGATCGGGGCCATAGGCAAAGGCAAAGCGCTCCGGACCAATATAGCGCTGAAACCATTTGCGCCCGCCGTTGTAGATTTCGTGGTTGCCGGCTGCCAGCAGCACCGGAAAAGCCGCCCGGCGCAGCAGACTCAGAAAGCCGAGGTATTCCCGCTGGTAACCCTGTGAGACAAAGTCACCCGTATGAATCATAAAGCGCGGCTGGTAATAGGCTGCCTGCTTCAGAATCTGCTTGAGCACCCCGTCGCCGTCGCGGTTATCGCCGGTGACCACAAAAGAATAGGCCCGGTCAGAACGGTCCTGTTTCAGGGCCGCGAGGGCGTCTGCATTGACACGGGCTTCAGCGGCCTGTGTGCTGAACAGCCACAGGGCCAGAAGGCACAGCCATCTGCCGCTCATGCCGGACTGCCGGCTTGCCCGTAGTCCAGCGACAGCAGAATGCGGATGCCTTCAATACAGGCCAGCGGGGAGAGGCTTTCGATCCAGGCTTTTTCTTTAAAGGCCGTGCGCTGTTCCAGCGCCCGGCCGGCAAACTGAATGGCCCGATAACAATGATCATCGCTCAGCTCGGCCTCTGTCCGGAGATAGTACAGCATCAGGCCCTGCAGGCTGCAGAGCTGCAAGGTGATCAAAAAACAGTGCTGCCAGAGGTTGAGGCTGCCGGCAAAATGATCCAGATAGGGCAGGTTCAACAGGCGGTTGCGCAGATACAGGGTCAGGTGGTGATTAAAACGCTCTGCCGAGATGGCTGACAGGGGCGGCGGCAGCTGGTCCGGCCGCAGCTGGCGCAGCCAGCTTTGCAGGCCAGGGTGGGCAGAAACGTAAGAGCTGAGCCACTTTAAAGCGGTCTGTTGATCCTGCGGACTGCCGGGCTGGCCGGTCAGCGACAGCGACTGCATGCGCTGTTCATACATCAGATGCAGATGCGAGGCCTGCAGCCGGTTCAGACCCAGATGGTAGATTTCCTGCAGCACGCTTTGCGCCTGCCCCCAGCGGGCCAGCACCGACACCGGCAGGGGTTGTTCCAGCAGGTCATACAGCAAGCCCAGTAAAAGCCAGGTTTCATAACGGCCAGGAAACCCGTCAGACGCGGTTTCGTGTTGCTGGCTGGCAAAATGGGTTACGGGCTGCAGGCGGTAGAGCAGCTCAGGGTAGCGGGCATTCTGTTCGGGCACTGCCTCACAGCTGTGCATCAGCAGGCGCGACTCATAGCGGTGCCCCACGATTTTATGGGAGCGTGGATAGCTGCGACATACTTCGCTCAGAGCGGCTTCACCGTGGTGGGTATGAATCCAGCAGCTCTGGTCGGGCTCCAGAAAAACGCAGGCATAGGATCCGGGTTGGCGCCGGAAGTCTGCAAAAGCGTATTTGTCGGGTTTTTTGCGCAGCACCATGGCCTCTTTAAAGCGCCCGGAGGCTTCCTGGGCAAAAACGTCCGCCCAACGCCGGTAATAGGCTTCTGAGACCTTGATTTCCCAGGGTTGCCTGCAGCAGTCACCACACAGGGTGCAGGCAAAGTGACGGTAACTGGCGCTCTCAAGATAAAGCATCAGTTGCGGGCTGCGGCGCAGTTGGGCAACCACTTCAGACAGGTGTTTAAAATAGGGCGCTTGCAAGAGCTGCAGAGGGGGCTCGGTGGTGCTCATGCGGTTTTGTCAGATTGGCCCAGATCAAAGCTCAGCAGGGTGGCCATGCCCTCCAGGCAGTGTCCGGGGGCCATGCTGTACATTTCATGCCGCAGGGCAAAGCCGCGATCGTGCTCAAAGCGGTAGCCCACAAGGTTGGCCGCCCGTGTCATGTGTACATCCTGCAGGGGGCCACCGTCACGCTGACGGTAATACAGCACCAGAAACTGCCAGAGGGCTACATGCACGCTCAGAATAAAATAGCTCTGAAAAAACACGGGCGTGCCCTCAGGCTGACGAAACACCTGCAGAGAACAGATCCGATAAAACAGATAATGGCCTAAAAACTGATTCAGTCGCTGTTGTTCTTCGGCTGAAAAACGGGGCAGCTGGCGGTGAGCATAGCGCAGTTGTTCCAAAAATTTCTGAATGGCGCTATAACGGCGCGTAAAGTGAATCAGCCATTGCAGAGCTTGCGCTTCGCGTCCTGCTGAAGGGGGGCAGGCAGACCGGATCAGTGCCTCTTGCAGCGTTTGCTCAAACAGGTCAAAGGTTTGCGGCAGCAGCTGAGACAGGCGGCGCGGATCCAGGCGCAGGAGCTGCTGCTGCAGAAAGCGCAGGCGTTCGATCGGGGTCCAGGCCCCCGGGCGGGTGATCAGATCCAGCTGCCAGCCCAGCCAGAGCAAGCCGTTTTCTGTGCCCAGCGGGTGCTGCATGCGCTGCAGGGCGTCCCAGGCCTTGTCTTCAATGATGGCTACCCGGTAAGCCATGCGCGGATAGGTCTGGATCAGGCTGTTGACATCCGGGCAGGAGCTGACCATAAAGCGGCCCATATAACTGCCAAACCAGTTTTCGTAGCGCGGAAACTGCTGGCAGGTGGTGGGCAGGGCCTCATGCCCGTAGCGCCGCTGGATCATGCAGCGGCGATCGTCTTCCAGAAACAGACACTCATGGGTGCCGTGCTTTTTTCGGATTTCGGCATAATGACTGCGTTCGGGCGTCAGATAAAAGGGCTTGCTGTAATAACCGCTGGGGTCCTGATCAAAAATGGCCTCCCATTTTTCGAGGTAGTCTTTGCTGACATCCACGGCCCAGGGGCGCTGACAGCATTCAGCGCAGCCGCTGCAGCTAAAATGCTGCTTGGCTTCGGTCTCCAGCATCAGCACATGGCGCAGCGGCTGGCGGGCAATCACTTGCTCCACAAGCTGCTGCATCAGAGGATAATAAGGCGATGTCAGCCATTGCTGCGCCGGCAGCGGCTCATGCAAAGAGAGATCATTCATGGTGTTTTATCTTAACACAGGTTCTGCCCTGAAAGCAGCGCCAAAAAATTGCGGCTTAAATACTGGAGTCTTTTGTCTGAATTAGCGATAATAGAAGCATGTATTGCTGTTGAGTAAAAGGAGAATCATGATGGCACAAGCACAATTGCACGATCCCCAGCAACAACCTCTGGTCAAAGTCACCCCGGCCGCACAGGCTGAAATCCGCCGCCAGCTGACGCGGCAGAACGCCGATAAAACCGGTATCCGTCTGGCGGTTAAAGGCGGTGGTTGCTCCGGTCTGTCTTACCACCTGGACTACGATCAGCCCGCTGAGCGGGATCATATCCTGGAGCAGGACGGCATCCGCGTGTTGATTGACCGCAAAAGCGCGATTTACCTCAAGGGCATGACCCTGGATTTTCAGGATGGCCTGAATGATCGCGGCTTTAAATTTATCAATCCCAACGCCAGTAATACCTGTGGTTGTGGCGAGTCCTTCTCGGTCTGAACCGCGCAACCGCATGGACACTCCCCCTTGCCCTGCGCTACAATAGGCTCGGTTGTGCTAGGCGGGGAGTTAGCGGTGCCCTGTACTCGCAATCCGCTTCAGCGAGGTCAAATTCCCGTCCTGAGGTCCGAAGGTGCTGGAATCGACTTTGTCTCTGCAGTGTTTGAGCGCGATGGTCTCTATGCGACGGCGTTCATCTGAACCGGGTCAGGCCAGGAATGGAGCAGCCCTAAGGATGTGATGTCGGGTGCCGTAGAATCGCCGTCCGTGAGCTGACGAGCAAAGTATCACCAGATTTACCTGACGATCGAAGGCGGGTGCACAACCTTCCATCTTTACGCATTGAGGGAGTTCCCCATGGCTCAGAACCCTGCACAGGACGCGTTTTCCACCGATAAAGAAGCCCTGATTCCCGGCCTGATCGGCAATTTTAATATCCCCAAGGCCGTGATCGAAAACAAAATTGACGTGCTGGCCTTTCTGGAAATCATGGTGCGCAAAGAAATTATCACGGCCAATGAGCTGGATGAAATCCGGGCGGCGGTGGTGGCGCATCTGAACGCCATTTACCCCCAGCTGGAGCTCAGCTATGCCACGCCTGAGTCTATGGGTCAGCAAGCGGGCCTGGGGGGGTCAGCCCTGCCCCAGAAACCAGACGCCAAAGCCTCACCGCCGCTTTACCAGCCCAGGTCAGCGCCGATCAGCAAGTCAGCCACGGTACCGGCTTCTCAGCCTGGTAGCGGTGCTCAGGTTAATGCCCCTCCGCCTCAATTTAAGGTGGATAACAGCCAGATCAAGGCCGCTCTCGAAAAAGCAGATCAAGAAGGCCCTGTCGCACAGCCTGCGCCGGCCAAACCCCTCTGGGTTCAGGCCCCACCGCCCAAATTTATTAAATAAGTCCCAGTGTCCCTTAAAGACTATTACGCCACCCTGGGGGTTTCGCGCAGCGCCAGCCAGGCTGAAATCAAAAAAGCCTTTCGCAAGCTGGCCCGCCAGTGCCACCCGGATGTCAACCCGGACGACCCTGAGGCCGAAAGTCGCTTTAACCAGCTGGCTGAAGCCTATGAAGTGATTGGCGACCCGGAGCGGCGCAAGCTTTACGACCAGGGGCATATTGATCAGACCTGGTTCAGTACTGATAATTTCAGCCATATCCGGGATATTTTTCAGCAGAGCCAGCAGCGCCAGCGCCAGGATGCTGAGCGTCCGGCTGAGAGTGCTGCTTCGAACGCCAAAAACCGTTTTCGCTTTGGTGAGTTTCTGAACAATATTGTGGATTCGGTGCCCTGGAGCAAAGAGAGCGAAGAGCCTTCGGCTGCGCGCAAAAAATCCCGCCCGGAAGCGCAGACCAAAGCCGCCGGCGCCAGTCTGGATCTGGAGCAGACCGTGCGCATCAGCCTTGAAGAAGCCATGCAGGGCACGCGCAAGCCCGTGGACCTGGTGCAGGAAAAGCCCTGCAGTCTGTGTAACGGCACGGGCGAGGTGCGCCAGCAGGTCTGCCGCAAATGTTTTGGCAAGGGCAAGCTGCGCAGCGAAAAGCGCCTGGAGGTCAAAATTCCCGCCGGGGTCAGGCAGGGCTCCAAAATCCGCGTTGCCAATGAGGGCTTGCGCCGGGGCACTGAGCAGGGCCACCTCTATCTGCAGGTTGAGCTGCTGCCCCATCCCTTTTTTGAAAGCGATGCCCAGGGCAATCTGCACTGCGAAGTGCCCGTGACCATTACTGAAGCCGTACTGGGCGCGGAGCTGGAAGTACCCACCCTCTCAGGCCGGGTCAAAATGAAAATCCCGCCGGGCACCCAGGGCGGGCAGGTTTTCAGGTTGCGGCAGAAAGGGCTGAAAGCCCCCAAAAGCGATACCTATGGCGATCAGATGGTCAGCGTGCAGCTGGTCGTTCCACAGAAACTCAGCCCCCAGGAGCGCGAAAGCTATCAGGCCCTGTTTCAGTCCGGTGAAGCCCTGCGCCGGGCGCGTTATACGGATTAAAAGCCGCTGCCTGGAGCCCCTTGTAGCTGGCTGTACAGGCTTGCTATAGTGATGGCATGAAACAGACACCTTTCCCCGGCTTTCGCTTTGTGCCCCGCACGGGCGTGATTTATGTGATGAACCGGGCCCGTGAACTGGGCTTCTCGTATGAGAATCCCGAATGGGCCAACCTGGGCCAGGGCGCGCCCGAAACCGGCCCCCTGCCCGATGCCCCTGAACGCATTACCCAGGTGCAGCTCGACGACCTGACCCAGGAGTACGGGCCGGTGGCCGGCCTGACCGCTCTGCGCCAGCGGGTGGCCGACTTTTATAACGCCATTTACCGCCAGGGCAAAGCCTCTCAGTACACCTACGAAAACGTCTGCATCTCCGGCGGCGGTCGCCAGGGCCTGACCCGTGTGGTGGCGGCCCTGGGCCAGATCAATATTGGGCATTTTATTCCCGATTACACGGCCTACGAAGAAATCCTGCATACCTTCCGGGGCTTTATTCCGATCCCGATTCAGCTCAAAGAAAAGCACGGCTTTAAGCTTTCGCGTGACACCCTCAAAGAAACCATTCAGGGCATGGGGCTGGGGGCGATTCTGTTCAGCAACCCCTGCAATCCCACCGGTCAGGTGATCGAAGGCCCGGAGCTGGCGGCCTGGCTACAGCTCTGCCGCGAAGAAGAAACCCTCTGCATTGTGGACGAGTTTTACTCCCATTTTGTCTATACCGACTATCAGCCTGAGCAGACCAAAATGGTCTCGCTGGCTGAACATGTCGAAGACGTCAACAAAGACCCGGTGGTCCTGATTGACGGCCTGACCAAGAACTGGCGCTACCCCGGCTGGCGCGTCAGCTGGACCCTGGCCCCCAAAGACGTGATAGAGCTGATCTCCAGCGCGGGCTCCTTTTTAGACGGCGGGGCCAACCATCCGCTGCAAAAAGAAGCCCTGCAGCTGCTCGACCCGGAACTGGCGCGCCAGGAAACCCGTGCCATTCAGCGCTGCTTTATGGCCAAGCGCGATTATGCCCTGCAGCGCCTGCGCCAGATGGGTCTCGACATCACCCTGGAGCCCGAAGGCAGCTTTTATGTCTGGGCCAATCTCGAAAACCTGCCCACCTGCATCAACCACGGCATGGCCTTTTTTGAAGCCGGCCTGCAGGAAAAGGTGATCACCGTGCCCGGCGGCTTTTTTGATGTCAACCCCGGCAAGCGCCGCCGTTCTGAAAAGTTCCGCAACTACACCCGTATCAGCTTTGGGCCCGAGATGGAGCGTCTGAAACAGGGTCTCGACGCGATTGAGCGCGTGATTCAGAAGCATCAGGCCCTTTAAATCAGAGTGAATTGAGCCGAAAACGGCCAATTTGTTGCTCAGACGTTGAAAGTTTCAGGCGCTGCAATGCAAGCCCTGACTTGCTGTGACTTTTAAAAAGTTATGCCCAATCCCCTGTCTTTTTTTGCTGTAAGACACTAGAATATCTTTTATTTTGATTGGATATGCTTTGTGTACAGCCTGCTTTCTGGCGCTCTGATCATCTCCTTTGCCCCCATTCTGGTCCGCGCCAGCACCCTGCCGCCTGACAGTATGGCGCTTTACCGTCTGCTGATGGGTTTGCTGTGGTGCTTTGCCCTGCTGCCCTTTTTAAAGGGTGCTCAGACCCTGAGCCCGCGCCAGCGGCGCATGGCCCTGCTGGCGGGCTGTGCTTTTGCTCTGGATCTGATTTGCTGGCACCGCGCGATTCATTTGATCGGGCCGGGCATTGCCACCCTGCTGGCCAATTTACAGGTGCTGATGGTGGCCGCTTATGCGGCCTGGTACGGCGGGGCCGAAACGCCGCGCCAGCGCTTCTGGCTGGCGGCACCGCTGGCCCTGAGTGGTCTGGGGCTGATTGTGAGCGCTTCAGCCCAGCCCCCCAGACAATTGCTGCCGGGGCTGCTGCTGGGTCTGGCGGCGGCCACGGCCTATGCCACCTATCTGATTCTGCTCAAACATGTCAGCGTTTCGGCTGGCAGCCAGGCCAGTCTGGCTGAGGGCAACCGGGTGATGCTCTGGGTGGCGCTTGGCGGCATGGGCCTGATGAGTGGGGTGACCGGACTGCAGGGCGGCCCCCGCTGGCCCGGCGTGGGGCCGGATCTGCTCTATGTGATTCTGTACGGCTGTCTGGTGCAGGGTCTGGCCTGGACCCTGATTGCACGGGGTATGCAGCGCTTGCCGGGCTTTCTGGCCAGCCTGATTCTCTTGTTGCAGCCTGTGCTGGCCCTGCTGTGGGATATTCTGCTGTTTGGCTACCTGCTCAGCGCGCTGGAAGGGGCAGGGGTGGTGTTGACCCTCGGCGCGATTGGCCTGGGGGTCAGCCAGCCGGCCCGGCGACCGGCTGAGGCGCTGGAAGCGGTATCAGGAGCGGGCGTCGACGCGGTAAAAGCCGTCAAAGGAACGGATATCCCAGGAGAGGAAGCTGTCCAGCTCCATTGAGATCACGGGGAAACTCTCAAGCCCCTGTTCACGCGCTTTTTCGAGGGCTTTGTCGCTGTCCACGCGCCAGGAGAGATCCATCAGGCCGCCGCCAAAAAAGGTGTTGGGCACTTCGCGCTTGCTGTTGCGGCTGGTCACCATCAGGGCTTTGTCTTTGCCAATGGCGGTAAAGTAAAACTGCCACTCCATGCTGCGGCCGCGCTCGTCGACGTTGCGGCCTTCGACTTTGGCCAGGCGGGCGCCGAAGTCCCAGCGGCGGGCTTCGATTTCGGCCCAGCGAAAGGCATCGCGGGCGGTGTTAAAAAACTGGGCATCAATTGGACCGGCTGCTGCACTGCGGGCCTGTACCGGGGCGGCTGCGCGCGGCAGCATGGGGGTGGGGGCGCTCTGGCAGGCGCTCAGCAGGGTGGTCAGGGCCAGTAAAGCAAAAAGGGTGCGCATCGGGATGTCCTCCAGCAAGTGTCTTTAATCTCTATTTTACCAGAGTTTAACAAAAAAGCAAACGCGGCAGTCCGAAAAAAACAGACTGCCGCGTTTGGCTGGGCTTACGGGGCTTCAGCGACGATAAACAAAGCGCTGGGCGTTGATTTGCGCGGGATCACCGGCTGCCGGCGGGGCGGTGGTGGGCGGCTGCTGGCTGGCCAGATAGTCCAGGGAGGCGTCAATCTGGATGCGGCCATGGCCGAAGATGCGGTGGTCACCCACTTTGCGGGCGGTTTTCTGGATGATCTCCTGCAGCTGCTGGGCCGTCAGGTTGGGGTTGCGCGAGAGCAGCAGGGCTGCCTGGGCCGAGACCATCGGGGCGGCCATCGACGTGCCGCTCATGACGGAGTAGAAGGAGTCAATCTTTTGCTGCAGCATGGTGTTGGTCGTATAGGTCGGGGTGGTGGACATAATATCCACGCCCGGTGCCACCACGTTGATGCGCTCGTCGTGGTTGCTGAAGTCGGCCAGCCAGTCATCCTGGTTGGTGGCACCCACGGCCAGCACGCCGGGGTAGCGGGCCGGGAAGAAGGTTTTGGTAAAGGCGTTGCCCGAAGCGGCAATGATCAGGGCGCCTTTGCTCTGGGCGTACTGAATCGCCAGCTCAATTGGCTTGCTGCCGTCGGAGCTGCCCAGGCTCAGGTTAATAATGCGGGCCCCCTGATCCACGGCGGAGGTGATGCCCTGGGCCACGGCAAAGGCCGAGCCCCAGCCATCGCGGTTGAGAGTTTTGATATTCAGGACTTTGACACCCGGCGCAATGCCGGCAATGCCGGTGCGGTTATTGGAGAGGGCGGCAATCACGCCGGCCACGTGGGTGCCATGACCCATCTGGTCGAGGGGATCATTGCCCACGGCGTCGGGGGAGCCTTCGCCGTTGGGGCCCGACACCGTGTCGGGCATAAAGTCTTTGCCGTTGACAATCTGGCCTTTGAGATCGGGGTGCTGGTAGTCCACACCGCTGTCGATCACGGCCACCAGCACTTCGGCCCTGCCCTGCCCGCCGATATTCCAGGCGTTGGGGATGCCGACCTTGTTGAGGGACCACTGCAGTGGGGCAAAAGCGTCATTGAGCGCACCGGGTGCGCTGTTGGGGGCGGTACCGGAGCCCACAGCGGGCGTGCCGGTGTTAAACAGACCCACGCGGGGCATGGTGCCATAGCCCATCGGGCGGGGAGCCTGAGGATAGTTCTGCAGGGCCATATAGCGGGGGTTATAGTCGGCGTACTGCACAGCCGGGTCCTGGCGCAGCTGCTGCAGCACCTGGTTAATATCCTGCTGCTGGGGCACGTTCATCAGCATAAATTCCTGGTTTTGCACGCGCAGACGCTGCTTTGGGCGGGAACCGGCGGCGCTGAAAGCCCGCAGGCTCTGGGTGCTGAAGCCCTGGTTGGCTTTGACCTGTACGACCACTTCACCGGGAATGTGTGCGCTGCGCTCTTTGAGTACCCATTTGGCCCCCACGCGCACGGTGGACGGGCGGTTCTGCAGCTGCGCACCGGGCTGATTGAGCAGCATGGCCTGGGGCTGGCCGCAGGCCACGAGGGACGTCAGAATCAATGTGCTGGCACCAAACCGGAATGCGTTCATAAAATACTCTCTCCGCTGCAAAACTGTTCTAAAGTTCTATCGGGTGGCAAAAGCCGATCATTGCTTGACTTAAGTGATTCTTAAACTAAATTTGACGTTCTCTTTTCCTTCAGAAAAGGAGATTTTCAAGCTACGCACAGTCCAGTGACTCACGTTAGCCCGCATTTCTCACAAGGGTGCGTTCACATAAGGTGTAGGGTATATTTCGGGAGTTTTTACTGAACTCGGTAGCCTCTGAACAGGCCGTTTCACGCTTGA
>JACYMC010000148.1 GCA_015272195.1 Candidatus Sericytochromatia bacterium
CCTGCGTCCGAAGTCAGCGCACCGCCTTCAAAATTGACTGTCAGCGGCTCTCCATTTTTGCCTTGAACTTCCCAGGTCTCAGGGTTACACTTCATACAGCTGGCTCCTTTTCTGCGATTTCTGTGTGATAACTTTAATCTACAGATGTGATAACTTTAATCTACAGAAAGGAGCCAGTTTTTATCTACTGATCTGTTTGTGAGAAATGCGGGTTAGCCCTTTTGAGGCGCTGCTGGCCTGCTTTCCGGCAGGCACGCTCTCGGGCGCGCCCAAGGTCAGCGCCATGCAGCTGATCGCCCGGCTGGAGCCCCTGCGCCGGGGCTGGTACGGCGGCTGTGTCTTTTACCTGGGCTTTGACGGACAGCTCGACTCGGCCATCACCATCCGCAGTCTGGAGATCGCCGCCGGGCGTGTCAGTCTGCAGGCCGGGGCCGGCATTGTGGCTGACTCGGTGCCGAGCCATGAATACAAAGAAATTATGAACAAGACACGGGCCCTGTTTCAGGTCCTGCAGGCGGTGAACCATGCTTTTGCTGATTGATAACTACGATTCGTTTGTCTATAACCTCTACCAGCTGCTGGCCCGCCAGCTGGAAGGCCTGATGCCCTGCCGGGTGATTCGCAACGATGCCCTCAGCGTATCGGAGCTGCTGGCCCTGCAGCCGCAGGGCATCGTGCTCTCACCCGGCCCCGGCCGGCCCGAGCAGGCCGGGGTCTGCCTGGAACTGATTCGGGCCGCTGCCGCACGCCTCCTGCCCCTGCTGGGGGTCTGTCTGGGGCATCAGGCGCTGGCCCAGGCCTTTGGCGGCCGTGTGGTGCCAGCGCCTCAGCTAATGCACGGCAAGCGCTCACAGCTTCAGCATAAGGGCCAGCGTTTGTTTGCCGGGCTGCCCAACCCCATGACCGTAGCGCGCTATCACTCCCTGGTGGTCGAAGCCCAGCGTCTGCCGCCGGAGCTGGTGATCACCGCCCAGGCTGATGACGGCTGTATCATGGCGCTGCAGCATCTGTATCTGCCATTGGTCGGCGTGCAGTTTCACCCCGAGTCCCTGACCACCGTCGGTGGCCAGCAGCTGCTGCAGAACTTCCTGGATCAGCAGGTGCTGCAAATCCAGCAGCTGGAGGTGGCCTGATGTCTGTTGAAACCCCCACACCGACCCTGAATATCCCGGCCTGTCTGCAGCAGGCCTGCCGCCAGCAGCCCTTCAGTGCGGCCCAGGCCGAAGCGTTGATGCGGGCCTTTACATGCGACAGCCTGCCACCGGCTGTTGTCGGCGCGCTGCTGGGGGCGCTGGCCACACGTCTGCCCACGGTGGCCGAACTGACGGGCTTTGCCCGCGCGCTGCGCCAGCAGATGCAGCCCCTGACGCTGCCTGACGGGCCACGCTTTGCCCGTACCATCGATACCTGTGGCACCGGCGGCGACGGCGGTCAGAGCTTTAATGTCTCCACTGCCGTGGCCCTGCTGGTGGCCGCCGCCGGGCTGCCGGTACTCAAACACGGCAACCGCTCTGTCTCCAGCCGCTCCGGCTCAGCCGACGTGCTGGCAGCTCTGGGTTTGAATACGGACCGACACCAGCAGGCTGAAAGCGTGAAAGCTGACTTCAAGCAGCACGGCATTGGTTTCTGTTTTGCGCCGGATGAAAAGCCGGCGCTGCAGGCCGTGGCCCCGGTGCGTCAGGCCCTCGGTGCGCAGGGGCTGCGCACGGTCTTTAACCTGCTGGGGCCGCTTTGCAATCCGGCCCGCGTGCCCGTGCAGTTGCTGGGCGTCTTTGACCCGGCGCTGACAGACGTACTGGCAGAAGTGCTGCATAAGCTGGGCACGCGCCGGGCGCTGGTGGTTTCTGCAGAGGGCGGCCAGGGGCTGGATGAAATCAGCCTGGCGGGGCCGACCCGCTGCAGCCGTCTGGACCAGGGCCAGATCCGCTCGCTGCAGATCAGACCCCAGGATCTGGGCCTGCGGCCAGCCCCCCTGGCCGCCGTGCGCGGGGGCGATGCGGCCTTTAACGCCCGCCTGATTGAGGGCATCTTTGCGGGCCAGGTTCAGGGGCCGCCGCGAGATCTGGTCTGTCTGAATGCGGCCGCGGCCCTTTGGACGGCTGAGGCCAGCACCAGCCTGGCCGACGGTCTGCAGCTGGCCCGCGCGACCCTTGACAGCGGCAAAGCCCTGGGGCTGCTGCAGGCGCTGCGCCACAGCCAGGCCCCGGCGTGTCTGCCAGGGGAGCGGCACCATGTCTGATGTCTTGCAAAAAGTCGCTGCCGCCACCGAATTGCGCGTGGCGGCCTATGCAGCGCAGGAACCGCTGGCGGCTTTGCAGCGGCGGGCCGAAGCCACACCGCTCCCCCGGCCCTTTGCGGCCGCTTTTGATCTGGGCACCTCGGGCCGTGCCCTGCGGGTAATTGCTGAGATCAAGCGGGCCAGTCCCTCACAAGGGGCCATTGCCCTGGATCTGGACCCGCTGCAGGTGGCCACCGATTATCTGGCCGCCGGGGCCACGGCCCTTTCGGTGCTGACCGAGCCCGACTATTTTGGCGGCAGCCCGGCGATTTTAACGGCCGTGCGGCAGGCTTTGCCTGAGGCTTTATTACTCATGAAAGATTTTTTACTCAGCCCCTATCAGGTCTGGCAGGCGCGGGCCTGCGGGGCCGATGCCTGCCTGCTGATCCCTGCTGCCGCCGGAGCCGCTGCACGCCATGGCCAGCCTGGCGCTGGATTTGGGTTTGACGCCCCTGATCGAGGTGCACAGCCAGCAGGAGCTGAGCGCGATACTGCCCTTGCTGGCAGCACTGCCGGCCGGGCGAATCCTGCTGGGCATCAACAACCGCAATCTCAAAACCCTGCAGGTGGATTTGCGGACCACGGCAGAGCTGCTGCCCGCTATTCCGGCCGCGTTGCGCAGGCAGCTGCCGGTGATCTGCGAAAGCGGTCTGCACCGGCACAGCGATCTGCTGCAAATGCAGGCCCTGGGCTGTCAGGGCTTTCTGGTGGGCACAGCCTTGATGCGCACAGGCCAGCCCGGCGCCGCCCTGCGCCAGCTGCTGCAGGGCGAGGCAGCGCAGAAGGGCTCAGGCCCCAGCACTGTCTCTGCCGTGCAGGTACAGCCGGCAGTCAGGGCAATAGGCACTGCACAGAAGATGGCAAAGACAAGGGCAAAGACAGCGGCCCGCCCGGTTCAGCCTTTCAGCCCGCGTCCCTGGCTCAAAATCTGCGGGCTCACACGGGCTGAAGATGTCCAGCAGGTGCTGCGCGGTGGGGCCGATGCCCTGGGCTTTGTGTTTTATGTGTCCAGCCCACGGGCTCTGGCGCCGTCCGCTGCCGAGACCCTGTTTGCGCGCTCTGGCCTGCTGAAACTGCCGGCTGTGGCTGCGCAGAACAGCGATCAGCCGGCGCGGGTAGGCGTCTTTGTCAATGCGGCACCAGCCGAGGTGCTGACCCTGGCCCGCCGGCTGCGGCTGAGTCATCTGCAGCTGCACGGCGATGAGGACCTGGCGTATATCCAGGCCCTGCAGGCCCTGATGACGCCCGCTGAAGCCACGGGTCTGCAGCTGATCAAAGCCCTGCATCTGCAGCACACCAGCGATCTGAAGGCTGCCGCCGGCTGGCCGGCTGAGATTCAGCTGCTGGTAGACGCTTCACCCGCTCCCGGCAGCACGGCACGCGGTGGCCTGAGGCGACCCGCCAATTGGCCGCTGGCGGCCCCGCTGGCCCGGCAGCGGCCCGTCATTCTGGCCGGCGGCCTGCAGCCAGGCAATCTGGCCAGTGCCTGGGCCAGGGTAGGCCCCTGGGGCCTGGATCTGGCCTCGGGGGTCGAAAGCGCCCCCGGCCACAAAGATCCTGACAAGCTGCGGGCCCTGTTTGCCGCACATCACAGCCTGCCAGCAGCGCCCCATAACAGACCCGAATCAAAAGAAAGAGCGCTTTAAAATCATGACCAAAGCGATTCAGAACCCCGTCACCCCTGAGACCTCTGCACCGGGTTATTTTGGCGATTTTGGCGGCTGCTTTGCCCCTGAAACCCTGATGCAGCCCCTGCAGCAGCTGCGTGCTGCCTACCAGCAGATTGGCCAGGACCCGGCTTTTCAGGCCGAGCTGGCTCAGCGGCTGCGCCAGGATGTGGGCCGGCCCACGGCCATCAGCGAAGCCCGCAACCTCTCACAGGCCCTCGGCGGGACCCGGATCTTTCTCAAGTGCGAGGATCTGGCCCATACCGGCGCCCACAAGATCAACAACACCCTGGGCCAGGCCCTGCTGGCAAAAAAATGGGCAAGCGTGAGCTGATTGCCGAAACCGGCGCGGGCCAGCACGGCGTGGCCTCCGCTACCGCCGCTGCCCTGCTGGGCCTGCGCTGCCGCGTGTATATGGGGGCCGTTGACGTGGCGCGCCAGGCGCTGAACGTCTACCGCATGCAGCTGCTGGGGGCGGAGGTGATTCCGGTGCACAGCGGCAGCCAGACCCTCAAAGATGCCATCAACGAAGCCATGCGCGACTGGGTTAGCCATTTAAACGACAGCCACTATCTGCTGGGCTCGGCCCTGGGGCCCCACCCCTACCCCACCATGGTGCGCGACTTTCAGGCCGTGATTGGCCGCGAAGCCCGGCAGCAGCTGCTGGCGCAGGCGGGCCGCCTGCCCGACGAGGTGGTGGCCTGCGTGGGCGGTGGCAGCAATGCCATTGGCATCTTTACGGCTTTTCTGGATGACCCGGTGCAGCTGACGGGGGTAGAAGCTGGCGGGCGCAGCCTCTCAGCCGGTGAGCATGCTGCCCGCTTTGCCGGGGGCCGGCCCGGCATTCTGCACGGCAGCAAAACTTTTGTGCTGCAGGATGCCGACGGGCAGGTGTTGCCCACCCACAGCATCTCAGCGGGCCTGGACTATCCGGCCATTGGCCCGGAGCACACCGGGCTGCGGGCCAGCGGGCGGGCCCAGTATACCAGTGCTTCAGATGCTGATGCCCTGGAAGCCTTTCACCGGCTGGCCCTCAGCGAAGGCATTCTGCCGGCCCTGGAGTCGGCTCATGCCGTGGCCTACGCCCTGCGGCGCGCCCCGGAACTGCCCGAAACGGCCCTGTTACTGGTCAATCTCTCGGGGCGCGGCGACAAAGATGTTTACCAGTTGTTTCAAGGAGCACAGGCATGAACGCCATTCAGCAGACTTTACTGACCCTGCGCAGCCAGCAGCGTTGCGCCCTGATTCCTTTTATTATGGGCGGCGACCCGGATCTGGAGACCAGCGCCCGACTGATTGAAGCACTGGCCGATGCCGGGGCCGAAATGATCGAAGTGGGCGTGCCCTTTTCGGACCCCATTGCCGATGGGCCGTTCAACCAGGCCGCCGCGGAGCGGGCTCTGGCGGCCGGGGCCAGCCTGTCGGCCCTGCTGGACATGCTGACCCGGCTCAAACGCCGCCGGCCGGATTTACCGCCCCTGATACTGTTCAGTTATGCCAACCCCTTGCTTCAGCTGGGCTTTGAACAGCTCTGCGCGCGGGCGGTAGAAGCCGGGATTGCCGGACTGCTGGGGGTGGATCTGCCGTCGGAAGAAGCGCAGCCTTATCAGGCGCTGGCCCGGCAGGCCGGCCTGGGCTGGGTTGGGCTGGGCTGGGTTGGGCTGGTGGCCCCGACCACTGCGCCGGAGCGCCTGCCGGCCATCATCAGCAGCGCCAGCGGCTGCCTCTACTATATCGCCCGCGCCGGGTTCACCGGGGTGCAGCAGCAGCTGAGCCAGAGCCTGGCTGACGAACTGCGGCAACTGAAGGCCAGGACAGATCGGCCTGTGATTGTGGGTTTTGGTGTGTCTACGCCGGAGCAGGTCGCCAGTCTGGCCCCGCAGGCTGACGGCGTGGTGGTGGGTTCGGCGCTGGTCCAATGTGTGGCTTCAGCCAGTCAAAATGGTGAGAATCCAGTCGAAAAGTTGCGT
Organism: Candidatus Sericytochromatia bacterium; assembly: GCA_015272195.1. Taxonomy (GTDB): domain Bacteria; phylum Cyanobacteriota; class Sericytochromatia; order UBA7694; family UBA7694; genus JACYMC01. Next base: position 5,916 of record JACYMC010000148.1, read on the forward strand.
TTAAAATACATGAGGCTGCGTTACGGGTTGATTAAAAACTTCTAAAAGCATTGTTTAAAAACAAATTCGGCTTTTTTAACACCTTGCTAACATACGCTTTTTTAACAGAAAACGACTTTAAAAACTGAAATAAAGCTTTTTTTTGCTTGCATCAATTTTGGGGGCTTGTTATAGTAAAACATGTCAGCTGGCAAACAAAACCAAAATCAAGCGTATTAACGCATTAAGTTTTAATTTTTAGGAGTATTTAAATTATGTCTTCAAATAACCAGATTGTTCTTATCGGCCGCATTGGCAACGAGGTCAATGAAACCCTGCGCTATGTTAACGGCACGGCGGTGAGCGAGGTCAGCCTGGCCGTCAACCGGCCTGGCCGAAATCGCGACGGTGAACGCATCACTGACTGGGTGCGCTGTGAGTTCTGGGATCGCCAGGCTGAAGTGCTGTCACAGTATGCTCAAAAGGGCGGCCTGATCAGCGTGGCCGGTGCCCTGCGCATCGATAGCTGGGAAAAAGACGGCCAGCGGCGGCAGAAAGTGTTTGTGCGGGCACATCATTTTGAGTTCCTGGGGGCCCGTCAGCGGCATGAAGAAGCTGCGCCCGCTGAAGCCGCTGCCTGAAGACCCTTGCCTGCGCTGGCTGCGTCAGCGCAGGTCGGGTTTATTTTGACCCGCCCCGGAAATTTCGGGGCTGTTTTTTTTAAAGATATACATCAACAGAAAGGCCGCGCCCACAAAAAAAGCGATCTGTGTGCTGTGGTATAGCAGATTGGCCATTTTTGCTTCAACTCCTTCTCTTCCTTTGCGTTTTAAATCGACGCATTCCAGCATTGCCACGGGATAAAACAGCAGACGCAAAAGCCTGCAAAAAAGTTTCATGGGGATGCCCCGGCAGGACTGAGACTTGTGAGCGCTGGAATGGTTCAGCCGGCCCAGAGTCTGTTATAATACCCTCGCTTGTAAATTGTCTCGTCACGTGGAGATGTATGGCTTCCAGTTATTTTCAGCGCCTGAAATCAGAAGGGCTGGGTTTTTATCAGCAGCTCTCACGCACCCGGAAATGGATCTTTGGTGGAACCGCTTTGGTCGTTCTGGGCGCTTTAATTGGCGTGAGTTTGTGGGCCCAGCGGCCTGACTGGCACCCGCTTTATACCGATCTGGGCAGCCAGGATGCCGGCCAGATCGTGGCCTACCTTAAAGAGAATCAGATTCCCTATCAGCTGCAGTCAGCTGGTGAAGGGGCCGTGATTCAGGTGCCCGCCCGCCAGGTGCACGAGCTGCGGCTGCAGATGGCAGCTCAGGGCATGCCCCGTGAAGGCGGTGTCATGGGTTTTGAGCTTTTTGATCAGGACAATAGCACCATGGGCATGACCAGCCGGGTGTTTGACCTCAATTATCAACGGGCCCTGGCCGGTGAACTGGCCCGTACCATGATGCAGATGGAGCCGATCGAAAAAGCCCGCGTGCATCTGGCCATTCCGCCCAAGCAGATTTTTTCAGCGCTGCAGGATCCTCCCAGTGCCTCAGTGACCCTAAAACTGAAGCCGATGGCCCAGCTGGATGAATCCCAGATTCGCAGCCTGAGCAAGCTGGTGGCCAGCAGTGTGCCTGGTCTTGAAGAAGCGAATGTCACCCTGGCTGACGCTCAGGGCAATCTGCTCTTTGATGGCAGCATGGCCGAAGACAATGCCCCCATGCGCCTGAACCGCGAACAGATTGCGCTGCAAAAAGTGACAGAGCAGGAAATCCGGCAGAATGTAGAGCGTATTCTGAGCCGGGTGATCGGCACCGGTCGGGTCAATGTGCAGGTCAAGGCCCGGCTTGACTTTGACAAAGAAGAGTCGGTCAGCAAGTCCTTTGTATCTAACGACAATCCCCAGGGCGAAAATGTGCGCGCCCTGCGCAGCGAAAAAGAAATCACTGAAAGCGGCGAAGGCACTGAAGCCCTGCCGGGTGGCATTCCGGGCACCGACAGCAATCTGCCGGGCTACCGTCAGGTTGAAACCGACAGCAATGCCAGCTATGAGCGGCGCGATACCACCCGCAACTATGAGGTGCCCGAAACCCAGACCACCCGTGTCAAAGACCCCGGTCAGATTGAGCGGCTGACCTTATCGGTGGCGCTTGACAGCCAGGCCCCGGCCATTAACGCCCCCGAAGGCCTGGACGCCAATGACCCGCTTCTGCAAAACTTTCGCAATCTGGCGATTGCAGCCGCCGGTCTCGATCTCGAACGTGGCGACACCATTGCTATTTATGCCATGCCTTTTGATAACTCAGCCTTTGAAGCCCAGCAGGCTGCCCTGCAGCGTGAAGAGCAAACGGCCTTCTGGATCCGTGCGGCTTTGCTGGGTGTTGTGGGTCTGGCCCTGCTCCTGACCCTGCTGGGCTTTTGGCTGGCCTGGCTGCGCTATCGCCGGCTGCGGGTTGAAGCCGAAGCCCTGGAAGCCGAAGAAACCCTGCTGCTGGGTGAAGAAGAAGAAATACCTGGCCTGGAGCCCATGCGCGATCCTGAACTGCTCAATGCTGCAGCTCGCCGGGCCCAGGCCGTGCGCAGCCTGAGCGAAATGGCCCGTGAAGATCCCGCCCAGGTGGCCCGCATGCTGCGCCTCTGGATGCAAGAGAGCAATTCATGAGCAACGAGACCCGTAACCTGGCCCGGCGTCAGCCTGAAGAAAACCTGAGCGGTCTGCGCAAAGTGGCCCTGGTGCTGATTGCGCTGGGCCCAGAAATTTCTGCCAGCATCCTGCGGCATTTTGAAGAAACAGAAGTAGAACGCATTGCGCTGGAAATCGCCTCCCTCAGACAAACCGGTCACGATCAGGTCAACGAAGTGCTGGAGGAGTTTTACCAGCTGACCCATACGGGTGAACTGATGGCGATTGGTGGCGAAGGCTTTGCCGAAGATCTGCTGCGCTCGGCCTTTGGTGATTCCCGCGCGGGACGCGTGATCTCACGGCTGGATGTGCTGCGTGAAAACACCAGCATGCCTTTTGAAGCCTTCCGCAAGGCCGATCCGACCCAGGTCGCCAATCTGATTCAGAGTGAGCACCCCCAGACCATTGCCCTGATTCTGGCCTACCTCAAACCGGAGCAGGCCGGGGTGGTGCTCTCGCAGCTCAACCATGATCTGCAGATTGAAGTGGCCACCCGCATGGCGACCATGGAGCGGGCCGGCATGGAGGTGGTCAAAGAAGTGGAGGCGATTCTGCAGTCCAAGTTTGCCTCGGTCCTCAAACAGGACCGCGGCACCTTTGTGGGCGGCGTTAAAAGCCTGTCTGAAGTGCTCAACCGCGTGGATCGCAGCACCGAACGCAATATTATTGAAAACCTGGAGCGTTTTGACCCTGAGCTGGCTGATTCGGTCAAAAAACTGATGTTTGTCTTTGACGATATTATTATTCTCGACGATCGCAGCATTCAGCGCCTGCTGCGCGAACTCGACAGCAAAGACCTTTCACTGGCCCTCAAGGGCGCCAGTGAAGAGGTGCAGTACAAGATCTTCCGCAATATGTCTGAACGGGCCGCCGGCATGCTGCGCGAAGACATGGAAGCCATGGGCCCGGTGCGCCTGAAAGACGTCGAAGAAACCCAGCAAAAAATTGTCAACGTTATCCGCCGCCTTGAAGAAGCCGGAGAAGTTGTGATTTCACACGGTGGTGAGGATATTGTCATCTGATTCTGCCCCTTTACGGATTATCAAGCAGGCAGCGCTTAGCCATGAGCTGCGCCGGATTGGATCAGAAGCCGCCGACGCCGACCCACAGGACCAACAGCGTCTTGAAGTGGAGCGGCAGGCCCAGCGCGAAGCCTGTGAACAAACCTGTCGCGAGCGCTTGCGTGACACCGAAGCGCAGATTGAAGCCATGCTGGCCGAAGCCCGCACCCAGTCTGCTCAGCTATTGAACGAAGCCCAGCAAAAGATCGTGCAGATCACCCAGCAGGCCGAGCAGCAGGGGCTTGAGCAAGGCCGGGCTTCAGGGCAGGCTGAGACCCGGCGCGCCCTGCAACAGGCGCAGCAGATTCTGCAGGCCGCCCAGGCTGATCGGGAGCGCCTGCTGCAGGCCAGCGAAGGCGAAATGGTGCAGCTGGTGCTGCAGATTGTCCGCAAAATTTTGCGCATTGAACCGATTATTAACGAGCAGGTGCTGATCAAAGTGGTGCGGGCCGCTTTGGAGCGTCTGGGCAAACAGGTCAATGTTGTGATCCGGGTGCACCCGGAAGATCTGGAGCTGCTGCATTTTTCATTGCTGCAGCTGGAGGATCTGGCACTTGAAATTGAACTGATGCCTGACCCGGCCATTGAGCCGGGGGGCTGTCGCGTGGTCAGCGCAGCAGGTGAAATTGACGCAACCCTGCAGACCCAGTTTGAAGCGGTGGCCCGTTCTTTTCTGCAGCTTGCTTCTGAACCGCCGGATCCCCTACAATAAAGCCACACTGACGCGAGGATAATGCATCATGACAGCCGCTGAACACCCCCCACAGACGCTCCGGTTTCTGGCGCAGGGTCTGCTGGGATTTGAATCTGTGCTTGACTATGAACTGTCGGCTTACGATCAGGAAACCCCTTTTTACTGGCTGCGCGCCAGCAGCGATCCCGATCTGGCCTTTTTGGTGATGGAGCCCGGTTTATTGCTGGATGACTATGCCTTTGACCTGTCCGATGAAGACGCGCAGGCTCTGGATATCCAAAGTCCTGAAGAGATTCTGGTACTGGTGATCCTGACCATTCCCGAAGACCCGCTGCAGATGAGCGCCAATTTGCTGGGACCCCTGGTGTTTAACCGCCGCACCCATCTGGGCCGCCAGCTGATTCTGGATGCCCAGCGTTATCCGCTGCGTTTTCCGGTGTTGCCTGCTGAAGACGAGGCCCCGGCATGTTAGTGCTGAGCCGCAAGCTCAACGAAAGCATCATGATCGGCGACAATATCGAGGTCATGGTGCTCGAAATCCGCGATAATTTTGTCAAACTGGGCATCAAAGCGCCCCGCGATGTGAGCGTGCACCGGCTGGAAGTGCACGAAGAAATTCTGCGTGAAAACCAGCGGGCCAGTCAGCAACCGCAGCCTGGCGATCTCAACCGGGCTGCTGAGGCCTTGCGCAAGCGCAAAAAGACCGATGCCGGTTCCTGAATTGCCCGCCCTGAAACATGCCCGCAAAATCCTGTCTTTGGTCTTGCTCAGCAGTCTGGGGCTGCAGCTCATGCAGTCCAGCGTCAAAGCGGCGCCGGCCAGCACCATTTATCGTCAGCCGGTGCTGGCCATGGTGCCTGTACACAGCGAAAGCGGACCTGAAGCGCTCTGCAATACGGCACTTTATCAGCAGATACTGCGCAGCCAGACGTATCAGCTCTTGCCGCAATGGTATGTTGAGGAGCGCTTGCCGCAGGCCATTCAGCCCGACCCCCTGGCATGGGAGCAGGTCTTCAGTTATCTGCCTGAAGCTGAACTGGCGCTGTTTTCTCATTTGCAGTCTGACCAGGGTCTGGAACTCGTATCCGTACTGGTCAGCCGCAGTGCGCAGGGGCCTCCCCAGATTCTTAAAGCACGGGTTCAGCCTGTCAGTCGCAGCAACCTGGCCAGCGGCTGTGAAAACATGGCCCGCCAGCTGCTCAATCTCGAGACGGAGACCCGCTTTCGCAGCCCGGCGCTCTCGGCCAGCCTCTCCCTGCTGATTCCTGGCGCGGGGCATTTTTATCAGGGCACGCTGGAAGGCACCCTGCTGGGCATTTTTTTTCTGGGGGCCTCTCTGACCTTTGCCTGGCTGGGTTTTGGTCAGGCGCAGCAAACGCCTTTAAGCAACTCACAATGGGGGGGACTGCTCTTGCTGGTCAGTCTGACGGACATTTTGAGTGCCTATTTTATGGCCGCCCAGGAACCCCAGCGCCCGTGACGGCAAGCCTCAGAACAGGACTGGTGTTTTTAGCGCTGACGTGTGTCTTGCTGACTTTAAATGCCTGTGCCGCTGCTACCGCACTTTACCTGATTCAGCGCCCGGAGCCGGTCACAGACAACAGTCCATCACTGGCTGAATCCCCGGCACCGGCGTCTCTGTTGCGTCGCAATTAAGGCGCTGTATCGTCTTTTTTGGCTTTACTGGCGCGCGTGCCGGTTGTTTTTGCGCTTTTGGTCTTGCTGGCTGTGCTGCCTGCTTTGCTGGTTTTTTTGGCCGTGCTCTGTTTTTTAGTGGTGCTTTTGGCTGTGGTTTTACTGGCGCTTTTAGCGGTACTTTTACTTGTGCTTTTGGCAGCAGTTTTGCCTGTGCTTTTAGCAGCGGCTTTGGCCGTTGTCTTGGCCGTGCTTTTGGCAGCGGTTTTGGTCCCGCGCTTTTTGTCAGGTGCCTGCTCAATCAGGGTCATGACGGTTTCAAAGCTCAGATCCATGGGGTCTGTATCTTTGGGAACCTTGACATTCTTTTTGCCAAATTTAATATAGGGGCCCCAGCGTCCTTTTAAAATCTGCACTTCGGGGTTTTCGTCAAAGCTGCGGATAAATTTTTCGGCATCGGCTTTACGCTTGGCTTCAATCAGCTCAATGGCCCGTTCCAGGCTCAGCTGCAGGGGGTCTTCCTCTTTGGGAATGGAGGTAAACTTGCCTTCATGGCGTACATAAGGTCCAAAGGGCCCTTTGCTAATCACCACTTCCTGGCCTTCGTATTCACCCAGCGTGCGGGGCAGCTTAAACAACTCCAGAGCCTGTTCCAGGGTGATGGTATCAATAAACTGATCTTTGTTGAGCGGTGCAAAGCGGGGCTTTTCTTCGTCGTCGGCACTGCCAATCTGAACAATCGGGCCAAAGCGTCCCAGACGGGCCACCACTTTTTTGCCTGAAGCCGGATCCTGTCCCAGTTCGCGGCTGCCGGCCACCTCGGCCCGATCCACATCTTTGGTTTTTTCGACCTTGGGATGAAAGTCATGAAAATAAAAGTCTGCAATCATCTCGTTCCAGGCTTTTTTGCCCTGTGAGATGCTGTCAAACTCCTCTTCGACCTGGGCGGTAAAATGGTAGTCCACCACATTGGCAAAGTATTCGACCAGAAAATCGGTCACAATCTTGGCCAGGCTGGTGGGAAAGAGCTTGCCCTTTTCTGTGCCATAGATCTCGGTTTTTTGTTCCTGGCTGATCTGCTGGTTCTCGAGCTTCAGCTCCCAGTACTGGCGGGGTTTGCCGTCGCGGCTCTCTTTTTCGACATAGCCGCGCTTCTGAATGGTCGAGATGGTCGGGGCATAGGTCGAAGGGCGGCCAATGCCCAGCTCTTCCATGTGCTTCACCAGACTGGCCTCTGTATAGCGGGCGGGGGGCTTGCTGAAGGTCTCGCGGGCGGTCATATACATCAGGGGCAGCTGCTGGCCCACGTTCAGGGGCGGCAGCATTTTGGCCTCTTCGCGATCGTCATCGTCATGGCCTTCAAGATAGACCTTTAAGAAGCCATCAAAGCGAATCACTTCACCTGTGGCTGTCAGGGTCTCATCCATGCCTGAAATGGCAATGGTAGCCGTGGTTTTTTCGATGCGGGCCTCGCTCATCTGAGAGGCGACGGCACGCTTCCAGATTAGCTCATAAAGGGCCTGTTCGCCACTGTCACTGCCGGCCTGCGACACAGCAAAATCGGTGGGGCGGATGGCTTCGTGGGCTTCCTGAGCAGATTCAGATTTGGTTTTAAAGCGCCGGGGCTCGAGATAAGCTTCGCCATAATTGCCACGAATCACCTGGGCTGCACTCTGTAAGGCATCTTCAGATAAATTCAGCGAGTCGGTACGCATATAGGTGATTTTACCGGCTTCGTACAGGCGCTGGGCCAGGGTCATGGTGCGGGCCACCGAAAAACCCAGCTTGCGGCTGGCTTCCTGCTGCAGGGTCGAGGTGGTAAAGGGGGCTGAGGGCTTGCGGCGACCTTCTTTGACCTGTAGTCTGGCCACCGAAAAATGGGCTTGCAGGCAGGCGTTTAAAAAGGCCTGGGCTTCTTCGCGCCGGGCATAACGTTTGGGCAGCTCGGCCTTGAGCTGCTTGCCGGCCTCTACTTCCAGCAGGGCCTGCACCCGAAAGCTGGATTCAGCCTGAAAACGCTCGATTTCGCGCTCGCGCTCAACCACCATGCGCACGGCCACCGACTGTACCCGGCCAGCCGACAGGCCAGCCTTGATTTTTTTCCAGAGCAGGGGTGAGAGTTCAAAGCCCACCAGACGGTCCAGAATGCGGCGGGCCTGCTGGGCATTGACCAGATTCTGATCGATCTGGCGCGGGTTTTCAATGGCCTGGGTAATGGCATTTTTGGTGATCTCGCGAAAGACAATCCGGCGAGTGTCTTCGGTTTTGAGTTTCAGCGACTCCTGCAAATGCCAGGAGATGGCCTCACCCTCGCGATCGTCGTCTGACGCCAGGTAGACCAGGCTGGCATCTTTGGCCAGGCGCTTCAGCTCTTTGATGACTTCTTTTTTGTCCTGAGAGACTTCGTAGGTGGGTTTAAAGCCGTTTTCGATATCAATGGCGTTGTTTTTTTTAGGCAAATCACGGATATGGCCGTAACAGGAGACCACTTTATAATCGCTGCCGAGATAACCTTCAATGGTTTTGGCTTTGGCTGGCGATTCCACGATCACCAGTTTGCTGGCAGTGCCAATTGTTTCTTTTGCGCGCGTTTTCGCAGCCATGCTTTGTGTCCTTGCTGTGATTTAGAGACGAAATGTTTTTTTATAGCGCTTACCCGGCAACTGTTCCACGATCCCCTTCATTTCCAGTACGGTAAGCAAGCCGAGAATTGCCTGTGGACTCAGAGCGCTCTGAGCGGCCAATGCATCCACGTGCATTGGATGTTCACCCAGTAATACATAAACGCGTGCTTCGTCATTTGTCAAGTCATTGGGCTCAAAATCATGGTTTTTTTTCTCGCTTTGCACCACCCAGCCCATGGCTTCCAAAACCTCGTCAGGATGGCGCAAAAGCTGCGCACCCTGCTGGATCAGCGCGTTGGTTCCCTGGCTTTGCGGGGCGTCAATGGCACCGGGCACGGCAAAAACTTCCCGTCCCTGCTCATGGGCTGCATCCACGGTGATCAGGGTGCCACTTTTGAGGCCTGCCTCCACCACAATCACACCCCGTGACAGTCCGCTGACAATGCGATTGCGCATCGGAAAGGTCCAGTTGCGTGGTGGGTGATCCGGGGGCAGCTCAGACAGCACCAGTCCCTCACGGCAGAGACGCTGATAGAGCGACCAGTGACTGGGGGGCGAAGGGTTATCAAGACCGGAGCCCAGGACAGCCACGGTCATGCCCCCCGCTTTCAGTGCGCCCTGGTGGGCCAGGGCGTCAATACCGAGAGCCATGCCGCTGATAATACACACGCCTGCGCTGGCCAGGGCCTCCGCAAACTGCAGTGCCACCCGCTGGCCATAAACACTGGGAGAGCGGGTGCCCACCATGGCCACACTGCGGCTCAGCGCAGACCAGCGCTCAGCCTGCCCGCGCCAGTACAGCAGCAGCGGCGGGTCATAAATTTCAGCCAGCCAGGCCGGATAGTCAGCATCGCCCAAAAAACAGAGCTGTATCTCACGCGCCAGAACGCTTTGGTAGAGGACTTCGGGGTCGTGCTGGCGGCGAAAAGCCTTAAATTTTTCGACCAGGCTGGCCGAAAAACGCGGCAGGGCCTGTAGCTGGTCAGCCGAAGCCCGCCAGGCGGCTTCAGCTGAGCCCAGGCTCTCCAGCAGAATGCGGCCGCGCAAGGGGCCAATCTGCGGAAAATGATTCAGCGCCAGCCGATAAATTTTTTCGGTTTCAGAAAGTGACATGCCCCTTAACGCTGGGGATAAAGCGTGCGCCCGGCCTGAAAGGGACGCAAGTCGGGACGGCCACCGGGAAACTTATCCCAGACATCTGTCTGATCAATTTTGGTGTAGTCCGGCATCAGGGTCAGCAGCGTTCCGCGATCGTTCACGGCTTTAACGTAGCCGGCCCGCAGGTGGCGCTTGTATTCTTCCATAAAAAAGTCAAAGGGGTCGCTGGGCTCCATATCCACCATCTGCATTTCGGCTTCGCGGTGCAGTTCATTCATCATCAGCACATTGCCCCCAAAGACGTACATAAAATTTTGGCTGGAGCGCTCGGGCAGGACGCGCTGAGGAATGCGCTCGGGGCTATCAAAGAACAGGCGCATAAAGCCCTGCTGTACGTCTACAGCCACGACATGTCCCTGCACCTGGGGCGGCGGGAAGAGTTTGGCCAGATCCAGAATCACCACATTGCCCTGAAAGGTCAGGCCCCGTTCGGGGGTCATGCTGATCAGTTTGCCCGTGGTCAGCCCCAGCAGATCCATAATACTTTTGACCTGAATGCCGGCAGCTTTGATGGAGTCAGGCACCAGCTGCAGCTTGCCGTCAGCGGTGGGCATCATGGTACCTTCCATGGTGAAGGGCACCCAGAAGACCTGTTTCATTTTGCCGCTCATGCGCAGCTTGCCGGGCAAAAAATCAACCTGTACATCTTTGATCGGGCTGTCGGGGAAGTTAAAGGTGTATTTGTTTTTGAGCCGGGTGATGTTGGCGCTGTCGACAATCAGCTCACCGCGCGCAACGTGGGTTACAAAAGAGCGGGGATCATCAAAAATCAGGGGGTCTCCGGCCCGCTTGGGCTCCAGGCGGCCTTCGAGGTATTTGACGGTGGCGCCGATTTCCGGATCGACGCGTAAAAAGACGTTCTGAAGCACGGTATAGGTGGTGGTGCGGGGCATGTCGGGCTGATAGCCGTGGGTGTCCGGGTCGGGTTGATAGATATTGTCCTGGGTGGGATCGTAAGGCGGCAGATTGGGGTACAGGGGATTGTTGGCGCCCCTGCCGCCACAGGCGGTGAGCAAAAACAGGCAAATCAGCAGCAGTACTGCAGATTTAACGCGCTGTGACATGGTTTGCTCTCCCTCTGAATTGATCTGTATTGCTGTCATTATCGGCCTTTCTTACATAAACTTTCGTGCTTTCTTAATATAAATTTAATTATTCAGAATCCGCTGTCTGCCTGTCCTGCCTAAGCCCCTGTGCAGCCGGCTTTAAAAGCCGTTACACTGTCGCAGGATGTCAGATTTTCAACTTACTTCAGAACAACAGCGGGTGATGAGCCATGTGCAGGGACCGGCCCTGGTCTTTGCGGTGGCCGGTGCCGGCAAAACCACGGCCATGGTCCATCGCATTGCCCATCTGGTGCAGCAGGGCCACTTTGCTGCATCGCGTATTCTGGCCACCTCTTTCTCACGGGCCACGGTCAGCGATTTGCAGCGGGCGCTGCAGGCCTGGCCGGCCTGTGATGCGGTGCATGTGATGACCTTGCATGCAGTAGGACGTCAGGTGCTGCAGCGGGCTGAGGCGCTGGGGCTGCGGCAGGGCTGGCGCTTTGGCGCCGAAAACGCCGGTACCGAAAACCGCCTGCTGAAGCAGGTGCTGGGGCAGGCCAGACAGGCGGGTATCCAGGTGCCCAACCCGTTTGACGAGCAGGATTTTTTAACCTATATCAGCATCTGTAAGGGCAATTTCCAGTACCCGGCACTTCCGGCCCATTTGCCCGCAGACGTGCAGGACCAGGTGTGTCTGGCCACAGCCCCCGAGAGTCTGCCCGATTACCTGGCATTGTACGCACTGTTTGAAACCCAGCGACAGGCACAAAAGCTGCTCACTTTTGACGATATGCTGCTGTCTGCCTGGGAGGACCTGTGCTGTCATGAGACTCTGCGCAGTGTGTTCCAGCAACGCTGGGATTGTCTGCTGGTCGATGAGTTTCAGGATGTGAATGCTGTACAATATGCCCTGCTGGATATTCTCAGTGCGCAGCACCGTAATTATATGGCCATTGGGGATGATGATCAGACCATTTACGAATGGCGGGGGGCCAGCCCGCGCTTTATTCTGGGCTTTCCGCAGCAGTATGGCGCCGTGAAGTACGTGCTGCACGAAAACTTTCGCTCGCGTGCGGCCCCCCTCGCTCTGGCCAACCGGGTGATCGCTCACAACCAGCAGCGTGAACCCAAGTTCCTGAGGCTGACACGGGGCTTTGACGGCCAGACCAGGGTTTATCATCCCCGCGACGAGCAGGCCCAGGCCCAGCAGATTGTCAGCCATATCATGCAGGCCTGTCAGCAGGGCTACCACTTTGAGGATCAGGCGATTCTGGTGCGTCTCTATGCCCAGACCCCCCATCTGGAGCAGGCCCTGATTCAGGCGCGTATTCCGTACCAGATTGTGGGGGCGCGTCCCTTTTATCAGCGGCGCGAAATCATGACCCTGCGCGCCTATCTCTACCTGCTGCACTGCGAAAACCTGCAGTCCCAGAACTATGTCCTGACCGGCAGCCAGCTGAGCCGTCTGCTGCAAGCCTGGCAACTCTGTGCCAACCGTCCCCAGCGCTACCTGAATCGTCTGCAGATTCAGGGCATTGCCCAGCAGCTGCAGGCTGGTATGCTGCTGAGCGAGGTGTTGCGGCAGGCCGCCGCGCAGACCGATGTGGTTTATCAGCGCAAACATCTCGAAAAGCTGGCTGAGGCCTTGACTGCACTGCAGTCACGCTTACAGGAGCTGTCTGCTGCAGAAGTGCTGGAGGCCCTGGATGAGCGCATTCAGTACCGGCGCTTTTTGCGCCGGCACAGTGGGCTTGCCGAAACAGGTGAGGCACGTGCACAGAGTGTCAGCGCTTTTCTGGCGTATGCCCAGCAGCTGGGTTCAGCCGAATCGCTCGATGCCCGGCTGACACAACTGGCGGATCATGCGCTACAGGCACATGGCGGGGTCGTGATCACCAGTATTTTCCGTGCCAAAGGCCTGGAATGGCCTCTGGTCTATCTGCCCCACTGCAATCTGGGCTATCTGCCTGCTCAGGAGGGTCGCCCGCTGGAAGAAGAGCGCCGCTTATTTTATGTGGGACTGACCCGCCCGCGTGAAAACCTTTACCTGTATTCTCTGCGCAGCTTGCCCGCCTCTCCCTTCTTGGCAGAGGCGGCCTATGAGCAAACCCTGAGCCAGGTGCAGCGCCTGCAGCAAATTCTGACCCGGCCCGTGCAGCACTGGCAGCGCAGCGACCTGCTGCTGCTGGCACAGAGCCAGACCGATCTGGCGCTCAGCAACTATCTGCGCGACTGGTGGCAGGTTCCCACCGGGTTGCGCCAGAAGGTGATAGAAGATTTGTCCCGTCTCAGGCGTGATGCTGATCCGCTGGCTTTGCCTGCAGTCTGTCAGGCAGGCGGATCCTGAAGTGCGCGCCTGCCGGCGATTCTGACAGACAGCTGATGTCTCCCTGCAGCAAACCCAGCATCTTTTTGACGATGGTCAGGCCCAGGCCAATGGAGCTCTCGCCGGATGTCGGGGCCGCTGAGCGGGGGCCCTGCTGTTCAAAGAGATTCTCTTTTTCTTCGCAACTGAAGCCCGGGCCCTGATCCTCTATTTCGAGCTGCCACGTGTCAGCGTCAGCGCGTGACCAGCGCACAAACACCCTGCCCCGGGGGGGCGAGTACTTCAGGGCATTTGAAATCAGATTGTCCAGCATTTGCTCAAAGGCCCCGCAGTCGCTTTCCACCTGCAGATCAGCCGGCCCGCTCAGCTCAAACACAATTGTTTTATGCTGTGCCCAGTCGCGGTGTTGCTCCAGAACCTGATCGATCACGGTTGCCACAGTAAATGTGCTGATCTCAGGCTGACGCCGCCCCAGTAAAATGGTTTCGCGCCGCAAAAACTGGTGGATCATGCCCTCCATGCGCGTGGCGGCCAGCCACATGTTTTCAAGCCGGCGTTGCAGGCGCTCTGGCATTTCTCCCAGATGTTTCTGCAGGAACTCCAGCCCGGAAATCAGGACGGTCAGGGGCGTACGCAGGTCGTGAGAGACAATCTGCAATAACTCACTTTTGGAGCGGTTCAGCAGCTCCAGATGGGCGTTTTGCTCCAGAATCTGATCGCGGGCTTTTTTGAGCTCCAGGTGGGTGCGCACCCGTGCCCGCAGTTCCATGGGTTCCACAGGCTTGGTGATATAGTCCACTGCACCCAGTTCAAAGCCCTGTACAGCCTGCCGGGTGCTGGCATTGGCGGTTAAAAAAATCACCGGTACACGTGCTGTCTGACGATCTGCTTTGAGGGCGCGACACACCGCAAAGCCATCCATACCCGGCATGTGCAAATCCAGTAAAATCAGATCAAAGGGCTTGTCCTGGGCTAGTTTTAAAGCCAGGGAGCCACTGCTGGCAAAACTGAGCTGATAACCTTCTTTTTTGAGCATGGAGGCCACAATCTGAATGTTTTGCGGCAGATCATCCACAATCAGAATATGATCAGTCGGCATCAGATTTGATCCCGCAGGGTTTCAAGCAAATCTGGAAATCCCGACAGCAACTGCTCGATCAGGACCACATCAAAGCGCCCGGCTGCAGCGCCCAGCAGTTCTGAAAACTGCAACAGTTTCCGCTGCTGTGTTTGCTGGGCCGTTTCTGCCAGCTCCTGTACAAAGGCGGTAATCATGTCAAAAGAATGGCTCTGACGGACGGCCTCCCAACGGGATACCAGATTTTGAAACTCCAGTTTTTCAGAAACAGGTTCTGATGGGAGTAAGGCGTCTGGTGACTGTACAGCAGCCTCAGCAACCCAGGCTATGTTCAGTGCGTGTTGATCAAAGGGTGGTGTCAGCCAGCTCTTGATCTGAAACTGTCTTGCCAGTGCGGTGTCAAAAGGGCTGGCTGACAGCACGGATAAAGGCGTCTCTGGAAAATCCTGGCGCAGAGCACTTAAACTCATATAGGGGTTTTCGCCTTGCAAGGGGAGCTGCAAGAGAATCCAGTGCGGCTGCAAGCCTTCTGGCAGCAGCTCCAGGCTGGTGAGGGCCAGCATGCTGATGCCCTCACCAGCATAGAGGGGGGCCAGCAGTTCCTGGATATGGGGCTCCGCAATGATCAGGGTGTGCTGCATTGGCCAGGTGACTGTTGAGGGTGTTTCAGACAGATTATCAGCCACACGCTGCACAGCAGGTAAAAAAAGAGTAAAGCAGGCGCCCTGCTGCGGCTGGCTGGTGAGTGTAATTTGCCCTTGCATCATCTGGACCAGTCGTTGGACAATGCTCAGACCCAGGCCGGTTCCGCCGTATTGCTTGGCAGTCTGCCCTTCTTGCTGCATAAAGGCATTAAAAATCAGGGCCTGGGAGCTTTCAGGAATGCCAATGCCCGTATCCTGAAAACTCAGGCTCAGATCTACGCAGTCGGGGGCACTCTGACTGGGCCGGGCATCAATCTGCACCTGAATCTGGCCTTCGGCCGTAAACTTAACGGCATTGCCCATCAGGTTAAAAAAAATCTGTCGGATGCGGGTTTCGTCCAGATACAGCAGATCAGGCAAATCCGGTGTAATGTCAATGTAAAAGCCCACCTGTTTTTCGCTGGCTTTCAGGGCAAACAGGCTTCCAATTTCACGCGCCACAGCCCGCAGATTAACGGGGGCCAGCTGTAACTGCATTTTGCCCACTTCCAGTTTGGATAGATCCAGCAAGTCGTTGAGCAGCCGAAGCAGATTCTGACCACTGATGGCGATCGCAGTCATGTAGTCCTGCAGCAGCGGATAGTCAAATTGTTCCTGAATCAGTTGCACATAGCCCAGAATGGCGTGGATGGGTGTGCGGATCTCATGAGACATATTGGCCAGAAACTCAGATTTGGCCTGATGTGCTGCTTCAGCCGCTTCTTTGGCAGTCTGCAGTTCACGGGTGCGGAGCTGAACACGCTGCTCCAGCTGCTGGTTCAGCGTTTGTAAGAGGCTTTCGCGCAAGCGGGTGGCTTCGATCTGGTGCTTTAAGTCGGTGGCGTTGACAAACACACCGGACCAGAGAATCCGATCCACATGGCGTTCAGGTATAGAACGCGCAAAAACCCAGCGTTCTCCATGCAAAGGGTGCCTAAAGCGAAAGCTGGTTTCAAACAGCGAAAGCTGGCGCGCTGAAACTTGAATGAGCTCGGCAATATGCTCGCGTTCCTCTTTGTTTTGCAGTAACAGGTCCCACCAATTGGTATCCGGTCCTGTTAAAAGGGATTCCGGATAGCCCAGCAAGTCTTCGCAGCCCTTGCTCAGATAGGTAAAGTAAGACTGCCCGGTGTCCAACTCCAGACAAAATGCATAAATGCAGCCGGGAATCGAATCGGCAATTTTCTGCAGACGGGCTTCTGCTTCGGCGGCAAGCTGGCGGGCCTGCTGCAGTGCGGGACCGCCTGTCAAAAAGTCAGAATCAGACTGAGGCACAGCTGACATCAGATCAGCACCTCAGCCTGCGTCAGAAGCATTTTGATCAGGGCGCAATCCGGTACAGATCAGGCTGATTTAACTGGTGGGTATAGAGCTGGTTATTCAGCCAGAGCAGACCCACCGTCGGCTGAAGACCCTGCAGCACGGGCACCAGATTGGTGCGCTGACCGCGCGGGTTCACACGTTCAATGCCCGTACCCAGTGTCAGATACAGGTTTGCGTCTGTATCCACGGTCAGATGACCGTTGCCGTTACCCATGTCCTTCGCAAAGTTGCTGTCCAGCAAATCCACGTCACCCTGGGCATTCAGGGTCAGCCGGAAGACCGACAGGTTATTACCCAGTGAAACATACATAAAATTATCGTCTGCTGTCAGCTGAATATCCCGAATCGGGGTCGGCAGGCCTGAAGCGAGCGTTTCAGGACGACCAAAGATATTGCCATTGAAGCTCATTCTGACAATGCGTCCCTGGCTGGGCAGGGCCACATAAATCTGGTTAGCGGTGCGGTTATAGGCAATGGCACCCGGCTCGGCACCCAGATCGGCGGACTCAGCCGCTCGGCGGCTGAGGCGCAGTTCTGTCCCCGTACCGGCCACTTCATAATGTGATATACGATAGGTGGGGCGAATATCGGGCAGCTCCCGGTTTTTGCCCGCCAGGGTGGCGTCAAAATTGCTGATTAAGAAATTCCCGGCGCTGTCCAGGGCCACATCTCTGAAGATCGAGTCATGGGTGATATCTGCTGCCACATCACGCGTCAGCACATTGCCATTGCCATCAAAATTCAGAATACTGGAGGCTGAGCCCAGCTGAGACGTCATCAGAAAGTGATTGCGTACCGTGTCCAGCGTATAATGCTCTGAACGGCCATTGCCGTTCAGGCGGGCCTGGCTCAGGGCGCTCAGGCGGGGAAAGAGGGTAAACGAGCGATTGTTATTGCTGGGCACATTATCGGTGGTGACCTGTACCTGGGCTTCGGTTGGCAGCTCACTCAGTTTGCTGGCCAGACCGTCGGGTACGGGCGCCACCAGTGTGCGCCGATCTGTCGAAACGCTGCGAGGCTGGCTGCTGGCCTGCCCATAGTCTGTGATAAAGGTGATGCGGTTATTGGCCAGCGTGGGGTCAAAGCCTGCGCCACTGACGGTGATGACCCGGTCTGCAAAGGGGGCGTCGCGGGTAATGACGGTTTCCTGCATCACGCTGGTGACCACAGGTCCAGGTCCACCAACCACAATCTGGGCCTCAGAGCGGTTTCCGGCTTCATCCACGGCCTCAATATTAAGCAGATCCCCGGAGTCTGCCGCCAGACGGCCTTCAAAAGCGCCCGCTTCGGTGGTCTGCAGCTGTACGGCGTTGCCCAGTTTGGGGCCTGTAATGATCAGGGTCACACGGCCCTGGTCCTCAATTGCAGCGGTACCACCGGTGATAATGGTTTCAAAAGACTGACCGCTGGGGTTGCGGGCCACAATACGGTCTGTGACCACACGAGGGTTGAGGGTGTCGGTACGGATATTGACCAGGGTCGGCAGACTGGCATCTCCGCCCACAATCGAGCGCACGCGCAGCGCGTGATTGGAGTTGCGCTTGAGCGGCACCTGAATACTGTAGTTGCTTTCGCTGGCGCCCAATGCCACTGATACGGGCTGGGTACCGCCCTCCACGGTGACCAGGCTGCCGGTCTGGGCTGTGCCCTGCAGCACCACAAAATCTTCAGCCGTTACGGGCGGTACATTGTTGACCGTGGGCCCTGGCACACCCCCGGCAGCAGCCAGGTTATTGCGCACGGTGGCGTCACTCTGTATGACGGGCTCAATCACCGAAAGCACGGCTGAAATATTATTGGCGCCGCCCAGTGCGGCCCCGTCGGTGCTGCGCTGAACGGCGTCCAGAATGGCAATGATTTCAGGGGCTGAAAACTCACTGATGGGCACCTTGGGGCGGCTGAGTACCGTGCCATTATTGATGATCAGACGGGTGGTCATTTCGCTCAGCGGCGAGATATCCAGCTGGGCACTGCCGCTCAGCATAGCGCGCATCAGACTGGGACCTGAACCCACGGACACCACAAACTCACTGCCCAGCTGGGCTTCTGCGGGCAATACAAAAGAATACGAGCCATCTGAGCGGGTGCGGGCCGTGGCCAGCGGCAAACCGACCACATTGCCATTGTTATCAATGCGCGAAAGCGTGACCGCCACATCAGAAGAGACCGCCTGCAGGCCGGTCAGGGCTTCAGCCGGAGGCATCAGAAACTGATCAATGCGAAATCCAGGGGCTGCAGCTACCCGGCCGTTGGGCGCCAGCACGCGACCAGACACCACGCGGGTCAGTAATTGGTCCAGGCGGGTGGTCAGGGTGGCATTGGCTTTGAGGCTGGAGAGGGTGTTAGAGAGGGCATTGGCAAGGTCTACGGTGGAATAATCAATGCTCTGGGTGCCCTGCAGCGAGAGCTGGCGGGCCTCTTGGATCACAGTGACAGGCACAGAGAGCAGCGGCTCCCGGCGGTCAACCATTAACTGGACCATCGCGGTGGTCACAGGGGTTAAATCCAACTGTTCCTCGGTCACAAAATTGCGCAGATAATTGCCCGTGGCATAGTTGCCGGCTTCCAGCACCAGATTGGTGGCTGGCAGGGTCATATCGGTGGCCGAGACATCCAGGGTGTAGCGGCCATTGGCATCTGTGCGTCCGGTGGCAATCGGTTCGCTGGAGACCGGGCGACCCTCGTCATCAATGCGCAGCAGGCGCACTTCAACGCCCGCCGGAACGGGCACCAGACCCGTGGCCGCGTGGGCATCTGTCATCAGCAGCCCCAGCGGGTCAAAGCTCATTTGTACCGGGCGAATCGACTGGTCCTGCTGAGGAACCATCACGCTGCCCTGGAGTCGGTAAACATCAAGGGTCACTTGCTGTGGCGGCTGACAGGATAAAATCAGGAGAGATGCTGCGCTGGCCAGGGCGAGATAGCGTTTCATGGCAATTTGGTAAGCTCCTCAATAATTAACTTGCAGATTTTGGGTGTATCAGATGCAGTAAAAATAATAGCACAACCGTCTGACAATGCAAAAAAGCCCCCGGCTTAAATCTGCTCTTAATATTTGAGTGTGTGTGTTTTGTTTCTTGTTAAAAAATAATTAAGCGGGTTCACTTCGACAGGTGTACATGCCGATATAGGACGCGTAAGAGTGTGTTTTTACTTTTACTTCAATCCCTACCGGCACCAAAGTCTCAGGTTCCTGGGCTCAAGATTTTCAAGGTATTCACAGGAGTGATGATATGACGAGTATTTTTTCCGGCAATCTCTACAATAACTATGTTAAAGACCAGAATACCGCTCGTCTGCAAAGGTTTGATGTCAACCGCTTTAACGCCAGTATTCCCGCTTTGTCAGAGCAAAGCCGCCGGGAGCAGGAGCTGCGTGAAGGCCTCGAGTACCACCAGGCCCGTATGGCCGATCTGCAAACCAAGCTTAACGAACTGACCGAAAAGCTCAATAACCTGTATCGTCAGTTTATTGACTCGCAGGTCATGTTTCAGCGTGTAGGCCCCAGCAACAAGTATCACGGTACCAGCGATATGACCAACCGGCTGCGCAATGCCACCGATGAAACCACGCCTTTCAACACCGGCCACCCGGCCGGTGTCAACGGCCTGTTGCCCTACGACAGTCCTGAGCGCATCCGCAACTACACCTATAATCCCTTCTTCGGCTCCAAGGCCATTGATGAAAGTGACGTCACTCTCAACCGCACCTTCTGGCGTGAACCCAACATCGTGCTGGAGGATGCCTATACCGAAAACGGGGCCTTCTGGTCCACGGTCTCTTACCTCTGGGGCTGGGATCTCGACCGCATCAATGCCACTTACGTCACCACCAATGATGATGAGCCTCTGCGTGGCAACACCCATCTGCGCCTGAATAACACCGGCGGTCTGGGTCCCGGCACGGTGATCACCATCGGGGGTACCGAATACACCGTTTCCAATCTGGTGACCTACGAAGACAAAAACGGCAACACCGTCACCGATGTGCTGATCCCCCAGATCATCAGTCTGCCGGATGTCGGCACCACCGTCACCTGGGCGGCTGGCAGCGCAGAAGTTCAGACCGGCACCTTCCGTGAAACCTATAACAACTTACAGATCAATACCACCGCGCTGCAGCCCAACAAAGAGCAGCATCCGCCGGTGCGTACGGGTGACCGCATTCCCATTGTCAACCAGAATGACCCCCGCGTCCCGCCGCCTGCGGTCAACTATCCCTTTCTGGCCATTGATGGGATTCGCCCGGGGGGCGCGGACTTCAGCCACGCCCAGAACACCGAAGGCCGCAACGAAGTCGGCCAGGACAGCCTGAACTGGGGCTGGGAGTTTGACGATCTGCCCCTGGCGCTGGAAGTGACCGGCACACGTCAGGATGCCAATGGTAATATTGTGGCCAGCGGTTACAAGGTGGTCTATGACATTCCCCGCACCCATCCCCAGTACGCGCGCTACCGGCACCTCGACGGCACCGAGCCCATGATCATTGATGCGCCCACGGCGATGGTCAAAAACCGCATTCATCAGAACAGCTTTGACTATTCTGGTTTTATCGAACTGGGGGATGGCAGTTTTAACGCCAGTTATTCTACTATTCTCTCGCCCCTGCCAGGCCGTACCAATGCCGGTCACCCCAGCGGCACCAATGTCAGCCCCTACCCGGTCGACTTCCGCAACGAGTATCTGCACGCGGGCAATTACGCCCAGGATAGCAGCGGCAACTGGAACCAGAACCCGGCAACCTCCACCGCCCGCACTTATATCGAGCTCAGTTCCTGCTCCCCCTTCAGCCTGGGTGCCAATACACACGTTTCATTCAACTACGATTATACGGTCACTCAGAATGCCGTTTCAGGCTTTTACAAGAGCCCCTCAGATGACGGTGCCGTACCTGGTACCTCAGGCAACGGCTTTCTGGCGCATACCTGGAGCGGTAGCAGTGTCAGCAACCCTTATCGCGGTTCAGTCGGAGGGTCGGGCCCGTTTGAGCCACCCCCACCTTATGCCGCTGTTGGGGCTACCTGGCCCGGTGGTCCCAATGCCTTTGAAGGTTACCCGATTAACCGCGATTTTATTCAACCCGGCGTCAGTCTTCCCGAGACAGCGGGACAATTTGGGGTGATTCTCGGTGCGGTTAACACCGCTGGTGACCCCTTATCTGACCCGCGCTATGACCCCTTTCACTGGGGCGCGGGGATTGTCAGTCCGGGTATTGCCTCCGCGATTGAACCGACCAACACAGGCAATGGCGGCAATGGGTTGGGTCCGTTGCGAGTCAACAGTGTCGCTGCGCTGAACCTGGGCGGCTTGCCTGCCAATATCACGGTCAATGGCAATCCTTACACGGTCACCAGTATTGTTGGCAACACCATCTTCACCAGCACGCCCATCTCAGCCGCCGACCTGGCACCAGGCAATACGGTTGTGGGTACTGACGGCGTCAGCTCAACGGGCGTTGCTGTGGGCAATACCGGCAACGGTAGACCCAGCGCACTGATTGTTGGCAGTCCCACCACTTTTGGTATTGGGACCTTTGTTGGCGTCGACGGCTTCGTTGGAACCTATGAAGTCGTTGGCTACACGCTGGCAGATGGTACAACCCCGGGGACTCCTCCTCC
The DNA here is from genome assembly GCA_015272195.1 of Candidatus Sericytochromatia bacterium. Taxonomy (GTDB): domain Bacteria; phylum Cyanobacteriota; class Sericytochromatia; order UBA7694; family UBA7694; genus JACYMC01. Next base: position 27,817 of record JACYMC010000148.1, read on the forward strand.
GGGCGATCCGGGCGGTCTGATTCTGAACCCTCCGCTCAGTGGTTTTCCAACCAGTGGTAATGTCTTTATTCCCGGCACGGGCGGTGGCGCCCCGGTGGGCGGTGGCTCTGATGAGTCTCTGCGTCTGGTCATGTCGCAGGAACGTGAGCTGGGCAACCCGGCCACGCTTGAGAATGACAAGCTCTTTTTGCATGTGCTCTTTGATGGCGATATTCATGGCATTGATATCAACATCCGTGACTTTAAGATTGTATCCTACAGCTTTGGCAATCAGGGCACCTGGGAAAACGGCCTGTATAACCCGCTCAACGACACCACCCTCGGCAATGGTCCGCTGGACGTCACAGGCGATAACAGCCTTAGCGTTCAGAACGATGTGATCAACAAATACCAGGCCGATAAGTATAACTTCACCCAGTTTCATAACGAGTACAATAACGCGGCTGAAAATGGCGATCTCAAAGATATTGTGCGCAGCCCGTATGAGTATGCCTTGTTTAATATTGGCGCAGACAGTGTCAGTGGCGAATCTTCTTATCTCTATGGTGAAACCTGGGTCGATATCAACAACCGTCGCATCAACCTGGGATTGGATGATTACAACAACAACACCCACCAGCCCGACTGGGCCAATGGCGCCGGTGAATCCACTTTCCAGGGCGGTGCCGTTACCGCACCCGCGACGGATCCCAATAACCCCAACTTCTTTTTGAGTGACAATGTGCAGGGCGTTTATGGTTTTATTGCCCCTGTACACCCTGGCGATAGCTGCATTCAGAACACCCCCGGTGTGATTCAGACTGCGCTGAACGCCACAGTGGATGATGCGCTGCCCTATACCACCCACCGTTACGAAGATCGCAGCCCCAATCACCTGTCAGCAGATCCTGCCGATCCCATGCGCACCTCGACGCCCAACGCCGGCGTGATCGCCGCCGCCGTGCCCAATTATTATGTGGGTACTGATGGGGTCAACTACACCAAAGCCAACCCCGGTATTGGTGATGGCGTGGTCGATCGCATCATGGGCGGCGATGATATCGACTACCGCCTCACAATCCCTACCACTGATCTCAACGTGCTGCAAAAAGAAAATGACATTGTGTTTAACTTTGGCAGCTTGCCCACCCGCAACTACTCCATTGGCATTTACGAGCCCTTTATGGAGTACCGCAGCGTGCCCGGCTACCAGACCGTTGCGCGCTATCGCGTTGACGAAGCGGGCAATATCTACGACCGCTTTGGCGAAGGTTACTACGATCCCAATGATCCTGTCGATGCAGTGATCATGCAGGAGCTTTACCCCACCCGTGAACTGGGCAGCGGTACCAGTGCCGTGCCCCTGGTCAACGGCCAGGTCAGCAACTTTGATGGTACTTACGACAATCAGGGCAACTACGACCCCATCGACAGCGGCCTGCTCGGTCACAACCGCTTTTCAGAGCTGGGCGATGACTACAACCTCTTTGACTATGTGCCCGATCTGAAGGTGGATCCCTTTGCCGGGGATCCCAATATTCTGCGCGGTGAAGTTTATGTGGGCTCTTTGCCCACCAACTTTTACTATTACCGCGAAGGGCTCGATAACTCGCTCGACGGTCCCACCGGCGATTTGGCGGCGGGTGATCCCAATGGCCCGCTGCAGAATAACTTTAACCGCCAGGCTGCCCTGAACTTTGACGGCCGTTCGACCAATGTGGACGGTCAGTTCAACAGCCAGCACACGATTGTCTACAACACTACCATGCCGACCTTCTCGACCGTCATGCTCGGTTACGCTGAACAGGATGCCCGCCTTAACAACCAGAAGGCCACCACCACCTTTGCTACCTGGGAAGGCTTCCCTGGCATGGGTGCGCCTACGGCCCCTGCCGTCCGACTCATCGGTACCACGGGTACAGTCGATAATGCGCTGGACGCCCTGGGCTTAAGCTACGATAAATTTGCTGAAATGGATAACAATTCATCGATCACGGTGGATACACGCGTCGACTCCAGTCGCCAGGGCCATCTGCTGATTTATGAGTATGCCCCTGATTACAGTCAGGAGCCTATTCTGCGTACGGCCAATGTCATTGCCAACCCCACGGGCACGGGCGCGGCCTACGGCAACGGTAACGGTGGAAGCGTCTGGCTGAGTGATGTCAGTTTTATTCAGGTGGGTGATGTGCTGACCTTTGATGATGGGACTGGACCCCGCACCAAAATTGTGACCGAACGCAACCTGACTGGCCCAGGCAATGCAGGCTCCATCCGCTTTGAGGCAAATCAGCCAAACCCAGGAGATAACGTTCCTGTTGAAGGACCCATTACATTCGGCGTCTTCCGCAAGCGTGAAGCGGTGATGCGTGCCATTCCACACGCGATTCCGCTGCCGCTGGATCCCACAGATGATCCCTTTGTGTTTGACTCTTACAACGTCAAAACCACCATGGCCCGTACCGGCTCGGTTTATGATCCGGTCAGCGACACAACAATTGTGCATGTTGACAACGCAGCGGCCTTTTTAACCTCACCGATTCCACCGACCATGACCATTGAGATTGGCGCGCCGCCTTATTACACGGGTACCATTACCTCATCGGACGTGGATATCACCACCACGCCGAATATTATCCGCGTTCCTGGCAACGTGTCCCCGCTGCCGGTGTATGATACCCCGGTGGTCATGCGGGGGCCCCAGTTTACCGTACAGGTCGCTGACGGCGATGCGCCCAACTCTCAATTCACTATTACCTATGACGACCGGGGCACCAATCTGCCGGGCAATATTGCCACGGTTGAGTTGTCACCCGAAATGGACCGGGCGGGCCGCTTTCTGGGTGATGATGCCCGTACGGTTGCCGATACTGAAACGGCCAACGTGGCGCCAGAGTACTTTGCCGGTTCACCCCCGGGTTATGTGCAGCCCGATGCGCAGATCAACCTGCAGCTGGTGGCCCAGGACAAAGACGGCAACCAGCAGCCGCGTCGCCTGCGTGAAATCCGTGTGACCATCGATTCTGGTGAGCAGATTATTCTGGGCCCCACGGGCGCCATTCGCCAGTATTATGGCACCAATGCCGCCTCTTTTAACGGCGATGGCACAGCAGCCAATGGCACACCCGATCCCAATGAACCGAATGGCATCGATATCAACGAAGCCTGGCCTGTGGCCCTCTACGACAAGTTCAACGATTTGCTGAATCCCACCTCCACAGACGATCTGGGTATTTCAGTGGGGTACTATCAGGGTATTCTGGATGGTGCCACCACCACCGTGATTCCGGTGACCACTGTCGGTGAATTTGAGTTTGCCGAAGGCAAAGAAGTCACCATCAATGGTGAAACCCGTATCATTGATACCGTGGACACTGGAGCCAACACCATTACTCTGACTGAGCCCCTGACCCGTCCGCCACGGGTGGGCGATCGTGTGAATCTGGGCAATAGCATCGGCACAGAAGACCTGATCATGTACCTCAACCGCAGCCAGGCCATGTCAACCAATGCGCCGATTGAAATTGAAATGGTCTGGCAGGACTATGAGGTGACGGGTTATCCGCCCACCACCACTTTACTGGCTGGCACCTATATAGAGCAGGTGGGCTTCAGAAAACCCAATCCCGGTGATGCCCCACAGGACGCCGACTACGATGCGTTGAACCACCTGGTGGTCAACAAAGGCCGCAGCGGTGGCTCAGGCGATAACGCCTTTGTGCAGGAACTGAAGCGCATTATTGACAATCCTGAGTACCAGGAGTTGCTGCGCTACGACCTGATGAAGAATGTGTTTATTTCACATGCTTCCAACGATCCCTACAACAACGTTGTGGCCTCCAAGCTGATGTTGACCTGGGATCGCAACCGCCGCCGGACAGAAATTCAGCTGACGTCGTTTACGGCCTTTTATAAGTCCGCCTAAATGCAGACCTGTCCGCAGCATCACCTTAAAACGGGTAAAATCTGCCGGGAGTGTGGCCATGTGTATCCCCTGGCAACAGGGGATACTTTTGGTGCACTGGAAGTCATTGAAAGAATACCTGGGCCTGCGCGGCTGCATCTTTACCATTGCCGTCACCAGGATCAGGACTATGCGCTCTGGGAAGGGCTCGAAATTTACCAGCCCACTTACCGTGAGCAGATGATTCGTGTGCTGGACGCACAGCCTTTGTCCGGTGTGCCTGAAGTGCAGAATTTCTCGATTGATGATATGCCCAGTGAAGCCAATATTTTATATCTGTTGTACGACTGGGCTCCCTATGCAAGCAGTCAGACGCTCGATAGCCTCAGTCAGCAGGCGGGTATTTTGCCGGCTGAGCAGATCCATCTGATCATGACGCAGCTGCTCGAACTTCTGGCTGAACTGGAGTTGCGCCAGTGGGTCTGGAACAGCTTTCACAGCCATTACCTTTATTTTGATCCAGAACAGCAGAAGGTTTTCCCAGGGCTGGCGTTTTATGCCCAGGAGTTGACCCCAGGTGCCATCAGTCCGGTGGTGTTTAAAGGTTTTTCACCGCCTGAGCAGATTCGCTCCGGCGAGGTGTTTCGGGAAACCGATCGCTTTGGCCTGGCCATGACGCTGGTGCAGTTGTGTACAGGTCTCTCGCCGGCGCTCTGGGCGCCTGATTTGCCCGGCTTCAAACGCTATCAGTACATCTGGGGCAAAGCGCTGATGGATTTTTATACCCAGCTGATGCAGCCGGTAGAACAGGTGCCCGCCAGCCGTCTGATCGACAGCTGGAAAGCCCTCAAAACAGATCTGCTGTCGCATAAAATCCTGCCGGCGATGCAGGAAGAGCTCCGGGTTTTTAATGCTGGTCTGCAGGCTTATACGGCTCAGGACCTCAATACGGCCCTCGAAAACTGGCTCAGTGTTCAGCGTGGAAGCCTGCACAATCCGCATCTGGCTGCTTATATTGCGCGCGCCCTCTGGAAAAAGCACCTGAAACATGAGGCCCTGGCCTGGTATGGCGAGGCCATCCGGCGTGAATCCCTGGGGCTGTTTTATCAGGAGGTGGGCGCCTGCTATGAAGCCGACAAGCAGACAGAACGGGCAGAGCGCGCTTACAGACAGGCCGTGACACGCATCCCCTATATGCCAGAGCCCTATAACGGCCTGGGTCGTTGTGCCAAAAACCGCCAGAATTTTAAAACCGCCAAACTGTGTTTTGAAAAATCACTTCAGATTCATCCAACCTGGGAAGCCCGTGAAATGCTGGATGAAATCGCCGCCATTCAGTTTCCGACCACGCACAAAAGCAAACACCAGCCCCAGACCCCGACCCGGGCTTCTCTGCAAATTAACCTGACGCCAACCCTCTGGGAGCATTTTGATAAAAACAAAAATATTGCCGCCTACCGCGTCAAAGAAGTGGGAGAGCAAATTGGCCCTTATACCATTGACGCGGTTTTGCGCGAGCGCAATCTGGTCAAAGGCAACCGATCCTCTATTTATCGGGTGCATAACGCCGCTGCCGAATCGTTTTTTGTTAAGGAAGTGCTGCTGGATGTCTCTGGCAGCGGGACCTTTTACAAAGAAAAAGTTCTGTTGCAAAAGCTTAGTCATCCGGGTATTCCTCCCGTGCATGACAGCTTTGAAGCCAATGACTGTGGCTATCTGGTTCAGCCTTTTCTGCAAGTACCCTCTTTGGAGCAGTATCTGAATACCGAAGGCATTTTACCTGAAGCTGAAATCCGCGCGATTTTGACGCAGGGCTTGCAGCTGATTGCCTATCTGCAAAGCCAGCAGATCATTCATGCCGATATCAAACCCGAAAACCTGCACTGGGATGCTGCCGCCCAACAACTGTATCTGACCGACTTTGATATTGCCGTTGAGCACAAGCCCGCACGTCCCCAAAACAATTTTTCTGTGGGGGTGACGGCGGGTTTTGCTGCGCCTGAACAACTTGAAATCAAAGCGGTTAACCTCACAACAGATGTCTTTGCCCTCGCACTGACCTGCCTCAATCTGAGCACAGGCTTAAATCCCAAACTCTTTTATCACCATCAGAAACGGGCTTACAGATCCTGTACCCAACTGCCGCAGTTGAGCCGGCCTTTTGGTAAATTTTTAGACAAACTGCTGACCTGCGATCTGAAACAACGCGCTCAGCGTTATCAGCAGGCCCAGGACCTGTTAGCTGAACTCCAGCAGGCCTTTGCCCAGGCTCCCAAAGTGCTGAGTAAAGCCCAGCGTGAAGTGGGGCATCTGATTCGGGAAGTGGCCCTTTGTCATCAGGATCCAGAGCGACTGGCTGCCATTGCAGCCCAGTTGCATCACAAGAGCCAGGACGCCAAAGTTGACTATCTGCTGGCTTTTGCTTATCTGGATCATCAACAGTGGGATGCGGCCTTTGTCGCCTACGATCGGGCCATGGCCAAAGATCCCCGCTGGCTGTTACCCTATTACGGCAAAAGTGCGGCCCTCGCCGATCAGGGCAAGCATTCTGATGCCATTGCCCTGCTTAAAAAAAGCCTTGATTACTGCAAAACCGAGAGCCTGCCTTACAGCTTGCTGGCCCGCTGCTTTATTGCCCAAAAAAAATTCAAACTGGCGCTGCAGCTTTATCAGAAAGCCTTGAAACTGGACCCCACCAACAAACAAATCTATCTCGATACCGCCCATTTGCACATCCGTCTGGGTGGATTTGAAAGCGCCCGCAAACTCTGTGAGCAGGCCCTGGAGTATGCCCCGACATCGGCCCGGGCCTTTCAGCTCCTGCAAATGATCTGCGGTATTCAGGAAAACTACCCCGCAGCCATTGAGTATGGTGAGCGGGCTGCCATGCTCAGACCCCATCGCATCAATGTTCAGTATGATCTGGGTTTCTCATATTTTCGCGCGGGTTACTATATCAAAGCGCTCAAACAATTTCAGCGCTGCCTGGAGTTGGATCCGGAGCATGTGCAAAGCCTTTATTATCTGGCTGACAGCTTACTGGAGCTGGGCCGTCTGGAAGAAGCGCGCAAATACTTTCAGAAAGTTCGTTTACATGCTGAACTGCAGGAAGCCGTCAAGCGTAAACTGGCGTTAATTGAGGACAGTCTATCTCAAAACACAGCAGCCTGACTAAAACAGCAGGCCGTCAAAATCAGCGTCAACAAAGTGAAAGAAACAGACGCTGACCCGTGAGCCGCTGGGCAGAGGGTTGCGCCAGTGTGGATAACGGCTGCCCCGGTAGACAATGGCGTCTCCCATTTCCAGACGGACGGCTTCAATACCCTGCGGCAGCTCCAGATAAATCGGCCAGGCCTGTGCTCGGGTCTGCTCAGGATCTGTGTCCAGAACCAGTGAAACATTCCAGGCACATTGTTCCCGGTCGGTGTGGCGGGGCAGTCGGGCCCCTGAATGATACAGGGCAAAATAACAATAAGAAGCTTTCAGGGGTGTCTGGGTGATTTCTGAAATGACCGGATAAAACTGCTGGTGTAAAAACCGGCACATGGGCTCATTATGCATGCCAAAACGATTGCTGACAAAGGGATCACCGTTTAGCAGATAACCTTCCTGGTGAATGCTTCGTAAGTAGTGTCTGGCTGCGGCAATCTGCAAAGGGTTCAGCAAACCGGGAATCACGCAGAAATCTGTCGCTGCAAGCTGTTTCTGCAGCGTCTGACGGTCTGGCCGGGACGCTGTCAGCAATAATCCGGCATCCTGCCAGGTTCGGCGCTCGGCCTCGGTCAGATCCGTTAGGGGCAGCTTACCTTCCAGCAGTGCCTGCAACCGCTCTTTATGTTCTGCAGGCACCTGAAAGGGGGTCCAGATGTGGTTGCGCGGATCTTTGAGCCAGAGCAGGGGTGGTTGCATCTGAATGCGGTCTGACACAAAGGGCAGTTGCACGGCTTCAGGTAAATCAGGACCCTCCTGCCAGCCCCAGCTGGGATTCAGCTGTAAAGATTCTGCCAGCGGCTGGACGCGCGCAGCATAAGGGTACAGCGGATCGTCTGCCTGCAGCCTGGGGGTATAAGATACCGCCTGCGGCACTTTATCGGGTGCACAGAGCAGGCCCAGCTGTTGCAGGATGCGGGCTTCCTGAACAGAGAAATGTTTGTGGGTCGCCGTAAAGAAGCGCCAGAGCAGACGGCAGATATCAGGCTGGCGTTCCCAGTCAAACAACTGGGCCCGCACATGCTGATGCCGCAGCGGCACGTCTACTTCCACCTGCAGGCGGGCCTGAAAATTAAAGCTCAGCCAATTTTGCTTGCTTTCTGGCGGCGGCTGGTAAGTTTGCAGTGCTGTTGATTCATCTGTTGCAGAGGCCAGGATGCCGCGTAGAGACAGTTTTTCAAAGGGCAATAAAAGCCCCATATGTCTGAGCAAGGCAATATCGGTCGCATGCAGCAAAGGCTGTTCTTCAGCCGGCTCAGAGGCTTGAAACAGGCTCCAGAAGATCTGGCAAAGTCGTGGATCGTCACTCCACTTGATAATAAAGGGTTGTTGGGGATCTGAATAACCAGGAACCCAGATTCCCAGCTTGAGATCGGCAAAAGGATGAATCACCCAGGGCATTACCTGAGGCCCCGGGTGAGACGTTGCCGGCATATGCATCCGGCTTAAAAAGCAGGTGCGACGGCGTTGCCGGTGTTGGCGTAGTTACCACCAATTTTAGGCCAGGGAGCGTCGGCCTTATTGGTGGCCAGCCCCTGAACATCCACTTTCAGTGAACGCAAATAGGTAAAATCACCATAATTGCCTGAGCGCGTTGTGATGTACATATAGCCATCGTGAAACGCATTGCCTGCAGAAAAGAAGCCGCCAGGAAATATCTGGCTTTTGACTTCACCGTCGACCGGATTTAACTCATAAATACGGCCATCCACAGTGGATGAGGCAATGTACAAGGCCAGACTGCCATCGGTTTTCTTGACCACGTCCGGTGAGCCAAAAAGCATCAGCGGAGGCCGCATCCGCCCGACCTGGGTTTTCCAGTTCAGAATCAGGGGATCGTTCCAGTTATTGCCCTGCCGGAAAGAGTGCACTTCGCCGTAATCGTTGGCCACATAAATATGGGTTTCGCCGCCGATATTGGCGAGGGTTGGGGGAAAGTTGGTCTGGCCGGTTACCGCAAACTTGGCTTCGGTGGTATAAACCTTGGCCAGTTGACGCGATGCCGGGTGGTAGGCGTACAAATAGCCCTCAGAATCAAAGTTGTTGCCACCGACATTAAACATTTTGTAGGCGGTGAAATACACGACCTCTTCGCCATTGGGCAATTGATCAATGACCGGGCTGCTGTTTTCGTGCAGCATCTCACCCTGTGGCAGGGGGAAGCGCAGGCGGCGCAGGTTGCCATAGACCTGCAGCTCTTGGTCCAGGCCATCGAGGGGATTGTTTTCGTTGACATCAATCACCACCAGCTCAGGCGCATTGGTTTCGTTGTTCTGGGCTCCCGTCAGGGCAAACAGGCGCTTACTGGGTACCGTTTCTCCGGTCACATTGCCGTCGGCATCTTTGATGGTGTCGGTATAGAGCTTTTCTGACAGAGCGCCACCTGTTGTAAAGTTCAGCTGAGAAGATCGTACGGGTAAGGTGTTGCCGTTATGATCCAGCTCATTCTCTATAAATTGACCGCCCAGGACTTTAGATGCTTTATACAGGGGGGCAAAGCCTACCAGCTGACCATCTTTGATTTTATAGATGCCCCGGAAGGGAAAATCAGAGTTTACGCCGTTAAATGCGGCATACACCACGTCGGTCTGTGCGCAGCCTTCGCCTTCGCGATCGAGCACCGGCACAAAACGCGTACGGTTCATATCCAGCAGGCGCGGGTTATCATCATCATGCGCACAGACCTGACATGCAGCGTCCGGATCGTCGGCCGGCTGGGCAAAATCATAACGCCAGAGGGTTTGCAGATTATCCTGACGCAGAGCATAAACCGTGCCGTTGCCTGGTACGTTGCCTTCCAGATTAACCGGGTTGGCGTATCGGCGCGACATGACAAATACGGCTGGCTGCGATCCCGGGCCACCATTACAGCTGGTATCATCAGCAGTACGGGTCACACCCAGAGCAGGGTGAGGGCTGTCGATGCGGTTGAGATCGTTGCGGAAGACCATGCCGCCAAACTGTCCATTGCCCAGCAGCTGAACAGCCTGGATGGTTTCCTGGCTGTCGCGGATGGTTACATCCAACACGCGGTTATTTAAAAACAGACGCTTGGTCTCAGGGTTAAAGGCAAGGGTACCACCTGTCGAATCTCTTTGCTGCAAACGCTGCCGGCCGACCAGAAACAGAGGGAATCGGTAATCCGCTGGATTGGCGTTTTGCCCTGATTCTGCGGTTAACTCAAGGGTGCTGCCCGCCAAAGAATGATCTGCCTGAATGATACCATCAGACAAATGTTCTGCAATTTTAAAGAAGTCAATATCGGCCAGTGAAATCGGGGGCGGCAGGGCCATGCCCTCCTCGCTTTCCGGCGTCAGTGCTTCAATACGCGAAAAGCGCACCAGACTGTTGCTGACCGGCAAAGCCAGTTCAGGCTCATTGCCACCCTGTTCCGTGGCCGGAAAATTAGCGGTAGGATTGCTGTCTGCTCCCGTAAAAGCATCGGCAAAAGCCTGAAGTTTATCGAGGTCCAGCTTGATCTGAAACTGAGGGTTCGACACTGTGCCGTCCAACTCGTAGCCGAGCTGCAGCGGTGATAGCGTGGTTTGCAGGGCTTCGAGAATGCGGGCTGCCACGGTGGTGCGCTGATTGATAACCACTTCTTCGGATGGAACGTGAAACGCTGCTTTAAGCTGCTGAATTTCACTCTGGTCATTATTATTCGAGTACAGACGGAGGGTTACCACCCAGTTAAAACCACCCGGTACATCGGCACCCAGCAGGAACTGATTGCCACTGACCGGTACAAAGCCGTTTTCGTCGGCGCCGTTGGCGTAAATAGGGGTACGTTGCCCCATGGCGTCTAAAAAGTACTTGTTCCAGATTTCAAGTTTGGCGTACTGGGCTGTGGCCACTTGCTGCGTGCTGAAGCCACCGCCTGCACCGGGTAAATCCACGCGAAAGCTCACCTGGTGGTTTTGCTGAGCGGCTTCCTGCTGTGCCTGGGCAAGCTGCTGGGCATACTGAGAGCTGACGCCCGACTGAGAGCTGACGCGCGGAGAAACCAGCGTTGGAGACGAGCCAGGAGCCATGCACGCTGATAAAGCCAACGTCAAGGCGGCACTGAAAGCAAAACCTTTAGAAAAATACTTCATTGTGAACTGATCCTCCCTAAAACCTGTTTGCTGAAGCGCCAGATGTGTTTTGACGCCTCTGTTTTGATGTTTTCAACAAACAAGTGCCTGTCTCCTGAGCTGCTGCTTTTAATCTACACCATATTACAAGTCAGAAAAAAGCGTATGCAGATAGATTGCTGCTTGTTGATTTGTAGGTGCTGAACTTGCTGTGCCGCCTGAATTTAATGTTGATTTAAAAAAAAAGCTTGTTTTTGTTGCGTAAAAGAAACAATGTTATTTCTTGATTAAAAACAATTTGTTTTTGCTGGCTCTCAGGCACGAACAAGCGCGAGAATAAGATAAGAAACACATCAAGGTCTCTCTTTGCAGAACCGCACATACCTGAAACGAATCGGCCGGAAACCCATAAGGTGTTGTTTGAAATGAAGGAGTCTGAAAAATGAAAATCAAAACTTACGCCAAGCTTTCAGCCGGTCTGGCCGCCACCACTCTGATCAGTGTCAGCTGTAACTCCAGTGCGGTTAATACGCCCACCACAAACCTGGAGCCAGGTGCGACATCCAGTGCTGCCGCTGTACCGGTTAATCCCCTGCCCAGTACCGGTGGCAGCCAGGGTGTACAGACATCTCCCACTGGCAGTGAAAGCACTGAGCCCGGCCTGAGTTTACCTCTGGGTGTGAACCCCAGCACCTGTCGGCCTCTGGCAACGGTTTCAGGTCCTTCCGGCGAAATCAGAGGGTATCTTAAAATATCTACCAGTCTCTCCTGCGTTGAGGGCGTTAAGCGCATTCAGTATATGTACCGCCTGAAACCCGTCGGCGAATTCAATATGCTGGGTGGAGCCCACACCCAGGCAGACTCCAGCTACGAATTCAATACCAGCACCCTGCCCGATGGTGAATACGAAATCGTCAGTAAAATTGAGCTGGATAACGGTGATATCCTGATGAGTGCTGCCCTGACGCTCACCATTGCCAACACTCAGATTGTTTCCGTCAGCGGTGGTGGCGGTGGTGGCACACCCACAAACACACAGCCCACCAACCCGGATAATAATAACAATAATCCCCCACCGCAGGGTCCTGAAGCGCCTCTGACCATGCCTGAAGGCAACGTTGTGGTGGGTGCCGGCAAAACATTCCAGGTTGCGTCAGGCACACCCAAATTTATGCTGGATTTTGGCGGCAGCGCTTCTTCCAGTCCGCTGGTCGATCCTAATGGCAATACCTTTTTTGTGGCAGGCAATCAGTTTCTGTCTTTTGCCAGCAATGGTGCGCAAAGCGGGTCGGTCAGCCTGAGCTACACCCACGAGCAGGGCCATACGGTGTCAGACTTCAATGTCACCGCGCCTGCGGCCATGTTTGTTAAAGATGGCCAAACCCTGATTTACTTTGGCGACAATTATGGCCGGATTCATGTGATGGATGTGACCGATCCCAGCAACCCGGTGCGCAAATTTAATCCGCCGCCGCGCCTTGATATCGCCGCTTATAACGATACGCTGATTGACCCCAATCTCGCCAGCAGTATTTTGCAGGTGGAGTATACGGCACCGGCTCTGGATTGCGATGGTAACATGTACATGAACTCCCGCGATCGCCGCTTGCTGAAGCTGAATCTTCAGACGGGTGAGATCGATACCGTTATGGACCGCCTCAGTGTACCGGGCACTTTCCCTGCAGAGCAAACCCGCAACACACGCTATGCCAGCCCGGTGATAGATGTCGAGAATAATCGTGTACTGACCGGATCTCAGTATGGTTTTCATGTCATTAACACCAATAACTTCAATGAAAAGTACAGCTTTGTCCCCACGACTGCCTGTCGCTCGGATGGTCAGTGCGACTATGCCGCAGCGCCTGTTGATCAGGCCATCAACTCTCTGCTGGCTTTTGATAACCAGGGCTTTGCCTATGTGATCAGCGAAGCCGGTACGGTGTTTAAGCTGGATGTCAGCAAACTGGTTCAGAATCAGGACCCTGTGGTCTGGAGTGTTTTTGTGGGTGACGGCGACAACTCACCTGTGATTGGCACCGATGGGACGATTTACGTGGCGTCTGAAGCCGGTACCCTGACAGCCATTTCACCGGGCGGTGAAATTCTTTTCCGTATTGGCCTCAGCGGAGTGGTTGAATTTGCCTCGCCCGTGATTGGTCAGGGCCCTGATGGTGAGGATATTGTTTATATCGGCACCGAAAACGGGATGGTTTACGGCTTTAACGGCAGCCATGTGGCTGAAGGGGGCGTGCCTTTCAAGCAGGAGTTTACCCGCGATGTTCAGGGCCCCATTCGCAATCATTTGGCCATGGGGCCTGACGGCAGCCTGTATGCCAGTTCTCTTGACGGTCGGGTACACGCTATGTACTCCAAGAGCACGGGGCTTTCCAGCACCGCACAATGGGCCAAAACCCAAAAAGATGCTTATGGCTCCGGGCGCATTGGTTCATGTCCATAAGCCCCACAAGCTTTGAATGGGAAATTCTTTCCGCGCTCAACGATTTACACACCCGGACTTTTGAACGGGCCCGTGAAACCTGCGAGCGCATCCTTAAAGCAGTGCCGGGACATCCTTATGCCACACACTTGCTGGGTCTGATTGCTGAACACCAGGACGCACCAGAAGAAGCCATTCAACTGATGGCCGAATCCATTGCTCTGAAGCCGGAAGAAGCCAGCTTTCACTTCAATCAGGGGCTTATCTATAGTAAGCAGGAGCGTTATGCTGAAGCTGCCAGGGCTTTTGATAATGCCATCACCCAGCAGCCAGATTACCTCACAGCCTATCTTCAGCTGGGTCTTGCCCAGCTGAAGAGTGGTGAACAAACAGCTGCTCAGGCGGCTTTTGCCTATATTCTGGATCGCGAACCCGATCCGGAACTGCAGGAATACCTCCGTCAAAGTGGTGCTTCTGAGGCCACTCTGCTTCATTATCAGGGAGTTCTCAGCAGTGCTGCTGGGAACGAAACGGCAGCAGAACAAGCCTATCAGCAAGCCCTGGCTCTGGAGCCTGATCATGCACGGGCGCAACTGGGCCTTGCCCGGCTTTATCTTAAGCAGGCCCGCTATCAGGCGGCCAGGGATCTGCTTGAAACGCACCTGACACAGCATGCTTCTGCTGACGCCCGGCATTTGCTGGCCCAGGTTCTGAACCAGCAGCAAGCGTACACACAGGCCCATCAGCTGCTTGTGACAGCACTGCAGCAAGCGCCCGACAATCTTCAGTTGCAGCACAGCCTGGCCGAAAACCTGCTTTATGCCCGGCAGCAGGAAGACTGTCTCAACGCCTGGCAGGATGTGGCCTGCACAAAATGGCGCGATCTCAGCTTTTTGCGCACCTCAATGGATCAAATCCAGAAAGCTCCCAACGCCGGCTTTTTGTTTCATCAGGCGCTGATCGCAGATTATCAGACGGCTGAGAGCCTGTTGACGGCGCTGGAGCCTGAAAGCCAGGCTTACCTGCATTGTCAGGCCTTTAAAGATTTTTGTGGCCAGGCTCTCAACGAGCTCGATGTCTGGAAAACAACGCAGGCTCCCCTGGAAAATATCTGGGGGATTGAAGGCGTTGAGCAGGCCGAGCCTTTTGAAGCCATTCATATTGCTCTGTTTGAACGTCTTTGTTATTTGCGGGCCCATCTGCTGGATCAGCAGATTCCCCGCTGGTCTGCCTCAGAAATGGCATCATCACAGCCTGTTCTGGCTTTGTCTTCAGCGGCCTGCCAAAAGCTTGAGCAGGACTTTCTGGCCTATTTTCCGCCTTTTGCCACTGCGGATCATGTTTTGACAGACAGTGCGCTGAAGACCCTGCAGACTTTTTACGCCACCTTTCCGCTGGCGCATATTTTCTGGCGGCAGCCCTATACTCTCTATGCGGACCTCAGTGATGGTATTTTGCACCCTTTACTCTGGCAGCTGAGCACGGAACTACAGCAGGCATTGCCCCAGTTGCTGCAGCAGCGTGGCCTGAAACAGCTCTGGCTGGAGCAGGTCTTTGCCGGCCAGTCAGAACGTGCCGACTATGCTGTGCAGTCCACCACAGAACATCTGCTCGTCAAACTGTGGTTGCAGGTCCAGCCCCAGCAGGAAGAAATCCGCATCTTTGATGTCAAACTGCCAGACTTTGAAAATGCTGCACAAACCCGGCAGCTGCTGTCAGATCAGCGCGGCATGCAGGCGCTGCTGAATCAGGCCAGAAAGGTTTATACTACCGCTTCAGCCGAAAATCGCCTGCTGCTGATGCAAGGCAATCTGCTGTATCAGCACCGTTTTGTGAATGCAGGCCAAAGCGCGGGGCTCTGCCTGAGCCTGCTTTTTGGTCCCGTCTAATATGCTGCCTCCGGAAGCCCTGTCTGCTCAGGGACTGCTCTATGTCAAACGGCAGTTTCTGACGCTGGCAGAATGCCAGCAGCTTGTTTCAGATCTGCATCAGTCAGAGCACGCCCCCTCTCTGACTTACTACGCACATTCAGGCCCTGTGGTGGATGCCTCTTATCGCAGCACCCGTGAGATCAACGTCTCCAGGCACGTGAGAGATCAGGTGGTGCAAAAGCTGATCGTGTTGCATCAGGAAATGCAGGACTATTTTCAGCTCCAGTTTGTGAATATGGAAGGCCTGCAGTTTCTGAGCTACCAACCGGGTGACTTTTTTAAAGCCCACCGCGATAACCACAGCAGCCCCAATCCGCTGGCTGAACGCAAGCTAAGTTTGTTGTTATTTCTTAATGCGCCAAAAGAAGCGCTGACAGACTCGCTGCCAGCGGAGCTTTATGACTACGAAGGCGGGCTGTTGGTGTTTTATCGCCCGTCACGCCGTCCGCCTTACCAGCCTGTAGGCATGCCTTTACAGGTGGCTCCGGGCATGCTGATCGGTTTTCGGCCGGACGTTTTGCACGAAGTCACCCCCGTGATTTCGGGGCAGCGCTTTACCATTGTGACCTGGCTGTCCTGACAAGTGCGTCCTTTCTCCGGTATGATAACTACGAGCTGCTGAGAGTCTCCCCGACATTGTGGAGGTCATTCATGGATTTGCACGTCTTACAACAGGTGAACCGTTCAGAGCATCTGCACGCCCGTCACGAAAAAGCCCGACAGATTTACCAGCTCGGGCTGGAATATCTGAAGCGGGCCCAGGCTGATGAGCTGGACCGCGTTTTATTGCGCAATGCTGCCCGCTGCTTTGCGGCAGCTATTGAGCACAATCGTAAAGATGCCCGCCCTTTGTTGAAACAGGCTTATCTCTTTTTGCTGACGGGCAATGGACGCAAAGCTGTCAAATATCTGCAGGAAGCCCAGCGACTGTTGCCACCAGAACACCCCGAACTGCAGCGTCTGCTGCAATATGCCCAGCGCCCTGCCCAGCAGAAAAAAAGCGCGCGTCACTCGCAACATACGGGACCCAACCCTGATAAGCTCAAAGCACTGTATCAAAAAACAGAGGCCGAGCTGGACCGCCTGATGGCCAGGGCTTACCGGGAACTGCCGAATCTGCAGCCCACCTGGGCCAGTCCGGTCTGGCGTGGATACTGCAAACTGCAGCAGGAGTACGATGCAGCTTATCAAAAGCTGTGTGATCGTCTGGATCAGCTCTCACCCTACATGGATACCCAGCGTCTGGATCAGCAATTGCAAAAGCTCGAAATCAGCCTCAACCGCCTGGATGACGTCTGTGAGCACTCCGAAACCATGGTCAAACTGCGGCAGCGTATCGAAGCCGCACAACAGGCACTGGAACACAAGCTTACGCTGGCCCGCAGTGCCCAGTTGAGCGCCGAAGCGCTGCAACAGGCACTGACAGACGACGCCAACCTTTGTGATGAACTGGCTGATGAGCTGGATATGCTGGAAGGATCAGGTTTTAACGTGGCCGCACTGATACCGGGTTATGAAGCGTTGGTGAGCGCTTATCAGGCACTTGAACAGCACCAAGGAGGCATCGCATGAATATCTCAGGCGCCAACCCCATGCAGAACCTGGCACCGCTGCAGCAGCCCCAGGTTGTGCGCGCCCCCCAGGCTCCTCAGCAAACAGAAGCGCCCAAAGCCCCGCCGCCGGCTGAGCGACCTGTTCAGAGTCAGGCGGAAGCCCCCGTTCAGCCCACCGAAGACATGCAGGAATTGGTTGCCGATCTGAGCACAGAAGCCCTTGAAACAGATGTGCCCGAACTGGAAGGTGAAGACACAGGTCTGGACGATGAACCCCTGGAAGACCTGGACGATCTGGCAGAAGACCTGGGCGTGGAAATTGAGGAGAGCGAAGAAGCTGAAGGCGAAGTAGAAGAGCTCTCTGAAGCGGATGAAGAAGACGAGGTGGAAGAAGACGAAGAGGATGAGCTCGGCGATAAACCTGAAGGTGAAGGCCACGGACAGGCCGAAGCAGATGATGAAGAGGAAGATGAAGACGAGGACGAAGAAACAGAAGCTCACGCTGAAGGTGACGATACCAGACCGTGAGTAAGCAGATTGATCTGGCTATGCCTGCCGATCTGCCGCAGCTTCAGGCCATCTTACGCCAGGTTCCCGTGGGCTCAGCCAGTCAGGCCTATACCTTGCGGCGTGAACCTGACTTTTTTGGCCTGCTGAATTTTCAGGGCTTGGACCATCGCATTCTGGTGGCGCGTTCTTCAGCAGAATCTGAGCGCATTGTCGGGCTGATGAGTGTGATTCTGGAGCGGGTCTATCTGGAGGGCCAGGTGCGTCAGGTGGCTTATACAGGGGATTTACGTTTGCTGCCCGAAGCCCGCGGCCACGGCCTGGCAGATGCTCTGATGCAGGAGGCCATTGTTCAGGCCAGACAAATGGGCGGCGAAGATATCCCGGTATTTACCTGTGTGGCCACAGACAACCCGGCCGGTCTGCGCAAAAATCAGAAGCTGGCTGCCAGTATGGGGTTGACCATGCACGAATTGACCCGCCTGAATGCCTGTTTTTTTACGGCTTTGCCCTTGCTGCAGCGCAAGCCAGCGGGTCTCAGGCTGCGCTGTGCTGAAGCCCAGGATATGCCGGCCATGGCAGCCCTCTGGGCTGAGCTGGCCCCCCGACGCCACCTCAGCCGGGCCTATGCCGACTGGTCGACAGATACTCACTTCCCGCCTTTGCGGCCACAGGATTGGCTGCTGGCAGAGTACAAGGGCCGGCTGATCGGATTTATGGGGCTCTGGCAGCAGCAGGCCCTGCGCCAGGTGCATTTATTGCAGCTGCCTTTGCCCCTGCGCCTGCTGGGCCAAAGCCCCTCGGGCCCTTTAAAACTGGCCCATGCGGTGCACCTTTGCCTGCAGCCGGCTTATCGCAACTATTTGCCTGAACTGGTCAAACACGGCCTGCAAATCATTCGCCAGCGGGGCGCGCTGGTTCTGGCGATGGCTATGGATACGCAAGATCCGTTGACCGAGTGGCTACCTATGTCATTGGGGCGTACTTCTGAGTTGCGCCTGCTGGGATCCTGTCTGCCGGATCCCGCTTATCCTTATCATGTGGAGACGGCACTTGGCTAATCACTACGCGCTTTTGCAATCGGTTTACTTTAAACTTCCTCCGACTGAAGTACCGGGTGAGGCCGGGGCCCTGGCTAATCCCCCTGTGCAAAGCATTATACCAGCCATCCAGCGCCTGGGCGCGTTATGCAAAATGGGCGTGATGGGTGCAGACATTGCCCTGTTGCTGCTGCGCTTTTCAAAGCTGATTCTGAATCCCAACGATATCTCCCCGATTTTTAAAGGCAGCTCTTTTTTAAAGCACAAAAGTTTTCAGCTCTCGCTGCAGACCTTTTATGAAGATCCTGAAACAGCAGAGTTGCTGCGCACGCGCTATCTTTCAGAAGCACCTTATGATCTTGATGTTCTGCTGCAGCTGCCGCCAGACACCCTGGGCCATGCCTTTGCCAGTCATATGCGCAGCAATCAACTGGAAGTGGTTTTTTACCCGCCGCTCGAAAAAACCGACGATGACGATATTGCCTATCTGCGTCGCCGGGCCCGCCAGACGCACGATATTCATCATGTGGTGCTGGGCTATCCGGCCATTGATGTGGGCGAGATGGCGATTTCTGCTTTTTATCTCTCGCAGCACCGGGTGCCGCTTTCGGCTTTGCTGATTGGTTTTGGTTTTTTATACACTATTTTGCGTGAACCCCAGCGCATTGAAGAGCTGATTAAAGCCATTGAAACCGGCTGGCAGGCCGGTCAGCAGGCCCGCCGCCTGCTGGGCATCCGCTGGGAGGAGTACTGGGAAACCCCCCTGGAAACGCTGCGCCAGGAGCTGCGTATTCCGCTGCCGCCGCCAATTTTTACGCAAGGAGCCAAGTCATGAGCAATCTGTCCATTGCCCGTCTGACGCCACCGACAAACTATTCTGCAGGTCGTCCTGAGCCAGCCAGCCCGGCTGACAGGTCCACATCCCAGGCGCCTGCCCGTGAAGCTGTCAGCGATAAAAGCGCCGTGTCGGCCGCTCAGGGCACAGCCCCGGCCCAGCTGCCCTGGGTAGATGGGGTCACCGCCTTACAGCCTGCCAGTTCCAGTCAGGTCAAAGCGGCGATTCAAAACGCGATTGAACAAAGCTTTGCTCGTGTCCCGGATCGCCCAGGTGAAAATCGCCATCAGCTCAACGCCCGCCTGCAGGCGGATGCGGGTGCGGGGGCCAAAGGCGCCCGACCCCATTACAATGGGGCGGATATCATTGTGATTGCTTTTGAGGGTACCGGGGCTTTTGAGCCCCGTCAGGCGCCGGTTATGCAGGCCACGGTTGAAATTCTGCGTCAGCAGGGCCTGGGGTTGAGCGGTACAGCAAGCGCTCTGAATTATCTGGTGGACCAGGCGCTCGACAGCAAAACCGGTCAGACCGGAAAATGGTCCGGCCTGGCTGCCGGTCCGCTCGAAAGCCTGCTGAACGATGATGCGCTGGCGGCACAGACCCAGTGGTTCAGTTTTGCCTCTGAAGAGTTTGAGGTCCTGGCCGGGGACAATCCCACCGAGCAATTGGCACCCAGACAATTGCTGGCTGAAATCCAGGGCAGCCTTAGCGGTCAGACACCGGGCATTTCACAGGCGCTGAAGGCTGTTCAGGCCCTGCGCGAGCAGGCCCAGGCCCAGGGCAAAACACCCCGCTTTGTGATTGTCAGCCACAGCAGCGGCGGGCGCAGCGCGGTCAAGTTTATGGAGCAGGCCAAAGCCTTGCCTGCCATCAACGGCCAGGCGTTTAACAGTCCGCTGCTCTTTAGCATTGACCCTGTGCGTGAGGCCCATGAAGCGTTGGGCGAGGCCCTGAGTGATGTCTACCTGCGTGCGGGTACCCAGCACAATCTCAACCGTCTGCGCGGCTTGCTGGGCTGGGCGCCGGCTCCCGTCAAACATCCTGCCGTACAGTCTCAGCCTCAGCCCGAAAGCCTCTATAAACCCGGAAACGCCCAGAAGGCCATCAATTTTTATCAGCGTCAGGATCGCGAAGGGCTGAAAATGGATGCCGTTCGCTTTGGCATTCACGGCAGCCCGCTGGCGCGGGGTGAAAACATTGAGATCAAAGGGGTGGGCAGTGCCGGACACGGAGAAATTGCCTACCAGCAGCAGGTGACTAATCGCTTTCTGGCCGAGTTGCGCAAACTGACGCCCGGACCCTGAGACAGTGACCGAAAGCCTGGCTTAAGTCAGCTTCAGCCGAGCGTTATTGAGTCGGGCCAAGTCTTCCAGGCCAAAGACTTCGCCCCGCAGACCCAGATCAAATTCAGCGCTCAGGAGTTCCAGGCTTTCGCTGCTGTGGCCCATTTTGCGCAGCACGTTGCGCAGGGTTTTGCGGCGCTGCTGATAAATGGCTTGTACCAGCTGCCAGTAGGCGTTGAGATCTGTGCTGCTGATCGGCATACTCTGGCGCGGCTGCAGACGCACAAAGGCTGAGTCGACTTTGGGCTGGGGCTGAAAGAGATGGCGCGGTAAAATGCTCAGGATCTCGTTTTCAGCCGCAAAGTGCGCCTGAATGCTCAGCACGCCATAGGCTTTTTCACCCGGCTGGGCCACCAGTTTATCGGCCACTTCTTTTTGTACCATCAGGCCAATATCTGCAAAAATAGGCGTATCTGCGTTGAGGGGCTGCGTCAGAGCGGGTATATTCAGGGCCTTGTGCAGCAGGGGGGTGGTGAGATGGTAGGGAATATTGGCGACAAGCTTGCGCCGGGACCAGGGCACGTCAGCCAGCAGTTCGCGGAAGTCCGTGCGCATCACGTCCTGGTGCAGCAGCTCCAGTCGGGGTTCATGTGCATATTGCTGACGCAGCCGGGCAAAGAGCTGGGGGTCTACTTCAATGGCGATCACCCGCTGGACCCGTTCCAGCAGCAGTTCGGTCAGAATGCCCTGGCCAGGGCCCACTTCAATGACGGTGTCAGTTGTTTCCAGCTCCAGTGGGTCAAGGGAAAGGGCCAGCAGCTCAGGGTCCTGAAAAAAGTTCTGGCTCCAGTATTTTTTTGCGCGTATGGGTTGAGACATGGCTTCAGTATAAGCCATTTGCACCTGCCTGAAGAATCAGGTACAATGCTCTTATGAAATACAAAACACTTGGTGTTTTCACAGCTGCCCTGTTCTGCTATGGAACAGGGCAACTCGTGTTTAAGCCTTTGCCTGCCCAGGCCCAGGTAAACAAACAAAGCCGTCCCCAGGAAATCCAGCGCTTTCTGAAAGTGCTGCAAACCGAGCGCAACGAATGGGAGCGCGCCCGCGCCGCCACCTGGCTGGGCGTTCTGGAGGCCGAAGAAGCTCTGGGCCAACTGCACAAATCCCTGACTTCAGATGTCAGTAATCAGGTGCGCATCAATGCCTCCAACGCCATTGCCCGCATCAACAAAAAAGCCAGCGTCAAAAAACTGGTGGCCGCCATTCCCGATAACCGGGGCCGCACCGATGTGCAGCTGGCCATTATCCGCGCCCTGGGCGATATGAAAGACAACTCAGTTGACGCGATTCCCGTACTGGTTCGCTTTCTGCGCACCCCCAGCCCCTATGTGCGTGAAGCCACCGTCGAAGCCCTCTGGAAAATCCGCGACCCCCGCGTGATCGATGTGCTCAACCGCCTGCTGGAACAGGAGCAAGAGCTGGTGGTGAAACTGACGCTGACCAGCGTGATCGCCGACTTTCGCAGCCCGGAATCGGTGGCGATTCTGGAGCGCATTACCAAACGGGCCAATGAGCACGTGGATGTCAAAGCCAACGCCCGCGACGCCCTCGATAAACTCGCCCAGATGGGCTTATAAACACTTCGCCTGATTTTTGTCGCGTACGCCGCGCTTATTCCCCTGTGACTGAGGCCAGGGCCCTGACCGCGTCTGAACTTTAACGCGCTTCAGCTCTTGCGTACGGCCAGCAAAACAACCGGGGTATCTTCTTTGAGTCCCTGGGTTTCCTGTTCGATCAGGGCCAGCATCTGGGCCATTTCCACCAGGCCGCTGAGATCCAGCAGGCGGCGATCCAGCACCAGATACACATCGGGTATCAGGCCACCGGCATCGCCAAAAGCGGTCAGCTGCTCCACCAGGCGGGGTAGGCGCTTGCGCAGGGCTTTGATTTCGGTGCATTCTGCCAGGGCATCATTGAGCTGCAGGCGCACCGTCCCTTTTTGATCCAGCACCCGCAGATTCAGCTGCGCCTGCTGCCAGAGTCCCAGCAGGCGGCGGCGTGTAACTGTCGCGCCCCAGACGCTGAGGCGTTCGGTGCGCCCCAGGCAGCTGACGGTTTCGGCGTTGACGTGCAGGCTGCGGGCCGCCTGGCTCTGAAGGGCGGCATCATCCAGCAGGTTCTCACCCGCTTCAGCATCCGTACGCAGGGCGCTGGCCCCGGTGGCGACGGCCATGACTTTTTTGTTGCGCGTGTCAATTTCAATGCTGACTTCAATGGTTTCGGGTGCTGCACCCATTTCAAGTACGGAGTCGTAGGCCGCCTGGCGCAGGCTGAGCAGATCGTCATTGCTGGGGTTGATCAGGTTGCGCTCGACGCTGTCACGGATCAGGCCCAGCGCGGCGCCAATGGCAGAGATGACCTCTGTATGCTCGGTAATGCTGTGCTCAAAACCCAGATGCTGCGCGGCAAAAGGCACAATGGCCATGGCCCCGCCGCCGCCGCCGACAAACTGAATCAGTTCGCGATCCAGCTTGTATTCGCGCATCAGCTGACGAATGGTGGGACGAATTTTTTCGGCCGCCCGCACCTGAATCTGAGTGGCCAGTGCCTCCGGTGTGGTCTGCAGTTTTTTGGCCGCCGCCTGCATCACCTGCTGCACGGCCGCTCGGTTGGCCTCGCCATGCCCGCTGACTTTGACCAGATCAAGGTAATGCGCTGCTTCGGTGGGCGTCAGGGTATAGGCTTTGCCCTGAGCACTCAGTTTGAGATAATCCGACGGGTCACCCGGTCGCGGCTGAATCTGGCTGACTTCAAGGTCTGAGAAGTCTGTCTGCTCAGCAAAGGCTGGATAGGCCAGGCCAGCAATATGAGCCGAGCGCGGTCCGACATCCAGCACCGGCTGCGCGCCTTTGCGCTGAATACGGGGAATCGAGCCGCCGGCAATGCCCAGGGTCCGCACATCCAGGGTCTGAATATACAGACGGTGGCCGCCAATCTGGGCGGATTTGACCTGGGGCTTGCCGTTGCGGATCACGGTGATATCGCTCGAGGTCCCGCCGACCTCAATAAAAATCCCGTCAGAGACCCGCGCAAACATCAAAGCGGCTGCGACGCCCGCTGCCGGGCCCGAAAGCATGGTCAGAATCGGTCGGCGACGCATTTCATCAATGCTCATAATGCCGCCATCAGAGCGCATCACCATGACCGGGGTCTGAATGCCGCTGTCGCGGATGGCCTGCTCGGTACGGTTGGCGGTTTCGAGCATGCGGGGCATCATGCTGGCGTTGATAACCGCCGTGCGGGTGCGCACCTTGAGGCCGTAAAGCTTGGAGATATCGCTGGCCGCAGTGGCCAGCAGACCCATGTCGCGTGCGGCTTCGGCAATCAGCTGTTCCCGCTCGGGCCGATCCACACCAAAGGCCTCCGAAGCCACAATCACTTCAGCGCCTTCGGCCTGCAGCTCCCTGATCAGCTTTTGGACCAGGTTTTTATCAAGGGTCTGGCGGGCCGTGTCCACAAAACGGTGGTGCAGGGGCAAAATCTTGCCCGGCGCCAGCTCCAGCCCTTTGAGATGGGTTTCGCTGCGGGCGCGCCAGCCTTCAAAGCCCTCACCCAGACCGATGACCCCTACCGGGGCCACATCCCCTTCGAGCAGGGCGTTGGTGGCCTGGGTGGTGGAGTGGGCGATCAGAACAATTTCGTCGGCAGCAATCTCAGCGCTGGCCAGCAGGGCCTGCAAAGCGTCAATCACGCCCTGTGCGACACCGATTTCTGCCGTATGGGTGGTGGGTACGCAGGCTTTGCCCACCAGCGCCAGCTGGCCCACTTCTATCGCCACAGCATGGGTAAAGGTGCCGCCCACGTCAATGCCGATTTTGATCTTGCGCAGACTCATGCCGGGCTCCCCATAAACCACCAGGCTGAGGCAATCAGGCCCAGTATGGCGACACTCCAGGCATAGGGTAGGGTATTCCACGTGACCTTCTGGACGTCCACGCGCACTTCAGAGGCCAGCCAGACGTTCTGTGTATTGGTGGGATCAGAGATGCCCTGGATCTGACCCACAGACATCAGCAGGCCCATGACCGCTGCCGGTGGCAGGCCAGCGGCCATAAAGGCCGTGGCCAGGCCAAAGCCCATGCCCCAGAGATTCAGGGGGCCGCGGTACAGAGCCAGCGGGGCTGCCAGGCTGAAGGTGATGACATAGGCCAGCGGCTGGGTTGGAATCAGCTGGCGGGTAAAGGGCTGAATCACGTTGAGCACGGGCCAGCCTTCGGGGTAGGCTTCTTTAATGGCATCACCGCCGGGGCCCATAATGGCCACCAGAATCATGCCGATGCCAAACATCAGCAGGACGGCGGGCATCACCACACCTGCGCCTTCGATGCTGGCCTGAATCAGGGTGTTGAGCCGCCCTTTGCGGTAAGTGGCTGCAAAGGCGTAGAGCACGCCGAACACAAAGGCCGTAATAAAGTTGAGACTGTAGACCAGGATCAGCACCAGCGGCAGCACTGGCGCCAGGTAGGCAGACCAGTGAATAGGTACGCTTTCGGCCTGGCGGTGCCGCCAGGCGCGCATCAGCACGCTGATTAACAGCAGGGCCAGGGCGGCGCCAATAGCCATCTGAATGCCCCACCAGGCCTGGCTCCAGCCTGTGGCCAGCTGCTGGCGCAAGGTCGCAGGCACAGCATAAAACCAGCCCATTACACTGCCGGCTATCAGGCCCAGGGCCAGCAGGCCGCGCAGGGCAATGGCTCGCAGGTTGATATCGTGACCGTCAAAGTAGAGTTGCAGCGTAATATAGACCAGGGCCAGGCCAAAGAGCAGGCCAAAGATCAGCAGGGCAAAGGGTCGGATCTGATCGATTGAGAGGGCCATGACACTCTGATAAAGGGCCCAGTTGCCCACATTCAGCGTGCCGCCAATCGATACCCCAAACAGAAAAATACCCACGGTGGTCAGGGGGCCCACACCGACAGCCGCCAGCACGGGTAAAACAATGGTGGCCACCATAATAATCGCACCCAGGCCACCCAGGGTGGTAAACAAGAGAGCAATCAGGCTGAGCATGGTCACCGAGATCAGCCAGGGGTTGTCGCCAGACAATTCGGCCCCTTTTTTAATGAAGCTTTCGGCCACGCCGGTCTTTTGCAGAATCAGACTCAGCATGCCGCCAAACATGGCAATGGTATAGGCCGATGAGAGTTTGAGCGGCCCCTGGCCAATGACATACTCCAGCACGTGGGTGGGGCTTACGCCCCCAATCAATGCGATCAGAATGGCCATCAGGGGCAGGGCCAGAATGGCGGGCAGCAGGCGGTAAAACATCAGCAGGGTACTGATGACAAAAACGGCCAGAAGGCCCAGGGCCTGCAATCCTTCGAGCATGGGGTTCCTCTCAGCCTGCGTGATCTGAGCGCTTTGAAAAACGCTTCAAGGCATTATAACCCTGCCCGGAGCGGCTTGACTGTGATCCGGGCAGCGTGAAGCGCTGTGTTTTTAGCGGCTGCTGCGTTGGCGGGCGTCATCCAGCTTGGCCTGAATCTCGCGGCGGCGGCGCTGGGCGTCTTCCAGGGCATCGCGGTTGCGCTGCACCTGTTTTTCGAGTGAGCCAGCCTCATGCCAGTGAGCTTCCTGCAGCTGCTGCTCCTGCAGCTCGAGTTCAGGCTCCACGCGCTGAATAAAGCTTTCAACGCGCTGCAGGGCTTCTTCCAGGCGTCGGAGGCCCTCAGCCTGGCGCTGCTGGCGCTCGGCGCGGTGTTGTTGGCTGCGCTGCTGCAATTGCTTCCAGAGGCCATCAAAGCGCTGATGATACTGCTGGCGCTGTTCACGGCGCAGTGGGAGCTGGTTGACCTGTTTCTGACAGGTCTGAAAGGTTTCGCGGGCCAGGCGCAGCTTGGTCTCCTCATTGACTGCGGCTTCTGCTTCCTGCAGCAATTGCTGGGCCGTGCTGTCGACCTGCTGAAACAGACTGTTACGCAGCTGACGCAGCTGTTTGCGATAGTCTTTGAACTGCTCCCAGCAGGCGTCGAGATCGCTTTTGAGCATCTGGCGGCCCTGAAAGTCGAGATGTTGACGGATGGTTTCAAGCTGATCCTGGGCTTTTTGCAGCTGTGCCTGGGCCTGTTCCCACTGGTTCAGCGCATCTGGCGAGAGTTCAAGCAGCGGCGGCATTTCAGCCAGGTGGGCTTCCAGTTCGGTCCGCACCTGGGCTGAACTGTTCTGAAACTGGGCAAATTGTTCAGACTGCAGGTTTTCCAGTTTTTCGAGATAGCGGTTCAGGTCTTCAGCGTCCAGTTTGAGCTGCTTCAGCAGGGCTTCGGTTTTCTGGCGTTCGCGGCGAAAATCAGACTGCCCCACCCGTTCTTTAAGGCTATCCAGGGCCAGCTCGGCTTCAATCAGGTTCTGGGCGGTAAGGGTTTCGTTCATGGCTGTCTCTTTTCATCGGATGATTGTAGCGTATGCTCTCTATAATACCGAGAAAAAGCCCGTGATGGGCATCTGCGGATTTAAAAATGACTGTCATTTGTTTTTTAAATTAGTGCTTGTATAATAACCTGTGGTATTACGAAGTCAGGACTTCAGCCGAACTGCCGCAATTTTCAAGGAGTATCATGTCTTATGGAAAAAATCTGGTTAAAATCTTACCCCAATGACGTGGCCCACACGATTGATCCTGACAGCCTCAGCTCCATCAATGAAATCTTTGAGACCAGTTTTAAAAAGTTCCGTGAACGCCCGGCTTTCAGCAATATGGGCACCTCTCTGACTTATGGCCAGATTGACCAGCTTAGCCAGGCTTTTGCCGCCTACCTGCAGCATGAACTGGGACTGGTCAAGGGCGACCGGGTGGCTATTATGAGCCCCAATATTCTGCAGTACCCGGTCTGTTTGTTTGGTATTCTGCGCGCCGGCCTGGTGGTGGTCAACGTGAACCCGCTTTATACCAGCCGGGAACTGGAGCATCAGCTCAAAGACTCCGGTGCCAAAGCGATTGTGATTGTTGAAAACTTTTGCCACGTCCTGGAGAGTGTGCTGAGCAAAACCCAGGTTCAGCATGTGATCACGACCCAGCTGGGCGATCTGCTCAAGTTTCCCAAGGCTCTGATTGTGAATCTGGCGGTCAAACATCTCAAAAAAATGGTGCCTGCCTGGCGTATTCCCAAAGCGGTCTCTCTCAAAGATGCCCTTGCCAAAGG
The DNA here is from genome assembly GCA_015272195.1 of Candidatus Sericytochromatia bacterium. Classification (GTDB taxonomy): domain Bacteria; phylum Cyanobacteriota; class Sericytochromatia; order UBA7694; family UBA7694; genus JACYMC01. The sequence continues at coordinate 55,771 of JACYMC010000148.1, forward strand.
TCAGGGCAAGACCCTCAAACCCGTTGATATCAAACGCAGCGATATCGCTTTTTTGCAATATACCGGCGGCACCACGGGCGTTTCCAAGGGGGCGGTACTGACCCACCGCAACATGATTGCCAATATGCTGCAGGCCCGCGAGTGGATCCGCACCAAAATCACGGAAGGCAAAGAAGTTATCATCACACCCCTGCCGCTTTATCACATCTTTTCGCTGACAGCCAACTGCTTTATTTACGGCAGTCTGGGCGCTGAAAATGTGCTGATTACCAACCCCCGCGATATTCCTGGCTTTGTTAAAGAACTGGCCAAAGTGCGCTTCACCACCTTTACCGGCGTCAATACCCTCTTTAATGGTCTGCTGAACCATCCCGACTTTGCCAAGCTTGACTTCAGCAGCTTCCGCCTCTCACTCGGTGGCGGCATGGCCGTGCAGCGCCCGGTGGCTGAGCGCTGGAAAAAGGTTACCGGTGTGACCCTGCTGGAGGCCTACGGCCTGACTGAAACCGCTCCGGCAGCCTGTATTAATCCCCTGACCGAAACTGAATACAACGGCACCATTGGCCTGCCGGTTCCCTCAACAGAAATCTCGATTCGCAATGACGATGGCGAAGAAATGCCGCTGGGTGAACCCGGCGAAATCTGGATTCGGGGCCCCCAGGTCATGCAGGGTTACTGGAACCAGCCCGAAGAAACCGCCAATGTGCTGACCGAAGACGGCTGGTTTAAAAGCGGTGATATCGGCTATATGGACGAGCGTGGCTATACCACTATTGTGGACCGCAAAAAGGACATGATTCTGGTTTCTGGTTTTAACGTTTATCCCAATGAGATTGAAGAGGTGGTCGTCCAGCATGACAAGGTGCTTGAGGCTGCTGCCGTCGGCATTCCCGATGAAAAATCCGGTGAAGTTGTGAAGATTTATGTGGTCAAAAAAGACGCTTCGCTGACCGAAGAAGAAATTCTGACCCACTGCCGTGAGCATCTGACCGGCTATAAAGTGCCCAAGGCTGTGGCTTTTCGCGATGAGCTGCCCAAAACCAATGTGGGCAAGATTTTGCGCCGGGCCCTCAAAGAAGAAACAAAAGTCAGTTAAGCCTGAAAACGACTTTGACCTTCAGCAGGCCCATCTTTTATCAGATGGGCCTGCTTCGCTTGTTCCTAGCTTTAAGGCCTGTCTGGCGAGCGGCAAAGCCCTTGTTCAGCGGCTCAGCTTAAGCTGCCGGTGTTGATAATGGGCTGGGCTTCGTGTTCAGACACCAGGGCCACCATCAGGTTGTTGACCATCATGGCCTTGCGTTCGTCGTCCAGCTCCACAATCTGCTGCTCTGATAACTGCTGCAGGGCCATCTGCACCATGCCCACCGCGCCTTCTACAATTTGTTTGCGGGCAGCAATGATGGCCTGGGCCTGCTGGCGTCGCAGCATGGCCTGGGCAATTTCAGGCGCATAGGCCAGGTGGGTCAGGCGTGCTTCAATAATCTGTACGCCCGCGGTGCGAACCCGTTCTTCCAGCTCTTTTTGCAGCGTGTCAGACACTTCTTCAGGGTCGCCACGCAGCGAAAGGCCCGGATCTTCGCCGTTATCGTAAGGATAGTGTCCGCAGAGGGTGCGAATGGCGGTTTCACTCTGAATATGAATAAAATCCTCGTAAGAATCCACGTCAAAGAGCGCACTGGAAGGTGAGGTGACCTTCCAGACAATTACCGCAGCAATTTCAATCGGGTTGCCGTTGGCGTCATTGACTTTGAGCCGCTCAGAGTTGAAGTTGCGCACGCGCTGACTGACTTTTTGCTTGACGGCAAAGGGATTGGACCACCAGAAGCCCGCATCTTTGATGACGCCGGTATAAGAACCAAAAAAGGTTAATACGCGTGACTCATTGGGTTGCACAGCATAAAGACCAGGAAGCCCCAGAAAAACGGCACCCAGGCATAAAAGTCCGCCAAAAATAGGAACGTTGGCCCGTACAAAACCGCCGCCAAGGATAAACATAATGACAATCATCAGCAAAGCGCCAAAACCGTTGATTTTAAAGCCGGGTTTGTCAAAGGTTCTTTGCATATCGCTCCTCCTGCTTGTTTTTTGTCGCTGATTTTGCTTAGAATTGAACATAAGCTGATCATCTGCAATCTGAAGGTAAAATATCATGTCTGAAGCCGAAACCGAAGCGGAGATTCTCCGGGAGCAACTGCTGCTCTATGCTGAAAACTACCACCGCTTTGTGCTGGACCTTATGCCCCGCCTGGACCGCAACTGCTCAGAAAAAGCCCTCAATGAAATCAGTGAGCTGACCGTGTATTACCGCAAAGCTTTTGCCGACCTGGCTAACCAGGGCGAGCGGCTGGCCACGCTCTACTATCTGACCAGCAGTCGCCTGCTGAGTACCCTCTGGCGTCTGCTGGGCCGCCCCACCGATCTTGAAGATCTGATCCACCTCTAGGTTTAGCCTGCGCTAAAGAGATTTTCTAGCCAGCGTTCAGTCACCGACAGATGCTGCTGCAATTTGTCTGGACCCATTTTGTCCAGCTGGCGATCCATGACCGCCAGCCGAGGATTGCTGCGAAAAAAATCCCGGTGTTTGGATACAAAACGCCAGTAAAGGCCATCCCAGATGGCACACCAGGGGCCGCTTTTAAAGTCGCTCATGCGCCGCAGATAACTGGAGCCGCTGAGATAAGGCTTGGTGGTCATGGTGCCGCCATCGGCATACTGGCTCATGCCGTAGACATTGGGCACCATCACCCAGTCGTAGGCGTCAATAAAGGCCTCCATAAACCAGGTATAAATCGCATCGGGGTGAATTTCACACAGCAGCATCAGATTGCCCAGCACCATCAGGCGTTCAATATGGTGGGCATAAGCCAGGCGCCGGGCTTTTGTGATCACATGATCCGCCGGTAGCAGGCCCGTGCTGGCCTCATAGAATGCGCGGGGCATCGGACGGTTATGGCCCCAGTAGTTGCGGGTGCGCATGGCCACGCCGGAATGAACGTACATCAGGCGCAAATACTCACGCCAGCCCATAATCTGGCGCACAAAGCCCTCCAGCGCGTTCAGCGGCACGGCCTCAGCTGCCGCATAGTCCAGGGTTTGCTGCAAAACCTCTGCCGGGGTCAGCAGGCCGCTGTTGAGCAGCGGTGACAGCAGTGAATGATAGACAAAATCCTGTTGCACCGCCATGGCATCTTCGTAGTCGCCAAAGCCGCCCAGGCGCTGCTGCAAAAATTGCTGCAGCCAGCGCCGGGCTGCGCTGTGGGTCACCGGCCACAAAAAGGTATCGGCCTGGCCCCAGGCTTCAGGAAACTGCCCCCGAAGCTCGCTGCGAGCCTGTTGCAGCCAGGGATTATCAGGCGCGGCTGTAACTGCAGGGGCCTGATGCCCGCGCGGCAGTTTTTTGCGATTGTCGGGATCAAAGCTCCACTTGCCACCGAGGGGCCCGCCGCTGTCCGTGAGCAAAATGCCGCGCTGCTGGCGCTGGGCAATATAAAACTGGGTTTGAGAATAACGGCCGCCGCGTCGGGGCAGATTTTCAGCCGCTGTGCGCGGGTTTAAAAAGGCCGGGCTGTCGTGCTGCAGCAGCGTGATCTGGCAGCGTTCAGCGGCGCGGGCCAGGCGCTTTTCGAGCATAAAATCCACCGGATCCAGGATGTGCAGGCTATCAAGGCCTTCTTCTTTGAGGCGCTGCAGGCGTTGCTGCAGGCTGACATCCGCCGCATAGCGCCAGTGTACAACCCTGTTGCCCTGCTGTTGCAGCTGGTCGGCATAGGCCAGCAGACTGGCCCGGTGAAACAGCAGGCGCTGAATATGAAAGCGGGCTGGATAATGGGCATCTGAAAAAAACAGACTGTCTTCCAGCAGGTAGATCGGCAGCCCGGCCAGAGCAGCAGGCAGCGGATCAAAAAGTTGGTGTGGGAACAGCAGAAGGGCGGTGGACATGTTTTGCTCCTGATCATGGCATTGCGGTGACAGGCACAGTATAGATGCTGATACACTGTGTGTTAGAATAAAATTTCATTACAGCAAGCAATACAGAGCATATGAGCAGTTTATGGGACGAGATCCGGGCCTACCCTAAGGTCTTTCCGCAGCCCCTGACAGCGGCAGGTGAGATCTGGGTAATCGCCCATCGGGGCGCTTCGAAAGAAGCGCCCGAAAACACCCTGCCCGCTTTTCAGCTGGCCATGGATCAGGGGGCCGATATGATTGAGCTGGATGTCAAAACCACCAAAGACGGTCAGATCGTGATCTTTCACGATCGCTTTCTGCGCCGGACGACCAACGGCGAAGGCCGCATTGAGAACCAGACGCTTGATCAGCTCAAAGCGCTGGATGCGGGCAGCTGGTTTGACCCGGTGCGTTTTGCCAATGAGCGCATTCCGACCCTGCGGGAAGTTCTGGAACTGACCGCTGGCAAAATTATGCTCAATCTGGAGATCAAAAAAGGCGCTTTCAGCCGTGAGAACGACCACTTTGAGCGCCATCTGATCGCTCTGCTGGAAGAATACGAGATGGTTCCCCATACCCTGGTGTCGTCTTTCAGCACCCTGCCGCTGATCCGCATCAAAGAGCAGGCGCCGCGGCTTTCGACGGCCCTGCTGTATGGCGATACCATCCGCACCAATCTGCGTCCCAAGATTCCGATTTATGGTTACCAGGCCTACCAGCTGGTGCTGCGCACCCGGGCCGACGCCCTGACCGTGCGCCGCAATCTGGTGACCCGTGCTTTTTTAAAGCGCAGCAAAGAAACCGGCGTCCGAATTTTTACCTTTACGGTTGACTCGCCCAAGCAGATGAAGCGCATGATCAAGCGCCAGCTGAACGGCATTATTACCAACACCCCCGATAAGCTGCATCACTGGCTGCACAAACAAGGCGAAAAAGAGCAGGGTCAGCGCCGCCGGCTCTGGCGGCGGAAGGCCTGATGCACCCGTTGTTCAGTCAGGCCAGACAGCTGCATGCTGAACATCAGCTGCCTGAAGCCTGGACGGCCTATGAGGCCGCCGCCCCCACGTTGCACCAGAGCCCTGAATACTGGTTCTGGCTGGCGGTGCTGGCCTGGCAAACCAATCACCCTGAGATGGCCCAGCAGTGTCTGAATGAAATTGAGCGTCACTGGCGCGGCGGCTGGTCGCAGGACTGGAAGCCCCTCAGTCCTGAGCTTGAAAACGCTATTATGACCGTGCTGGAGTCTCTTGCAATGCCGCTGCCGCTGCGTTATCAGATTGAAAGGGCGCTGCTGGCCTATCCAGCGCTGAATGGTCAGCATCGTGCCAGTATCTGGTATCGTTGGCTCGACAGCGCTCAGGCCTCAGCCGCTGAGCTGCAGCAGGAGATTACCCGGCGTCCGGCCTGGTGGCAGGGCAAAGATCTGCTGGCCAGCTATTATCTGTTTCGGGGCCAGCCCGCGACGGCCAGCCGTTTGTGGCAGGAGCTGCTGGCCCAGCACCCGGATTTTGCCGAAGGCTATGCCCAAATCGGTCATTGTGAGCTGAGTCTGGGCCGCTATGAGAGTGCCCTGGAGCACTATCAGCAAAGCCTGCAGCTCCAGTCCCAGCAGCCCCTGCTGCATTATCATCTGGGGCGACTGTATCTTTCGCTATTGCAGGCAGACAAGGCCCGTGCGGCCTTTGGGCAGGCCAGCGCCCTGATGCCCCATAACCTGCTCTGGCGCTTTCAGATGGATTGGGTCTATCTGCCCCTGCCATCTTTGCAAAGCGATCGGACCCGACTGTGTACGCAACTGGCGCAGATTCCCACGCAGTACCACCAGCTGATCAGCCTCGCGCAGGCCTCAGACAGCCTGCGCACCACCAGCTTTGAGCCCTGTTTTGATATCAATTACCTGACCGAAGCCGATGCCCCGATCCGGCAGGCCTTTGGTGATATGTTTGTCTTGCCCGCCCCGCCCCGCTGGGGCCCCGCGGCCGATGCCCTGCGCATTGGTCTGGTGGTGACCCCGGAGCAGGAAAAACTCTTTTTGTTTGGCAATCAGATTTTATGGTCTGAAATGGCCCAGACCGGCCTGGAAATTACGCTTTTTTGCCTGCAGCGCTCCCGTCCCCTGTTGCAGGCCTGGGCCGACAGCGCAGGCATTACCCTGCAGACCCTTTCACCTGTGCTGGCCCAGGCTGCCCGTGAGATTCAGGCCTTTGAGCTGGACCTGGTCTATTTCTGGGAAAGCGGCACCGATGCCTTTAACTATCTGCTGCCTTTTTATCAGCTGGGCAGGGTGCAGTTTACTTCCTGGGGCAGTGTCAGCACCACGGGCAACCCCCGCATGCAGTACTTTTTGAGCACCGAGAGTCTGGACCCACCGGTCAACGATACCCATTACCGCGAAAAACTGCTACGCCTGCCCGCACTGCCCCTACTGTACAGTGCCGATCAGATTCAGGCCAGTCAGCGGGTCTGGCGTGGAACCCAGCTGCCCGAAGATGCGGTGCTGGTGGGTGCCCCCCATAACCTGCTCAAGTTTAGCCCTGATTTTTTGCGGGCCCTGGCTGAGATCCTGAACGAGACACCGCAGGCCCGGCTGGTGCTCTGTGAGAGCCCGCTGCCGGCCTGGAATACCGCGATGCAGGACCAGATGGCGCAGGTGCTCGGTGCGGCAGTGGCTCAGGTCATCTGGCTGTCCCGCTTGCCGGCGCCGGATTTTCTGGCCCTGCTGACCCAGCTGGATCTCTTACTCGACCCCTTTTATTTTGGCGCAGGCAAGCTGGCCTTTGAAGCCCTGGGGCTGGGCTGCCCGATCCTGACCTGGCCGGGCCAGCGGCTGCGGGGCCGTATTGTAGCTGCGGCTTATCGCCAGATGCATTACACCCCTTTGATCTGTGAGATCCAGGCTGACTATGTTGCCAAAGCCCGGCATCTGCTGGCCCATCCGAGGGCTTTACAAACCCATCGCCAGGCCTTAATCCAGCGTCGCCAGAATCTGATGCGCCATCCCCAGGCGCTGACAGGTTGGCTTGAAGCCCTCGGCACCATGGGAAGCCTGGCTGCAAAGGCCTGAATGCCGCGCGCAGGCGATGCCAGCTTATCGCGCCGCCGCGACATTGCCCGGCGCCTGTCGCCCTATGTTTTACGGGCCAGCACCGAAGCTGCTCGCAGTCTGACCGGGCCAGACTCTGCAGGTCTTTATCTGGGCTATTATTCCTATAACGGTATTGAGCAGGCCTTTGAAGCTTATGGGGTTTATGAAGCCCTGGATCGTCTGGGCTTTGACCGGATTCAGCTCCAGCTGCATACGGCGGATCCCTTTGAGCATCGCCTGATGCTCTATGACCAGGAGGTTAAGCCAGAGCGCTTGCTGCACGAAATCGTGGTGCGTCGCCGGCAGCTGTACTTTGACCGTTCCGACAGTGTCGACAGCCGGTTTGACGGGCAGCATTTTGGGCTGCTGGGCATTGAGTGGATGTGCCTGCAGAATCCCCGCCAGTCCTTTAGCGAGCTGCGGCCGGCCCTGCCCGGTCAGCAATACCCCGGCCTGGGTCTGGGTCAGCTGGTGCTGGATCTCTTGCAGCTGACGGCTGAACGTCTGGTGCTGGACGGCATTATTACCATCCCCGCCTGGTTTCACAACGCTGTGTTTTACCATACGCGCTTCAGGTATCTCAGCCTCAGTACCGAAGCCCGGTTGCAGGCGCTGTACCGCCAGCTGGTGCGGCCGCTGGGACTGCACAGGGTGGCCTGGGCGATTGAACAACAGCAGGTCTGCGAAAACGGCCAGTCCTTTGAATGGTTTCATGAAGACATGATCCTGCCCCTGGCGCCGGCTTTAAAAGCCGGCCTGATCGGGGCTGCCACACGCCGGGTGATCCGCCGGACGCGAGAGAATTTTGTCTTTACGCTGCGGGATCCGGCTGAAGCCTAAAGAGTCCGGCTACTGTGATCGCTGCCGTCAAAGCTCAGAAGAGTGGGGCGATCGTCGACGATGGTTTCGAGGTTGACCGGGCGCTTCCAGATTGTATACAGGTTGCGCAGGGTATCCTGGGCATAGTCCTGCTTGAGATCCACGCCGTTGTGGGTGTGTTTGAGCAGCAGCTCACTGCGGTTGCCATAATTGCCGTCCACAACCTCAATATAGGGCTCTCCAAAATTGGTCAGGCTGGTCAGCAGTTTGTGCTTGATATCCTGGTACTGGCGCGAGGCAATCTCATACTGCTCTGAGCTGCCGTTGTATTCAAAGGTAAAAAGCTTGAGCTGCTGGCAAAGCTCCATGGTCAGAAACTCATCGAGGAACATAATGTCAGAGTAGACCCGCCGCACCTCAAAAACCTTTTTGCGGCCTAGCCCCAGGTCTTTGTTCCAGTTGCGCTTTTCTTCGTAAGATTCAATTTCATCGTATTCTTTGCCAAAGCGGCCGGTATTCCAGCGATCTTCGATATCGCGGAAGATCTCCAGGCCAATTTTATAGGGGTTGAGGTTCTGGCCCGACATGGCCATGGTGCCCGAGTGTAAATCGGCAAAATCGACAATTTCAGAGGCTTCTGCCGCCCGCTGGGTCATGATATTGGAGTGCCAGAAGCTGGCCCAGCCTTCGTTCATGATCTTGGTGGCCCGCTGGGGCGCAAAGTAGAGGGCCTCATCGCGCACAATCGAGAGCACTTCGACCTGCCAGTTCTCCAGCTGGGCGTGCTGCATCAGAAACAGGAGCACGTCGCGGTAGGGCTCCGAAGGGAACTGCTCCTTGTAGCGCTTCTGCTCGTCTTTATAAGCCTGTTCCTGTTCGGCAATATAATCAGTGGGGTTGATGTATTTGTCCATATGGGGCTTGGCCCGCAGACGGAAGTTGGGTGGCGTTTCCTGCGCGTCGTCCATATAGCTGGTCTGGTTCAGGCTTTTGGTTTCATAGCGCAAAATGTGGGGGCTGTGGTTGTCGATCAGGTTCTCCAGCGAGAGGCAGGTGTCTAAAAAGGCCTCGACCGTGTCTTCGCCGTAGCGCTCAATGTATTTGCGAATCTGGGTACCGTGATTAGCCATCACGTCAATCATTTTGCGGTTGGTATGGGCAAAGGTGGCGTTGTTTTTAAAAAAGTCGCAGTGGGCGTAGACGTGGGCAATAATGGTCTTCTGGTCTATGTCGCGGTTGCAGTTCATCAGGTAGGCATAGCAGGGATCGGTGTTGATCACCAGCTCATAGATCTTCTGCAGGCCGTAGGCGTAGGCCTTGCTGAGGCGGTTGTACTCCATGCCAAAGCGCCAGTGCGGGTAGCGCACCGGAAAGCCGTCATAGGCTGCGATCTGATTCATGGTCTCAAAATCGACCATTTCAAAGATCACCTCATAAAAGTCCAGCCCGTAATCGCGGGCATAGGCCTCAATTTGCTGGCGCGTGGCTTCCAGTTCGGGCGTCAGGGTCATATTATTTTCCTTTGCCAAGAAATTCTTTGATAGCCGTCAGAATGGCGTCTTTGTTTTCAATTTTGCTGAGGGTGATTTTGTCTTCTTCGCCAAAGTGCTTGCTGAGCTCCTTGATAAACTTGCCCGAGCCGTAGCGGCTTTCGACCTGACCATAACAAAACAGATTGCTGGCCGGCAGCAGAATATCGCGGATGATCTGAATCGAGGCCTCGTTATCGCGCTCAGACCAGTTGTCGCCGTCTGAAAAGTGAAAGGGGTAAATGTTCCACTGATCGGCCGGGTACTCTTTCTGGATCATCTCGGCACAGAGCTTATAGGCGCTGGAGATCACCGTGCCGCCGCTTTCGCGGATGCGGAAGAAGGTGTCCTTATCGACCTCTTTGGCGACCGTATCGTGAATAATATAGCGGGTTTGCAGCCCCTTGTAATGGCTGCGCAGCCAGGTGTCGATCCAGAAGGAGGTGATGCGCACAATCTCTTTTTGCTCGTCTTCCATGGAGCCCGAGACGTCCATCATCAGAATGATGACCGCATTGGTCACTGGCTCGGGCACTTCCTGGCAGTAGCGGTAGCGCTGATCTTTGCGGATCGGAATGATCATGGGATCGTCTGGGTTGTATTCTCCGGCTGAGATCTGGCGCTTCAGGGCCTCTTTGTAGGTGCGCTTAAAGTGACGCAGCGAGTTGGGCCCCACATGGGTAATGCTTTTGTAGCGCCCTTTCTGGCTTTGAAGTTGCTCGCTGCCCTTGGGTTCAATATTGGGCAGCTCCAGCTCTTCGGCCATGATCTCCACAAACTCATCAAAGGTAAACTCGACCTCAATGGCGTGCTGGCCTTCCTGATCGCCGGCCTGGCCAGCACCTGAGCCTTCGCCCTGCTCGCTACCGACCGGATCCCCCGGCTCACCCTCGCCAGAACCCACGCCCCCGCCTTTGTTGCCGTCGAGCTTAAAGCGGGGGATATCGATCTGGGGGATGGGCACAGAGACAATGTCTTTGCCCTGCTTGCCCATCATCTCACCCTGGGTCACGTACTTCTTGAGGTTTTCGCGCACCTTGCCACGAATGATCCGCTTGAAGCGCCCCAGGTCCTGATCAATTTTGGTCTGGTTTACCATTTAGCGGTCCTTCACGTCCCCACGGGCAAAGATGCTGGCCACAAAGTTGAGCACATCGGTGGCCGAGGCCTCGTTATAGCCGTGGTTTTTGATCAGGCGCTCTTTGACAATATCGATCTGCTGCTGGGCTTTTTCGTCCATCACGTTGCTCAGCAGGCTGGTGAGCTTGATCGAGTCCTTGCGGTCCTCAAACAGCTTCAGTTCCAGGGCCTTCTGCAGGCGGGCGTTGGTGTTGAACTCAAAGGTCTTGCCCTCAATCGCCAGGGCCCCGATGTAGTTCATGATCTCCCGGCGGAAGTCGTCTTTGCGGCTTTCGGGGATGTCGATTTTTTCTTCGATGGCCCGCATCAGGTTCTCATCGGGCTGCTCGTAGTTGCCGGTGTACTTGTTTTTGACCTTTTCTTTCTGGGTATAGGCTTTCACGTTCTCGATGTAATTACCCGCCAGATTGCGGATGGCCTCCTCGTCAGCAGAGATCGCACGCTGCACTTCGCTTTTGACGATGTTTTCGTACTCCTCTTTGACCACGCCGAGCAGTTCCTTGTAACGTTTTTTTTCGTCCTCGGAATTGAGCAGGCCGTGGTGTTTGAGGCCCGCGTCCAGCTCGTTCATCACCATAAAGGGGTTGATGTATTTTTCGTCGGCGTATTTGACCAGGGCATTGGAGAGTTTGTCCTGGATGTAGCGCGGTGAGATACCGCTCAGACCCTCGCGCACGGCCTCTTTGCGCAGCTCCTTGACGTTGTCTTCGGTAAAGCCGGGCACCATCTGGCCGTTGTAGAGCTTGAGCTTCTGCAGCAGGGTCAGCTGGTGCTTTTTGGGCTCCTCAAGACGGGTCAGAATGGCCCACATGGAGGCCATTTCGATGGTGTGGGGCGCAATATGCATCTCCTTGATTTTGCGCGGATTAAAATCTTTTTCGTAGATTTTGATCTCTTCGCTGAGCTTGGTGATATACGGGATATCAATGCGGATGGTGCGGTCGCGCAGGGCCTCCATAAACTCGTTGCTCTGCAGCTTGCGGAACTCCGGTTCGTTGGTGTGGCCAATGATCACCTCGTCGATATCGGTCTGGGCAAACTTCTTGGGTTTGATCACGTGCTCCTGCGAAGCGGTCAGCAGGTCATACAAAAAGGCCACGTCCAGCTTGAGCACCTCAATAAACTCAATGATGCCCCGGTTGGCCACGTTGAACTCCCCGTCAAAGTTAAAGGCACGGGGGTCAGAGTCGGAACCGTATTCGGCAATTTTGCGGTAGTTAATGTCGCCCGTCAGCTCGGTGGAGTCCTGGTTTTTTTCGTCCTTGGGCTGAAAGGTGCCAATGCCCGTGCGATCGCGCTCGGAGATCACCATGCGGCGCACCTTGATGTGCTTGAGCACCTGGGTCCAGTCGCCGTCATACTTTTCCATAAAATCGTTGTAGTAATAGCGGCAGAGCGGGTTGAGGTTGCCCTCAATCACAATGCGATCTTCGGTAGCCACCCGCTCATTGATCTTTTCCATGACCTGCTCCCGCACGTCCTGGGGCAGCAGTTTCAGCGGCTCTTCGTGCATGGGGCTGGGAATCACCGTGCCGTCATCGAGGACCCAGCTGTAGGTATACATGGCCCCTTCGGGGGTGCGGGAGTAGCGCTCCAGGCTCTTTTTGAGCAGGCGGGCGACGGTTGACTTAGAGGAGCCGACCGGACCATGCAGCAGAATCACGCGCTTTTCAGTACCGTAGCGGCGAGCTGCGGCCTTGAGCACCTGTACCAGCTTCATCAGGTGAATGTCGAGGCCAAAGATGGCGTCCGAGCCCTGACCATAAGGGTCATTAAAAAATTTATAGCGAATGATACGCTTTTTGTATTCAGTGTACTCCTCTGAACCAAAGGACATCACCATGTCAAAGACGCGCTGAAAGGCGGAGCGGGCCACTTTGGGGTTATCGTAGACCATATCCAGATAGTCTTCAAAACTGCCCTCCCAGTGCAAAGCACGGTATTCATCCGCATTCTGCAGGGATTTGACGTAGGAAATGAGTTCGGAACCTTGACCCATGAAACTGCTCCTTCGCAATCAATCGTATTTACTGTTTATGGTACAGATCTGTGCCGGGCTTCCGTAGCGCTGGTCACCGCCGGGGCCGGGCAAAAGTCAAAAAGATCCGCCGGCTGGCAGTTGAGCAACTGGCACAGGCTTTCGAGGTACTCCAGCCGGATCATGGTGGGGCATTCTTCTTTAAGCTGGAGAACCGTATTGCGGTGCACGCCCAGCTGGTCAGCCAGCTGTTTGTTGCTGACCCGGCGCTGCTGCATCAGTTCCCGCAGTTTCCATCGAAGGCCCATCCGGTGATTACCTTTCTGGCTTTGTGTTGATCCTAACACAAATGCCGGCTTTAATTCCACACAGATGCACAAGAAAGCTGTGCAGCCCTGCGCGGCAGGGCATGCTAAAATCAGGTTCATATCAGATCCAGAGAGTGATAAACACCCATGAAACTGGCTTTTATCTGCGACGGAGAACAGGACGATCAGCTGCACTGGTCAGGGACTATCTGGCAACTTTCACAGGCCCTCAAAGCCCAGGGAGCTGAGCTGCTGCACCTGAATATCAAAGATTACCTTGCCGAAGGCATTTACCGCTCAATCACCACCACACCCTATGTTTCAGCCGACTCCCTCTGGCATGCCATCAGCCCCACCTGCCTGCAATGGCTGGCGCGCTGCCTCGAAAAGAAACTGGCCCAGCACCGACCGGATGCAGTGCTGTCGCATGGGGCTTTTGGTCTGGCCTATCTGCAGACCGATCTGCCCTGTTTTTACTGGGAGGACATGCCTTCGGTGCTTTTAACCCAAACCTACCCCCGTTACCGGGACAGTGATCCCCTGATTCTCAAAAGCTGGGAGCAGGCCGAGCAACTGGCTTTTTTAAACGTGCGGCACCTGTTTTTTCCTTCCGACTGGTCGTCGCAAACCGCCTGCCGGCATTACGAACTGGATGCGGCGCGGATCAGTGTGCTGCCTTTTGGGGCCAATCTGAACCCCACACCGGATGCTGAGACCCTTCAGACGCTCTGGCAGCAACGCCAGACCAAATCCTGGCAGATGCTGTTTATTGGCAAGGACTGGGAACGCAAAGGCGGACCGTGTGTGCTGGAGATGCTGCAGCATTTAAACCAGGCGGGCTTAAAGATTCAGCTGCAGCTGGTGGGCTGTACCCCTGAAATTCCTGCTGATCTGGCAGAGCAGGTGCATCTGCACGGCTTTTTAAACAAAGCTCAGCCTGCTGATCAGGTGCGGCTGCGGCAATTGCTGAGCGAGAGTCATTTGCTGGTGATGCCCTCACGGGCCGAAGGTTTTGGGGTGGTCTACGCCGAAGCGGCGGCTTATGGCTTGCCCGTGTTGGCTGCTGATGTGGGTGGGGTCAGTTCGGCTGTCAAAGACAACGGCATCCTCCTGCCCGCTGAGGCCAGTGCTGCCGACTATGCCGCCGCTGTGCTGGCCCTGCACCAGGACCCGGAACGCTATCAGCAGCTCGCTGAAGCGGCTTACCGCCGCTACCGCGAAGAACTCAACTGGACCGTATTCAGTCAGAAGATACTGCAACAGATCCGGGCTGACAGCAGGCTTTAATCCCAGCGCTTCTGGTAGTTGACGCCAATGGCGGCGTCTTCAGATTTCATGCCTTCAAACTGCTGGCTGTAGAGGGCATAGACACCCACGGATTCATCGGGCGAGATTTGCTTGTTGAGGCCTACCGTGGCGCGCACGCGCTGCTCGTGAAATTCATAGCTGGTGCGGCCTTCCACAAAGACATTGTCGCGCAGGCCACCGTACTCACCGGGCTTGTGATTCAGAATGCGGCGGGCTGAGACATGGGCCTCGGGCCGGAACTCGCCGTTCATTTTGTAGGGCAGATCGGCTTCCACCCGCACTTCGGTCTGGGCCGGGCCCTGCACGCGCACCAGATCCACTTTGGGGCGCAGCTTTAACTCTTCAAAGTCGAGGCCGCGAATGCTCACGCCCAGACGCGGGCGCAGATAGCGCACCTTGTACTGCTCTTCGGGATTTTGATCGGGCAGGGGAATCAGCGCATCGCGGGCTGACATGGCCGGTTCTGAAGCCTGCACCTGTGGCTGGGCCTGGCTGTTACCAAAGCTGTCGCCAAAGAAGTCTTTGACGCCCCCCTTAAAATAATCTTCAAATTCGTCTTTGTCGCGGTCAAAGAGGGTAATAAAGAAGCGATCTTCAACATAGCGCTGCATACCCTTGCGATCGCGGCCTGTGATCGAGATGCTGGCCAGATCTTCGCCGTAGCGCTGCAGGGCCTTCATGACTTCTTTGGATTCGTTTTCGGTGATATGTACCTGGCCCACATGCTCCATATAACCGGGCTGATATTGCTGCATGGCCGCCTGATTTAATTTGGCTTGCAGTGAGCCGCGCTCGGGGTTGTTGGCCGCATGGCGGAAGCGGTCAAAAGCACGGGCTTCGGCGGCTTTAAGCTGATGGGCCTGGCTGGGTGTGACGCTCAGGGTGCCAAACACTTTGGGACCCGGTTCTGGCAGGCTGTCGACGTGCACGGCATTGCCAAAGACCTGCGCGGGTGCGGGTGTCTCTGCCGCAAATCGAATCTGACGGGCGGGCTGGCCATTGGTCTGGCCTTTGAGCGAAAAATGAAAACTGTCGCTTTCAGCAGCAGATTGCGCAGGACGTACGGTGGCTGAGGGGCTGGACTGAATGCTACGGGGACCAGGGCCTGAAGCCCCGCCGCCAGGCGGCGTAGAAGATATGCGCTGAAGTTCCATAATATAGATCTACCCTCTGACACTGTGTACTTATGATTTAGATTATCCTGTCTTTAACCATTTATCTGACTTGTATTAACCTAAAATTAAACGTATGATAAGCATATGTCTGAAATCATTGCTTTTAACGATTTGCCCGCCTGGTGTGCAGCCCACCGGGGCCGGCGTCTGGTATTGACCAACGGCTGCTTTGATATTCTGCACATCGGCCATCTGCGCTACCTGCAGACCGCACGCCAGCAGGGCGATCTGCTGCTGGTAGGCGTCAACGCCGATGCCTCGGTCCGAGCGCTCAAGGGCCCCGGTCGTCCGGTCAACCGCGACCAGGATCGGGCTGAGCTGCTGGCGGGTCTGCGCTGCGTGGATGCCGTGAGTATTTTTGCTGAAACCACTGCCGATGAACTGATTGCCCAGGTGCAGCCTTCGCTTTATGCCAAAGCGGGCGACTATACTCTCGATAATCTGCCCGAAAGCCCTACCCTGCAAAAGTACGGCATTCAGGCCGTTTTTTTGCCTTTTGAAAGTGGCTACTCCACCACCAGCACCCTGGCAAAAGCCCGCCAGGAGGGTGATGCAGAGTGAATCTGAAGCTAAAACCTTTAAAATTTACTGAGGAACGTTACAATAGAAGAGAGAAAAAAGTCCAAAGGACCAGACCATGCTGAAACTGATTCAAAAGATGATGGGCGACCCCCACAAACGCGCCATTGATAAAATCCAGCCGATTGTTGAGCGCATCAACCAACTCGAAGCCGATGTAGAGCACCTGAGCGACGACGACCTGCGCAACCGCACCTACGAATTTAAACTCCGCATCGATAACGCTACCCGCGATATTCGCGACAAAGACAAAAATTACGAAAAAGAACGCGAAATGCTGGACCAGATCCTGCCCGAGGCCTTTGCCACCGTGCGTGAAGCCTCCAAACGCGTGCTGGGCCAGCGTCATTATGACGTCCAGCTGGTGGGCGGCATTGTGCTGCACCGGGGCCAGATTTCTGAGATGAAAACCGGTGAAGGCAAAACCCTGGTCTCAACTTCTCCTACCTACCTCAACGCTCTGGGCGGGCGCGGTGTACACGTTGTGACCGTCAACGACTATCTCGCCGGCCGTGACGCAGAGTGGATGGGTCAGATTCACCGCTTTCTGGGCCTTCAGGTTGGCGCGATTCTGCACCATCTCACCCCCCACGAACGCCGCAAAGTCTATGCTGGTGATGTGATTTACGGTACCAACAACGAGTTTGGTTTTGACTACCTGCGCGACAACATGTCGACCAATCTCTCTCAGTGTGTGCAGCGCGAGCTGAACTTTGCCATTATCGACGAAGTCGACTCGATTCTGATCGACGAGGCCCGTACCCCGCTGATCATTTCTGGCCAGCTGGCCCAGCCCGCTGAAACCTATCGGCAGTTCTGCAAAATTGTCAAACAGCTCGAAGGCAAACACAAAGAGTACAACAAAAAGAAAAAACTGCTCGACGAGGTCGATTACGAAGAAGACGAGCAGGATTGTGATTACATTATCGACGAGAAGCAAAAGAACGTTATTCTGACCGAGCGCGGCATTCTCAAAGCCCAGCGCGTGCTCAATATTGATGACCTCTTCTCGGCTGAGCATCCTGAATACGCTCACCACCTGCTGATCGCCCTCAAGGCCAAAGAACTCTATCGCCGCGATGTGGAGTATGTGGTTCGCCCCAACGAGCGCGGCGAACTCGAAGCCGTGATCGTGGACGAGTTCACGGGCCGTCTGATGTTTGGCCGCCGTTACAGCGACGGTCTGCATCAGGCCATTGAAGCCAAAGAAAACGTCAAAATTCAGGACGAAACCCAGACCCTGGCCACCATTACCCTGCAGAACTACTTCCGCCTCTACCGCAAGCTGGGCGGCATGACTGGTACCGCTATTACCGAAGAGGCCGAATTTGGCAAGATCTACAAGCTGCCGGTGGTGGTGATTCCCACCAACCGCCCGATTGCCCGCCAGGATCAGCCGGATGTGATCTACAAAAATGTCAACGGCAAGTTCAACGCCGTGGCCGACGAGATCGAAGCCATGCACGCCCTGGGCCGTCCGGTGCTGGTCGGAACGGTCTCGATCGAAAAATCCGAGCGCATCGGCGATATTCTCAAGCGTCGGGGGGTTAAGCACAACGTGCTGAACGCCAAAAACCACGAAAAAGAAGCCGAAATCATCGCCCAGGCGGGCCGTTACGGTGCGGTCACCATTGCCACCAACATGGCCGGTCGTGGTACGGATATTCTGCTGGGCGGTAACCCTGAGTTTCTGATGATTCGCAAGCTGCGCCAGCTGGGCGAAGACCCCGACACCGCCGCCCCTGAACTCAAAGAAAAAATCCTGGCTGAAATGAAGCAGCAGGTCGATGAAGAAGCCATCAAGGTGCGCGAGGCCGGTGGCCTGCACGTGATTGGTACGGAGCGCCATGAGTCACGCCGTATCGACAACCAGCTGCGTGGCCGTGCCGGCCGCCAGGGGGATCCGGGCTCCAGCCGTTTCTTCCTCTCGCTGGAAGACGATCTGATGCGTATGTTTGGCGGTGATCGCGTCTCTAAAGTCATGGAAATGCTCAAGGTTGACGAAAACGAGCCGATTGAATCGGGTATGGTCACCAAAGCAATTGAGAATGCTCAGAAAAAAGTGGAAATGTACCACTTTGGCGTGCGCAAGAGCATCCTTGACTACGATGAGGTCATGAACGGCCAGCGCACGATTATTTATGATCAGCGCCGCAAGATTCTCGAGGGCGACAGCCTACGCCCGGTGGTCGAAGAAATGATCACCCGCAATATGGAAGACATGATGCACCGCTATGTAACCCCTGGCGTGCCCGAAGAAGAATGGGATCTGGCGGGCTTGCGCCAGGAGATGGTGAGCCATATTCCGCTGCTGGACGCCATTGATGTGCAAGAAATGCGCCTGCCGATTGAAGGCCTGGAGGTCTTCTTAAAAGAGCAGGCCCTCAACGCCTATGATGCCAAAGAAGCCATTATGGGCCCAGAGACCCTGCGGGATGTCGAGCGCATGGTGATTCTGCGCGTGATTGACCAGAAGTGGATTGACCACCTGCACGAAATGGACGCTCTGCGCGAAGGCATTGGCCTGCGGGCTTATGGTCAGAAAGACCCCCTGATTGAGTACAAGCGCGAGTCGCGCGAACTGTTTCAGGAGATGATGACCAATATCCGCATGGAAGTGGTTACCAATCTCTTCCACCTGCAGATGGAGTATCAGATGCCCCAGATGCCGCAGATGGTCATGCCCCAGGATCTGCCCCCCGAGATTCTGCAGCAGTTGCTGGGAGAGCTCCAGGCCTCTGGCCAGCTTGACGACACCCTCTCGCTCGAAGATCTTGAAGTGGTGATCGAAGAAGTGACCCCCGAGCAGGAAGAAAGCCAGAGCCAGGGCGGCAAAGCCTGATATTCTGACAGACCAGAGATCATGCAGATCACCCCTCTGAATTTACCCGCTGAAGCTGAGCAGCTGAGCCAGTGGCTGCTCAGCGAGCCCTGGCCTTTTCATGGCCAGCCTCAGGCCAGCGAAACCCAGCTGCTTGAAAAAATCGCCCAGGGTTATTTTTTTAGCAGCAACCACCAGAGTTTTTGGCTGGCCACAGATCAGGATGCTCAGGCCGGATTTGTACGGATTTTTGATCTGGACGATATCGCCGACGATGGCTATCCCATGTTTGATTTGCGCATTCGCCAGGTTTGGCGGGGCCAGGGTCTGGGTCGACAAGCACTACAGTGGCTGACACGCTATGTCTTTGAAACCTGGCCCGCCCTGGATCGTATGGCTGGCACCACCCGGTTGGACAATCATGCCATGCGCCGCGTCTTTCGCCTGTGTGGTTATGTCAAAGAAGGCCATTACCGCCAGGACTGGCCAACGGCTGACGGTCTCTGTCTGGATACGGTGCACTATGCCATTCTTCGCCAGGATTGGCTGACAGGCCAGATTACCCCGGTAAACTGGCTGGATGAGTAAAGCGCCGCCAGCCACTCTGGGCATTATTGAAGGCTTCTATGGCCGCTGCTGGACCTGGGAACAGCGTCAGCAGGTGGTACAGACCCTTTTGCCCGTGGGTTACGGCTTTTATCTGTACGCGCCCAAAGGCGATGCATTTTTGCGCCGCCGCTGGCAGGAAGCCCATCCTGAAGCCGAGCAGCAGGCCCTGCAAGCCTTTGCCACCTTCTGCCGCCAGCAGCACTGGCGCTTTGGCATCGGGCTGAGCCCTTATGAGATTTATCGTGATTTTGATACTGCTGCCCAACGGGCCCTGCAGCGCAAGCTTGACCGCCTGGCAGAAGTCGGGCTGGATGATCTGGCGATTCTCTTTGACGATATGTCTGGCGCTATGCCCGATCTGGCCCAGCGCCAGATTGAGGTGCTGCACTGGATTCAGGACCGCAACCCCTCCAGCCGGCTGATTTTTTGCCCGAGTTACTACTCCGATGACCCGGTGCTGGATCGGGTCTTTGGTCAGCGTCCGGATGCCTACCTCGAAACCCTCGGAGCTGCGCTGGATCCGGCGATTGAGATCTTTTGGACCGGCGAAGAGGTCTGCAGCCGGGCTTTTTCAGGCGGGCACCTGCAGCGCGTGGCGCAGCAGCTGCAGCGCAAGCCCTTGTTATGGGACAACTACCCCGTCAACGACGGGCAGCGCATGTCGCAATACCTCTATCTGCGTGGCTTTACCGGCCGTCCGGCCAGCATGGGCGCAGCCATCAGCGCCCACGGCATCAACCCCGCCCTGCAGCCGACATTGGCCTGTATCCCTGCACTGACGCTGGCTGAGAGCTATCGGCAGGGTGACGCTTATGCTTACCGGGCCGCTACCGAAGCGGCTGCGGTGCAGATCTGCGGCCCGGAACTGGGGCAGATGATAAGCGAGGACCTGCTCACCCTGCAGGATATTGGCCTGGATCGCCTGGAAGATAAGGCTGAAGCGCTCCGGCAGCGCTACACGCCCTGGGCCGAAACCGGGCACCCTGCAGCCCAGGAAATTCTGGCCTGGCTCAATGGCGACTACCGTGTAGGCCCGGAGCTGGTACAGACCCAGTAAGTTGCTGTTTATGCCGGGTATTTGGCTTGCTCAGGCCGGGATGCTAACCCGCATTTCTCACAAAGGTGCGTTCACATAAGGTGTAGGGTATATTTCGGGAGTTTTTACTGAACTCGGTAGCCTCTGAACAGGCCGTTTCACGCTTGATTCATTGTCTTTGTTCGTTCGCTGGGTGAAAGACGACAGGCCAAAGATAACCTGGTTTCAGGCGATTGAGATCTTGGTGAAGGGGCTCAGGCTCACGGTATTCGCAATCGCTTCAGAACCTGTCCCCACAGAGAACGAAAGGGGCACGCGCTCGCCAATTGACAGATCAGGTGCCCACCGACATGCAGGACGCGCGCCGCTACCTTCAACAGCTTGAGCCGAATTGTTCCGGCCTGTGCTTTGGCGAGCTTTGTGCCCGTCAATCCGAGCCGGCGAATCGCTTGCACCAGAATATACGCCAGCCCTGAAAACCAGAGCCGAAGCTGATTGGCCCGAAACAGATGCGCTGACGTTCGTCCCGCAGCGAGGTCGTGTTTCTGCTCTTTGATCCGGTTTTCCATGTCCCCGCGGGCACAGTAGAC